>QEVM01000174.1 GCA_003576805.1 Pseudomonadota bacterium | reverse complement strand
GGCATCGTGCCGCCGAAGCCGGCGCCGCCGCTCCCCGCGAAGGCGCCCGTTCCGTTGTGCGCCGTCACCTGCACGCCCATGATCGGAAAGGCGCCCGGATCGGTCACGGGCTGGACGACGGTGGTCGCGAACGGCGAGCTCGGGATCGCGAGCTGCGTCAGATGGCCCGTCCCGCCCGATCCGTTCACGACGGCGACGCCGCTCCCGCCGATCACCGTGGGCGCCAGCGTCGCGATCTGCAACGCGAGCGTGCCCGTGAAGTCGAGCGCCGCCGCGTGCGCCTGCGCCCCCGCGAACGACAACGCGACGGCGATGCACGTACCGAAAATCGAGCTTCGCATCTTCTCTCTCCTTCGAGTGCGCGGTTCACGCGCTCGTGCGTCGGCGGCCGACGGCGAGCAGCGCGGCGATGCCGGCGCCGAGCATTCCGAGCGTCGTGGGCTCCGGCACGAAGTGCAGCTCAGCACGCCGAACGCCGGCACGATCGGATCCGCGGCCACGTTCATGTGGATGAAGATCGGGGTCGCGAGGCGGACCTGACCGCCGGGCGCCGGTGCCGGAGAGCGGGGACGCGCCGCCCATCTCCGTCATGGTGCCGATCGAGACCGTGCCGGTCGTCCACGGCGCGCCGACGACGGTCACGTTGACGGCGCCCTCCACCGTGGCGACGCCGCCCGCGCCGACGACGTCGAGCGCAACCGTCATGTTCGCGGGCGGTGGGCTCGTACAGGACGCGAACAGACACAGGCGTCGCCGTCTCGAGACGCGCGATCTTCAGCTCGAACGTGCCCGTGTAGGGAAGCGCCGCCGCGTCCGCCGGCGCGGCGCCGAGGAATGCGGAGCCCAGCCACGCGGCGATCGCGATCCCGGCGAGCGCCGCGGAGCGGCGATTCCCGTTCTTCATCGATGCCCCCGCTGCGGAGGTGCGCGTTCTGGGTTCGTGATTCATCCGCGCGGGCGGCCGCGGCCGAGCGCCAGCAGCCCGGCGAGCCCGCCGCCGAGCAGCACGAGCGTCCCCGGCTCGGGCACGAAGTGCAAATCCAGGAAGCCGAAGGACGGCACGATCGAGAAGGGCGCGACGTTGGTGCTGACGAAGATCGGCGTCACCAGCGCTACGGATCCCGAAGGCGCGCCGCTGTTCGAGAGCGGCGACACGCCGCCCATCGCGGTGACCGACCCGACGGCGACCGTGCCCGTCGTCCACGGCGCGCCCACCACCGTCAGGTTCACGCCGCCCGCCGCGTGGAAGAAGCCGCCCTGGCCGACGACGGAGAGCGGCACGACCACGTTCGTGACGGCGAAGGGACAGCTCGCGAAGAGACACACGCGGAAGCTGCCCGCGAGCGGCAGCGCGCCGCCGAACCCGCCGCCGCCGGAGCCGGCGAGGGTGCCCGCTCCGTTCTCCACGGTCGCTTGCAGGCCGAAGACGGGCTGCGCCAGCGGATCCGTCACCGGCACCACGAGGGCGGTCGTCTCGAACGACGCGCCCGGCAGCGCGAGCGCGCTCGAGTGGCCCGCGCCGCCCGAGCCGATCACGATCGCCGTGCCCGCGCCGGGCACCACGATCTGCGGCCACGGCCCGATCTGCAGCGCGAGGGCGCCGGTGAAGGGCAGCGCGTCCGCGACCGCCTGCGCCGCACCCAGCGACAGCCACGCGCCGATGCCGAGCGCCAGGGTCGATGCGATGAGCGTGCGCATCTCGCTTCCTCCCCAGGAGGAACCCGCTTCGAGCCCGCGGCGGGACGAAGGCTCCCCTGGGAATTGCATGCAACCGCCACACCGCGCCGCGACACGCCGTAGCTGCCGGCGCAAGCTCGGCTGCGCGCAGCGGATTCGACCGCGTCGCCAGCGCGCGCCTGCCCCGGCGTTGCTGCGGAGGGTGGCATTCCGCTTCCCTGTGTTGGCAGCGCCGTTCTCGAACGTGCGGCGCAGCGGAGGAAACCGATCCGTGCGCGGCGAAGACGTCGAGATTTGCGATGTCGCGGGCGCCGACCTCGACGCGGCGATCGCGCTGCTCGCGACCCAGCTCGCCGAGCACGACGTCGCGCTCGAGCGCGACGTGCTGGCGCGCGCCGTCGGCGCGCTGGTGCGCAATCGCGAGTTCGGGCGCGTGCTGGTCGCGCGCGCCGGCGGCCGGGTGGTCGGCGTCGCGGCGCTCTCGTTCCTCTGGACGCTCGAGCACGGCGGCGCGTCCGCGTGGCTCGACGAGCTCTACGTCGCGCCCGCCGCCCGCGGCGCCGGCGTCGGGCGCCGCCTCACCGAGGCCGCGCTCGCGACGGCGCGCGCGGCCGGCTGCATCGCGCTCGACCTCGAGTTGGAGCCGGGCCACGAGATCGCCGAGGGTCTCTACGAACGCATGGGCTTCCGGCGGCACGCGCGCCGCCGGATGGTGCGCCCGCTCGACGACACGTTTCTGTGTGCGGCGGATCCGATCGCGTGGTCGCGCGATCACCGGCCGTTCGCGACGCTCGACCACCTCTCGCTCGGCGTCTCCGACCTCGCCCGCGCGAGGGCCTTCTACGACGCCGCGCTCGCGCCGCTCGGGCTCGTCCCGCACGAGACGGTCCCCGGCGAGACCGCGTACGGACCGCCGGGCCCGCCGAGCGCGAGCGGCTTCGCGCTCTACGTCGGCTTCGAGGATCCGGCGGCGAAGCGCCCGGTGCAGCCGTCCGCCGGCTTCCACGTGGCGCTCCGCGCGCCGACGCGCGACGCCGTGCGCCGCTTCCACGCCGCGGGCCTCGCGCACGGCGGCGCCGACCTCGGCGCCCCCGGCCTGCGCCCGCGCTACCACGCGCACTACTACGGCGCGTTCCTCGCCGATCCCGACGGCCACCACGTGGAAGCCGTGTGCCACGCGCCGGAGTGATGCGGAGCGTCAGGTCGAGCCGCTCGCGCGGCGCGCCGACGCGTACGCGAACCAGCGCCCGGCCATCTCGACGACGGCGTCCGCGAAGCCCGCGCGGCGAAGCGCCGTGCGGAGCTCGTCGACGGGAACGAAGTGCAGCGCGAAGCGCCGCCACGCGACCCCGCGCCAGCCGGCCGGTGCGGCGCCGCGCTGTGCGAAGCCGCTCGCGGCGAAGCGGCCGCCGGAGGCGAGCACGCGCGCCATCTCGCCGAGCGCGCGGCCGAGGTCGGGCATCTGGTGCAGGCCGCCGGCGCAGTTGGCCTTCGCGAACGCGCCGTCCGCGAACGGCAGCGCGAGCGCGTCGCCGCGCACGAGCAATACGTGGTCCAGCCGCTCGCGCGCGACGCGCGCCGCGGCGCGCGCGAGCATGGCGCCGGCGATGTCGAGGCCGACCACGAGCCCGTCCGCTCCGACGCGGCGCGCGATCTCGGCGGTGAAGTTGCCGTGGCCGCACGCGACGTCGAGCACGACGTCGCCCTGCGCGAGCGCGAGCCGCTCGCACACCGAGCGCGCCTCGTCGGGGAACGCGGGCATCCCGATCGAGCGCACGGCGCGGTCGCGCACGACGTCGTAGAGCCACGCCGTCAGCGGCGTGTCGAGCGCGCGCTGCGTCGCGGTCGGCGCGAAGTCGTCGCGGAGCAGGTCGACGACGCCGCCGCGCACGCGGCCCGCGAGCCAGGCGGCGTCGCGGCCGAAGAGCGGTGCGGCGCGCTCGAGCAGGGCGGAGTACGTGGCGTTCATTCGGCGGCTCCTTGTGCGGGCGCGAAGCACGGGCAGACTCTCGCGGTTCGTGCGCAGCCGTCACCTCGCATTTCCATGGCCAGCTCCCGCACGCGGCGACCGCGCGTAACTCCGCGGAAGCGGCCGGCCCAGGCGCGCTCGCGCGAGACCGTGCGCGCCGTGCTCGAGGCGGCGGCTCGCATCTTCGAGGAGCGCGGCGCAGCGGCGGCGACGACCGATGCGATCGCGCGGCGCGCCGGCGTGTCGATCGGGTCGCTCTACCAGTACTGGCCGAGCAAAGAGGCGCTGCTCGCCGAGCTCGGCGCCTGCCACGTGCTCGCGGCGCACGCGGCGCTGGCGCCCGCCCGCGAACGGCTGGCGCGCGGCGCGCCGCCGGACGAGGCGATCCCGGCGCTGGTGGGCGCCATGGTGGACCTGCACGCGTCGCGCCCGCGCTTGCACCGCGTGCTGTGGGAGGACGGCGTCCTCGGCGACGACGCGCGGCATGCGGTCGCGGCGCTCCACCGTTCGGTGTGCGACGCACTCGCGCGTTGGCTCGCGGCGCGCCACGACGTCGACGTGTCGGATGCGGCGCTCGCCGCGCGCGTCGCGTGCGACGCGCTCGCCGCGCTCGCGCACGGCGTGGCGCTCTCGCGCCGCGGAGGCGCCGCGCCGCGCGCGGTGCGCGAGATCGAGACGCTGCTGCGCCGCTACCTCACCGGCCGCGACTGATCGGCGCATGACGCGCGCGCCGCCGCGTTCGGCGGCGGATTCGCGAAATGTTGCGAGCGATCGCGAACTGTCGCGAAACACGCAGCGCGCCGCGCACGTCGCGCGTCGATGCAGCGCGCGCCCGCTTGACTTCGATCCTCCGCTCGTAGCTAATGGACGCAGCTCCGCGCGGAGGCAGGGTCGGAACGGAATGGCGAAGCTCACCATCGTGCTCGGAAGCGTCACGAAGCCGGGTCGCATGCATGCCGCGCTTCAGTGTATGGCGGACGCGCCGGAGACGAAGTCGCAGTTCGACTGCGATCTCGTCGACCTCGGCGCGCACCGGGTCGCGTTCGCGGACGGGCGGCCGCCGGAGCAGTACGGCGACGACACGGCCGGCGTCGTCGCGCGCATCGCGGGCGCGGACGCGGTCGTGCTCGCGAGCCCCGTGTACCGCGGCACTTTCACCGGCGCGCTGAAGAACCTGCTCGACCACCTGCCGGTCGAGGCGCTCGCCGGCAAGCCCGTCGGCATCGTGTCGATGGGCGCGACGCAGCACCACTACCTCGGCGTGGACTGGCACCTGCGCGACGTGCTCGCCTGGTTCGGCGCGCTGGCGGCGCCCACCGGGGTGTACCTCGCGTCGTCCGATTTCTCCGAAGGCCGGCCGTCGGCGGCGGCGCAGGCCGAGCTGCTCGCGCTGGTGCAGGCGCTCGCGCGGCTGCGCGCGCTCGCGCCCGCCGCCGGGCAGTGGCTCGGTCCGAAGCCGCTCGCCGCGAGGCGCGGCTGAACTCCAACCCTCGGCCCACGGGCTCCGACGTGCATCGGGGCGGTCGCGGCGGACCCGTGGGCCATCCAATCCTTCGAAGAGGAAGAGGAAGAGAAGAGCGATGGCTCCCAAGAAGTTTCATCTCGGCTGGTTCATGAACTTCACGGCCGACCTGTGGAACGGTCCGTTCGAGAACGGCGGATCGCCCTGGACGGGCGACTTCTACGTCGAGATGGCGCGCTCGCTGGAGCGCGCCTGCTTCGACTTCATCATGGTCGAGGACAAGCTCTCGGTGTCCGAGGCCTACGGCGGCAGCGCCGAGATGGTGCTGAAGCACGCGGTCGGCATGGTGCCCAAGCACGATCCCGCGCCGCTCGCGGCGCTGATGGCGGCAGGCACCCAGCACCTCGGCGTCGTGATCACGATGTCGACGCTCGGCTATCCGCCGTTCCTGCTGGCGCGCCTGTGCTCGACGCTCGACCACATCGCGCGCGGCCGCTTCGGCTGGAACGTCGTGACGAGCGCGGAGGATCTCGCGGCGCAGAACTTCGGCCTCGACCAGCTCCCGCCGCGCGAGCTCCGCTACGACATGGCGCACGAGTACATGGAGGTCTGTTACAAGCTGTGGAACTCGTGGGAGCGCGACGCGATCGTGATGGACCGCGAGCGCGGCGTGTACGCCGACCATCAGAAGGTCCGCCCGATCCACCACAAGGGGCGCTTCTTCAAGTCCCGCGGCCCGCTCAACACGGCGCCGATGCCGCAGGGCAAGCCGGTCATCCTCCAGGCGGGCGGCTCGCCGAAGGGCCGCGACTTCGCGTCGAAGCACGCCGACTCGATCATCACGCTCGCGGACGGCCTCGACGGCATGAAGGAGTACCGCAACGACATCCGCGAGCGCGCCAAGCGCCACGGCCGCAACCCGGACGAGGTCAAGGTGCTGTTCCTGGTGATCCCGACGCTCGGGGAGACGAAGGAGGCGGCGTACGCGCGGCGCGAGGAGATCGCGCACTCGACGCCGTTCGTCGAGCAGACGCTCTCGCTGATCTCCTCGATCACCGACATCGACTTCTCGAAGTACGACATGGACCAGCCGCTGCCGCACCTCACCACCAACGGCGAGCAGGGCTCGCTCGACAAGTTCCAGCAGCCCGGCAGCGGCAAGACGCTGCGGCAGCTCGTCTACGAGTCGGCGGAGTTCGAGTCGTCGATTCCGCTGTGCGGCTCGCCGGAGACGATGGCCGACGACATGGCGGAGATCATGGAAGAGGTCGGCGGCGACGGCTTCCTGATCACGATGCACAACCAGGCGGTGAGCCGCCGGAATCTGACCGAGGTGACCGACGGCCTCGTGCCGGCGCTGCAGCGGCGCGGACTCGTGCGCACGGAGTACACCGGGCGAACGCTGCGCGAGACGCTGCGCGAGTTCTGAGCCGCGAAGTGCTCGGGCGGCCCGGCGGGCGCGAGCCCGCGGTCCGCCCGAGCCGGCCGGCGCGCTCGGCACCGTGCGCGCCGGCCGTCCTCGGAGCCGGCGTCCCTCGCGCCGGCGAAGCGGCGGCCGCGGCGCGAACGCCGCGACCGCCGGGGGGCGGCGCACACCGTCTAGGCGTGCGCCTCGTGCCGGCGGCCCCACGCGGCGAGACCGCCGAGGCCCAGGGCGAGGAGCGCGAGCGTCAGCGGTTCGGGCACGACGAGGAAGCGTTGGTCCACCAGCGGCAGCGCCGAGAAGAACCCGCTCGCGACGTTCACCGTCTTCACCACCTGCACGGCCGAGACCGGCGCGAACAGCGCGCCGGCGAACGGGCTCGCCCCGTAGCCCTCGACGTCGAAGGTGAAGAGCGAGCCGAGCGGCGCGTTGCCGGCGTCGAGCAGCGTCTCCGCCACCCACGCCTGCGCGCCGTCGCCGATCGTCTGCGCCGGCGCGAACAGCGCAGCGCCGGCGATCACCGGCGCGAGCGCGCTCACCGTGTACGACACGAGCAGCGTGCCCGCGTCGCCGAGCAGCACCGCGAGCGGTCCCGACAAGCGGAAGCCGTCCGCGAGGATCTGCACCGGGTAGTCGGCGAGATCGAGCGACACGTCGCCCGCCGCGGTCACGTCGAAGTTCGAGAACAGCAGCGATCCCGCCGCGAAGCTGGCGCCGCCATCCAGGTCGGCGAGCGTCAGCGCCCGAGCGGACGGCGCGGCGAGCACGAGCGCCACGCCGACAGCCATGCAGATCCAACGTCGATTCGATTGCATTCGGAGCCTCCACGGATTCCAGTGCTCGCCCCGATGCGCGACAGAGCGGCGCGCAGGGCTCGAGCGGTCCACGGAGAACGCTTCGGCGCGCTGCCGCGATCGCGGTGTGCCGCCCGGCACGGCAACCCGCACGCGCCTGCGAGCAGCTTGCGAGCGCTTGGTGCGCGGTTCGGCACCGGGTGCGCAGGGAGCGTGCAGAGTGGAGGTGGTTGCTTTGCGAGCGCGAGCCTCATGGGGCTCGCCGCTCGCCGTTGGCTCGCTACGCGCAAGCTGGAGTGCGCCTTCGGCGCCTCACTCGCCGCTCGCCGTTGGCTCGCTACGCGGGAAACGGGCGGGTCGCTGCGATCGGTGCAGTGCGCTTGCGTGAACGACCGCGAGCCTCATGGGGCTCGCCGCTCGCCTTCGGCTCGCTACGCGGGAAACGGGCGGGTCACTGCGGGCGGTGCAGCGCGCTCGCGTGCGCGGGTGGGGTCAGCTCTCGATTTCTCGGCGGCGGAAGCGGAGGAGGAGGAGCGCGACGCCGGCGACGGACCAGGCGGCGAGGCGCACCATCGCGTGCGGCCAGCTGTCGCCGGCGTCGACGTGCGGATTCCACGCGGACACGGCGGCTGCGATGGCGGTGAAGAGCGGCGGGCCGAAGCGGTTCATCGCGCCGACGAGCCCGCCGACCTCGACGTCGGGATGGACGAGGTCGCTGACGAGCCCGACGCCGTTCGCGTACGCCGCGAAGGTGAGCCCGAGCCCGACGAAGAGCAGCACCGCGGTGCGACCCATCACCAGCGACGCCGTCATCGTGAGCGACGCGACGACGACGGCGCCGAGCGCGGTGGCGGCGCAGCCGGCGAGCGCGGGCGCGATCGCGACGCCCTGGCGCACGACGAGCAGCGCGCTCGTCGCGCCGAGCAGCAGCGCGCCCGCCCCGAGCGTGACCACGAGCGCGCCGGCGAGGCGCGCGCCCGCGAACGCCGCGCGCGACACCGGGCGCGCGAGCCAGAGCACCGCGCTGCCCTCGGCGAGCGGCCGCGCGAGATGGTCCGACGCGACGAGCCCCGCCATCGCGAGCACGGCGAGCGCCTGGAACCCGAAGAGCAGCGGCGCGACGTAGCCCGCGAGCAGCCGCGGCTCCACCGGCGCGCCCTGGATCGACACGCCCCCGACGCCGATCTGCGTACAGCTCTGCGCGGCCGCGACGCCGAGCACCAGCACCAGCGCCACGCTGATCGCGAGCCGCCGGCGCAGCGCGTCGCGCAGCGACTCCCAGGCGAGCACGGCGAAGGCGCGCACTAGGAGCGCACCGCGCGCACGAAGGCGTCCTCGAGCGACTCGCCGGGCTGCACGAGCGCGCCCAGCGCGCCGCTCGCGGCGACGCGGCCCTCGCGCAGGATCACGACCTGGTCGCAGGTGCGCTCCACCTCGGAGAGCACGTGCGACGACACCAGCACGGTCGCGCCGCGCGCGCGCGCCGCGGAGATCCAGTCGCGCGCGTCGCGCACGCCGAGCGGGTCGAGGCCCGAGGTCGGCTCGTCGAGCAGCAGCACGTCGGGCTTGCCGAGCAGCGCCTGCGCGAAGCCGGCGCGCTGCGCGAGCCCCTTCGAGAGGCCGTCCACCGGCTCGTGCAGGCGGTCGCGCACGCCGGTCGTCTCCGTGACCGACTCGATCTCGCGCGCGAGGTCCGCGCCGGCCAGGCCCGCGAGCGCGCCGTGCACGCGCAGGAAGCGCGCCAGCGTCATCGCGCGCGGCAGCCGCAGCCGCTCGGGCAGATAGCCGACGCCGCGCCGCGACGCGGGATCGAAGGGATCGCGCCCGCGCAGGCGCGCGGCGCCGCGCGTCGGGATCGCGAAGCCGAGCAGCAGGCGCAGCGCCGTCGTCTTGCCCGCGCCGTTCGCGCCGAGCAGCCCCACCGACGCGCCGCGCGGCACGGCGAGGTCCACCTGCGAGAGCGCGTGGCGGCGTCCGTAGCGTTTGCTGGCCGACGCGAGCTCGAGGTCGAACACGGCCGCGCAGCGTACCATTCGCGCGCAGCGGGGTCGCGTCGCGGCGCTACCTTGGCCCCACCATGAAGCCGCGCGTCTTCATCGACGGCCACGTCGGCACCGTCGGCCTCCGCATCCGCGAGTGGCTCGCCGGCCGCGCCGACCTCGACGTCGTCACGTTGCCCGAAGCGGACCGCAAGGACGCGAGCGCGCGGCGCGAGGCGATGCGCGACGCGGACGTCGCGGTGCTGTGCCTCTCGGACGACATGGCGCGCGAAGTCGCGGGCTGGGACCTCGGGCCGCGCACGCGGCTGCTCGACGCGAGCACCGCCCATCGCGTCGCGGACGGCTGGGAGTACGGGCTGCCCGAGCTCGCGGCCGGACAGCGCGAAGCGATCGCGCGCGCGCGCCGCGTCTCGAACCCGGGCTGCTGGCCGACCGGCGTGCTGCTGCTCGTGCGGCCGCTGCTCGACGCGGGCCTCCTCGGTCGCGAGATCCCGCTCACCGTGCACGGGCTCTCGGGCTACACGGGCGGCGGCAAGCCGCTCATCGAGAAGTGGGAAGATCCCGCGGGCGGGCTGCTGCAGCTCCCGTTCGAGGCGCCCTACGCGCTGGAGCGCGTGCACAAGCACGTGCCCGAGATGCTGCGCTGGTCCGGTCTCTCGCGCGAGCCGCAGTTCGTGCCCGCGGTCGGGCCGTTCCGCTGCGGCATGCGCGTCCAGATTCCCGTGCACGAGGTGTTCCTCGACGCGTGTCACGGCGCCACGGCGAAGTCGATGTGGCAGGCGCTCGCCGAGCGCTACCGCGACGAGCCCTTCGTGCGCGTCGCGCCGTTCGCCGAAGGCGCCGCCGTGCACGAGCGCAGCCTCGACGCTCCCGCACCCGTCGGGGCACGTGCTGCTCGTCGCCGTCCTCGACAACCTCGGCAAGGGCGCGGCCGGCGCGGCGATCCAGAACTTGAATCTGATGCTACACATCGACGAGACGACGGGCCTGCGCGCCTGACGGTCGCGTGGAGCAAGCATGAGACTGCGCCCCGGCATCCGCCTCGTGCTCGCGACGTGCGCACTCGCATGCGCGTCGTCGCCGCCGGTGCGCGCCGCCGAGTGGATCTTCACGACGATCGCCGCGCCGGACGAGACGCTCGTGCGCGTCTTCCCGGGGTCGGTGTCGATGAACGAGTCCGGCGAGGTCGCGTTCATCGCCGACGTGCGGCTGCCCGGCGGCGAGATCGGTCGCGCGGTCTATCGCGGCACCGGCGGCGCGCTCACCACCGTGCTCGCGCCGCAGTCCGTCGCGACGCCCGAGCAATGGGTGGGCGAGACGACCTCGATCAACGCGTTTGGCCAGGTGGCGTTCCTGCTCGGCGACTGGTCCACGGGTCGCATCCACGTCGACGAGGAGCCGCCGCTCGATCCGCCGGTCGCGGACTCGACGGGGCCGATCGAAGGGCTCGTTCATCCGGTGCTCGACGACGCGGGCCGCGTCGCCTTCTGGGCCCGCTACGACGGCACGATCGAGCAGGGACTCTTCACGATCCGGAACGGCGAGGTCGTGAAGGTCTCGGGCGGGCCGTCGTTCCGGAAGGTCTACTGGCCTCGCATCAACGGAGCGGGACGGCTCTCGTTCGTCTACGTCGACGTGCACACCGACGGAGAGGTCGCCGCACGGGTGGCGATCGACGGCGGCCCGGTCGAGATCATGGCGTCGGCCGGCCCACTGGCGACGCCGACCTACTGCGACCTCGTCGCCACCGACATCGACTCCGCCGGACGCGTCGCATTCTCGGCCGGCGTGCCGAATGCGTGCATGCCGCGGATCGTGGCCGCCAGCGACGGAGCCGCCCCGTACGACGTGCTCGGACCGACCGCGTACCCCCTGTCGCTCCGTCTCGACGATGCGGGCCGCGCCGTGGTCGCGACCATCGAGAACCAGCTGGTGACCGTCATGAACGGCGTGAGCGAGCCGGTCATCGGCGCAGGCGACGCGCTTCTCGGCTCCACCGTCACCGCGCTCGCGCTCGGCGACGCCGCCGCCAGCGGGCGCATCGCGTTCTCCGCGACGCTCGCCGACGGGCGTCAGCTCGCGGTCCGCGCCGATCCGGTGCCCGAGCCGGCGGCCGCCGCGCTCGGCGCCGTCGCGCTCGCCGCGTTGGCAGCGGGCGCGCGGGGCGGTAGACGTCCCGCATGCGATTGAACGATCTCCCGACGCCGTCGCTCGTCGTCGACGTCGCCGCGCTCGAACACAACCTCCAGACCATGGCGAAGGCGTTGCCCGGCCGGCGGCTGCGGCCGCACGTGAAGGCGACGAAGTGCACGGCGCTCGCGAAGCGGCAGGCGGCGCTCGGCCACACGGGCTTCTGCTGCGCGACGGTGCGCGAGATGGAGGGCCTGGCGGCGGCGGGACTCGGCGACGACCTGCTGCTCGCGAACGAGACGCTCGACGCGCGCCGGCTCGGCGCGCTGGAAGCGCGCGTCACGGTCGCGGTGGACTCCGCGGAGACGATCGACGCGGCGGCGCGCGGCGGCGTGCGCGAGGTGCTCGTCGACGTGAACGTCGGCCTGCCGCGCTGCGGCTGCGCGCCGGAGGACGCGGGCCGCCTCGCCGACCTCGCGCGCCGGCGCGGGCTCTCGGTGCGCGGCGTGATGGGCTACGAGGGCCACGTGATGGGGCTCGCGACGCGCGCCGAACGCAAGACGGCGTGCGACGCGGCGATGGCGAAGCTGCGCGCCGCGCACGCGCAGGTCGGCGGCGACGTGATCTCGGCGGGCGGCACCGGGACGTTCGACGTCAACGACGTCGCGACCGAGATCCAGGCCGGCTCCTACTCGCTGATGGACACCTGGTACGCGGCGCGCGAGCTGCCGTTCCGGCCGGCGGTGTTCGTGTGGTCCACCGTGATCTCGCGCGGGCCGGCGTGGTGGGTGTGCGACGCGGGCTTGAAGTCGCTCGGCATGGATCACGGCAATCCCGCGATCGACGGCGCCAAGGTGTGGTTCTGCTCGGACGAGCACGTGACGTTCGCGGCCGACGCGGCGTCGGCGTCGCCGTTCGCGGCGAAGGTCGGCGACCGCGTGCGCGTGTGGCCGGCGCACGTCGACCCGACGCTCGCCTACCACGCGCGGCTGCACCTCGCCGACGGCGAGGACGTCGTCGACGTCTGGGAGATCGACCTGCGCGGCTGGTGAGTCAGCCGAGCAGCAGCGCGACCAGCGCCGCCGCCGCGAGCGCCGCGGCCGCGGTCGCGACGCGGCGCCGGAGGTCCGCGCCGGCCAACGCGACGACGAGTCCGAGCTTCACCGCCGTGTTGGTGAGCGCGGCGATCACGATCGCGGCGGTGGCGGTGGCGCCGGCGATGCCGCCGCCGCGCGCGCCCGACGCCATCGACAGCGTGATCGCGTCGACGTCGGTGAGCCCGGAGAGGGCTGCGACGACGTAGACGCCGCGCGCGCCGGCGTGCTGCTCGGCGATCTTCGCGACCAGCAGCACGGCCGCGAAGAGCGCGGCGAAGCGCATCGCCGAGCGCAGGCTGAACGGATTGCGCAGCGCGATCTCGCCGGCCTTGCCGTCGGCGTCGTCCGCGCGCCGATACGCGACCGCCGCGGCGACGCCGCCAACGCCGGCGAGCGCCGCGAGCGGAATCGCGAGCGAGCCGAGCAGCGGCGCGTGCAGCACCGCGACGGTGACGCCGATGCGCACGAACATCACCGACCAGGCGGCGAGGATGCCGGCGGCCAACGCCGCCGAGAAGCTGGCGTCGTCCGGCGCCTCGCGGCTGCGGCGCGCGAAGGTGAGCGTCACCGCCGTGGACGAGACGAGCCCGCCGAGCAGGCCCGTCACCGGCACGCCGCGACCGCTGCCGAGCCAGCGCGACGCCGCGTAGCCGAGCAGCGAGAGGCCCGAGATCAGGATCACGAGCCACCACATCCGGTACGGATTCAGCGCGCCCCATGGATCGAGCGCGCGGTCGGGCAGCACCGGCAGCACGATGAAGGTCGCGATCAGCAGCTTCAGGCCCGCGTACAGGTCGTCGCGCCCGATGCGCTCGACGAGGCCGTGCAGCGGCTCCTTCCACGCGAGCAGCGCGGACGTCGTGATCGCGAGCGCGACCGCGATCTCGGGCTGCCCGTACGTGGTGAGCCCGCCGAGCAGGTAGACGACGAGCGCCGCGATCTCGGTGGTGAGCCCGACGTCGCCCGGATGCGTGCGCACCCACGCCGCGTAGCCCGCGATGACCAGCGCCGCGACGAGCGCGCCGGCGCCGACGAAGATCCAGGGCGTCTCCGTCGCGCGCGAGAGCCACGCCGCGATCGCGCCCGCCTCGGCGAACAGGATGAAGGTGCGCAGCCCGCCGATGCCGCGCTCCGGCTCGGCCTCCTGCTTCTTCTCGCGCTCGATGCCGACCAGCGCGCCGATGAAGAGCGCGATCGCGAAGTCGCGCAGCGGGACGGCCTCGAGATCCATCGCGGCAGGCTGCGACACCTCCGCGGCAGCCGCCAGGCGACCGACGCGAGTCGGTCCAGGCGCTAGCCTCGCCGCGCCATGCAGCGCCGCACGCTCGCCGGAATCGTGTTCGTGCTCGTGATCCTCGGCGTCGGGATCGGCGGACACGTGTACCTGGCGCACGCGCTCGCGATCGAGCCCGGCTGGCCCGCGCCGCTGCGGGGCGCGCTGCTCGCGCTCTTCGGTGTCGGGCTCGCGACGCTGCTCGTGCAGATCTTCGCGCGGCGCCGGCTGGGCGCGCTCTCGGCGGCGCTGTCGTGGGCCGCGTACGTGTGGCTCGGCTTCGCGTTCCTGCTGCTCACGACGACGGCGGGCACGGGCGCCGCGCTCTGGCTGCTCGGCGCCGCGTTCGCGGAGCCGCCGGATCCCGAGCGGCTCGCGCAGGGGCGCGCGTTCGTGGTGGGCGGGCTCGCGACCGCGCTCGCCGGCGTCGGCCTGCGCCAGGGGCTCGCGCTGCCGCGCGTGCGCCGCGTCGAGATCGCGCTCGCGCGCTGGCCGCGTGCGCTCGATGGCTTTCGCATCGCGCAGCTCTCCGACGTCCACATCGGTCCGCTGCTCGACCGCCGTTTCGCCGCCGCGGTGACGCGGATCGTGAACGACCTCGCGCCCGATCTCGTCGCGGTGACGGGCGATCTCGTGGACGGCAGCGTGCGCCGCGTCGGCGCCGAGGTCGAGCCGTTCGGCGCGCTGCGCGCGCGCCACGGCGTCTGGTTCGTGACCGGCAACCACGACTTCTACTCGGGCGCCGACGCCTGGGCGGCGCACATGGAGCAGCTCGGCTGGCGCACGCTGCGCAACGCGCGCGTCGTGATCGGCGAGGGCGACGCGCGCTTCGAGCTCGCGGGCGTCGACGACACGCACGGCGCGATGATCGACCCCGGCGCGGGTGAGGACGTCGCGCGCGCGCTCGGCGGGCGCGACGCGTCGCTGCCCGTGGTGCTGCTCGCGCACGATCCCGCGACGTTCGCGCGCGCGTCGCAGCACGGCGTCGACCTGCAGCTCTCCGGGCACACGCACGGCGGACAGATCTGGCCGTTCCGCTGGGCCGTCCGCATCACCGTGCCGTGGATCGCGGGTCTCTACCGCGTCGGCGCGAGCGCCATCTACGTGAGCTGCGGCACCGGCTTCTGGGGCCCGCCGATGCGCCTCGGCGCGCCGGCGGAGATCACCGAGATCACGCTGCGCGCCCTTCTCACTCCCACTCCGCCCAGTGATTGATCGGGCCGTGGCCGTGGCCGAGGCCGGGCGCGCTGGCGATCGCGCGCGCGATCCAGCGGTGCGCGCCGCGCACCGCGGCGGCGAGCGCGTCGCCGTGCGCGAGCCGCGCGGCGATCGCGGCCGCGTAGC
>QEVM01000173.1 GCA_003576805.1 Pseudomonadota bacterium | reverse complement strand
CGGCGCGCGCGGCGAGGTGACGATCGCGGTCGCGGGCGCGGCGGCGCAGTCGCGCCCGGCGCCGGCGCTCGACGACGCGGAGCTCGGCGTGCGCGTCGCCGCGCTCGCCGCGCAGGGGCTCGGCGCGAAGCAGATCGCCGCGCAGCTCGCCGCCGAGACCGGCCTCGCGAAGCGCGCGCTCTACGAACGCGCCGTCAGCGCGCTCGCGGCGCGGCGCGCAGGATCCGCCCGTCCGCCTCGTCCGTGACGAGCAGCAGCGCGCCGTCGGCGGCCTGCGCGAGGTCGCGGATGCGGTCGCCGATCTCGTAGCGGTGCTCGGCGACGACGCGTTCGCCGTCGAGCTGGAGCCGCACGAGCTGGCCGAACTTCAGCGAGCCGACGAAGAGGTCGCCGCGCCAGTCCTCGAACGCGTCGCCGGTGTAGAAGAGCAGGCCGGAGGGCGCGATCGAGGGATCCCAGTAGTGGAGCGGCTGCTCCATGCCGGGGGCGGCGGTGCCGGTGCCGATCTTCGCGCCCGAGTAGTCGACGCCGTAGGTGATCACGGGCCAGCCGTAGTTCTTGCCCGCCTCGGGCCGGTTGATCTCGTCGCCGCCGCGCGCGCCGTGCTCGGCGGTCCACAGGCGCGCGCTCTTCGGGTGCAGCGCGGCGCCCTGCACGTTGCGGTGTCCGTACGACCAGATCTCGGGGCGCGCGCCGTCGCGCTGCGCGAAGGGGTTGTCCGGCGGGACGCCGCCGTCGGGCCGGATGCGCACGATCTTGCCGAGCGCCGAGTCGAGCGCCTGCGCCTGGTCGCGGTAGTGGAAGCGGTCGCCGAGCGTCACGAAGAGCGCGCCGTCCGGCGCGAACACGAGGCGCGAGCCGAAGTGCCCGTTGCCCTCGACCTTCGGCTGCTGCCGGTAGATCACGCGGACGTCGTCGAGCGCGCGCGCGCCGAGCCGGCCGCGCGCGACCGCCGTGCCGGCGCCGCCTTCGCCCGGCTCGGCGTACGAGAGGTACACGAGCGCGTTGTCGGCGAACGCCGGATCGAGCGCGACGTCGAGCAGGCCGCCCTGGCCCTGGGCGTGGACGGCGGGCACGCCCGCGAGCGGCTCGGAGACCGATCCGTCGCGCGCGACGAGGCGCAGGGTTCCCCGCTTCTCCGTGACCAGCGCGCGGCCGTCGGCCAGCAGCGCGAGACCCCAGGGATGCGCGAGACCTCGCGCCCAGACTGTGACGTCCGCGACGCTCGCGAGCGGCGCGGCGTCGTCGCGTGCCGCCGCGGGCCACGCGGCGAGCAGGCAGGCCGCGGCGATCGCCGCCGCGCCGCGTGCAATGCGCTGCATCGGTCCTCCCCTCCGTCCGCCGCGCCCTCGTAGAGCCATAGCGGCATCGGGCGGAGCCGTCGCTCGCGCGCGGGTCAGCTCGGCAGCAGCGCGAGGAGCCCGTCCTCGTCGAGCACCTCGACGCCCAGCTCGGTCGCCTTGGCGAGCTTGCTGCCGGGATCGGCGCCCGCGACGACGTAGCTCGTCTTCTTCGACACCGAGCCCGTGACCTTGCCGCCGGCGTCCTCGATGCGCCGCTTCGCCTCCTCGCGCGCGAGGTGCGGGAGCGTGCCGGTCAGCACGAAGGTCTTGCCGGCGAGCGGACCTTCGCCGCGCCGCCGGCGCTCGCCCTTCGGCCACGTGACGCCGAGCGCGCGCAGCGCCGCGATCTCGCTGCGATTGCGCTCGTCGGCGAAGAACTTCGCGACGCTCTCCGCGATCGTCGGGCCGATGCCCGGGGTCGCGTCGATCTCCTCGGCGGTCGCGGCCATCAGCGCGTCGAGGTCGCCGGCGTAGTGACCGGCGAGCAGCTCCGCGACGCCCTCGCCGACGTGGCGGATGCCGAGCGCGAGCAGGAAGCGCGCGAAGGTCGTGCGCTTGGCGCGCTCGATCTGCGCGACCAGGTTCGCGGCCGACTTCTCGCCCATGCGGTCGAGCTCGGCGAGCGTCGCGACGTCGAGCCGGAACACGTCCGACACGCGCTTCACCAGGCCCTGCTCGGCGAGCAGGTGGACGCGCTTGGCGCCGAGACCCTCGATGTCGAGCGCGCCGCGGCTCGCGAAGTGACGCACGTTGTTCTCGATCTGCGCGGGGCAGTCGAGGTTCGGGCAGCGCGTCACCGCCTCGCCTTCGAGCCGCACCACCGCGGCGCGACAGACCGGGCAGTGCGCGGGCATCTGCCAGCGCCGCGTTCCGTGCGGGCGCCGGCTCGCGACCACCTGCACGATCTGCGGGATCACGTCGCCCGCGCGCTGCACCACGACCGTGTCGCCGACGCGCACGTCCTTGCGCTCGACCTCGTCCTGGTTGTGCAGCGTGGCGTTGCTGACCGTGACGCCGCCGACGAACACGGGGCGCAGCTTCGCGACCGGGGTCAGCGCGCCGGTGCGGCCGACCTGCACCTCGATCGCCTCGACGACCGTGCTCTCCTGCTGTGGCGGGAACTTCCACGCGATCGCCCAGCGCGGCGCGCGCGGCAGGCTGCCGATCTCGTCCTGCCACGCCAGGCGGTCGACCTTGAACACGGTGCCGTCCACCTCGAAGGGCAGCGCGTCGCGCGTCGCGAGTGCGCGCTGGTGGAAGGCGAGCGCGGCGTCGGGTCCGGGGCACAGCGCGATCTCGTCGCTCAGCGCGAATCCCCAGGCGCGCAGCGTCTCGAGCGCCTGCGTCTGCGTCGCGACCGAGCGGGGCAGACCCTCGGCGACGCCGTACGCGCGGAACTCGAGCGAGCGCAGCCGCTCGAGGTCCACGTCGTCGCGTTGCCGCAGCGAGCCCGCCGCGGCGTTGCGCGGATTCACGAACGGCTCGTCGCCGCGCTCCTCGCGCACCCGGTTCAGGCGCTGGAACGCGCGGCGCGGCAGCACGACCTCGCCGCGGATCGAGGCGCGCGCGGGCACGGAGCCCCCGCGCAGCCGCGCCGGAATCCCGTTCACGGGGCGCAGGTTGGCCGTCACGTCCTCGCCCACGCGCCCGTCCCCACGGGTCGACCCGATCGTGAAGTCGCCGTCCTCGTAGACCAGCTCGACGGCGGCGCCGTCCAGCTTCAGCTCGCCCACGTACTCCACCGGCGGCTCGACACCGAGGAGGCGGCGGATGCGCTCGTCGAACGCGCGGAACTCGGCCTCGTCCATCGCGTTCTCGAGCGAGAGCATCGGCACGCGGTGCTCGACCGGCGCGAAACTGGCACCGCCCGGACGGACACCCACGCGTCGCGTCGGAGAGTCGGCGCGCGCGAGCTCCGGCCACTCGGCCTCGAGCGCTTCGAGCTCGCGCCGCAGCCGATCGTATTCGGCGTCGGGGATCTCGGGCTGGTCGCGGAGGTAGTAGAGCGCGTCGTGTCGGGCGATCTCGTCGGCGAGCTGGTCGATCCGGCGCTGCGCGCTCGCGCGAGTTCGCGGCTGGCGCTCTGCGGCTTCGTCGGGCGGCGGACGCGTCGGCAAGTCGGTCACCCACGACCCGCAACGTGCGAGTCATTTTCGAGTGGGAGCTTTCGGTAAAGGCCGGCTGCATTCCCGGCGATGAAACCGTTAGCCCGCCGGGCCTGTGGCAACCAGCGCTTGCCTGCCCGCGGGATCACAGGAGAATCGAGCGGGTGCAGGGTGCGATCGCCGACGAGCCGTCAGCCGACGCGCTGCTCGCTCTACTCGACGCCACGACGGACGGCCTGGCGCTGGTGCGCGGCCGTCGCGTGGCGTGGTGCAACGCGGCGCTCGCCACGTTGGCGGGCGCCCCGGCGGCGAAGGATCTGATCGGCATCGCTCTCGACGATCTCTTCGCCGACGCCGGTCACGGAATTCCGATGAGTCCCGCTCACGGGCCGTGCCGATGTCGATTGTCACGGCACGGCCACGAGCCGCGCGCCGTGCTCGCCGAGCCGATCGCGAGTGCGGCGCACCGGCCCGCCTTCGCGCTACGAGTGAGAGACGTGACCGACCTGCACACGCTCGAATCCGAGGTGCTCCGCACCGGTCGTCAGCTGCACGACGCCAACCGCGAGCTCGTGGAGCTGCGCGAGCGCTTGCGCGTCGAGGCGGCCGAGCGCGAGGAGATCCTCACCGTGGTGAGTCACGAGCTGCGCACGCCGATCACGGTGATCGCGGGCTTCAACCGGCTCTTGCTGGGCGAGTCGGCGGGGACGCTCAGCGACCGCCAGCGCCACTTCCTCGAAGAGAGCCAGAAGAGCTGCCAGCGGCTCAACAACTTCGTCGCGAACCTGCTGGAGGCGGCGCGCCAGCGCGCCTGTGTCGGGCCGCTCGAAGTCACCGAGGCGCCGCTCGAGCCGACCATCCAGAACGTGCTCGACCTGCTCGGGCCGCTCCTGCGCGAGGCGCAGGTCGCCGCGCTCGTCGAGATCGCGCCGGGCACGCCGCGCGCCCGCTTCGATCCGCCGCGCATCGAGCAGGTGCTCGCGAACCTGATCGGCAACGCGCTCCGCTACGCGCCGCCGGGCAGCCAGATCGAGGTGCGCGCCGCCGCCGTGCGCGTCGCCGAGCGGCCCTTCGTCGAGGTCGCCGTGGCCGACGCCGGCCCGGGCATTCCGGCGCGCGAGCGCGAGCGCATCTTCGAGCCGTACGTGCAGGTCGAGGCGCAGCGCGCCGGCGGCCTCGGGCTCGGGCTCGCCATCTGCAAGCGCATCGTCGAGGCGCACGGCGGCGCGATCCAAGCCGGCGAGCGCGCGGGCGGCGGATCGCGCTTCGCGTTCCGCCTGCCGGCGGCGCAGCCGCCCGAAGGCGCGCGCTGATGGCGACCGCGCGCGGCAACCTGCGCCGCGGCAGCGAGGCGCCCGCCGCTTCGCCGTCGCGCCGCGTGCTCGTCGTCGACGACGCCGAGGGCATCCGCACCTACCTCGCGAACCTGCTCGAGCTGCGCGGCTTCCAGGTCGACACCGCCGAGGACGGCCGGCGCGCGCTCGCGCTGCTCGAGGCCGGCGCCAATCCCGACGTCGTGCTGATGGACGTGATGATGCCCGGCATGGACGGCCTCGAGACGCTGCGCCGCATGCACGAGGCGTGGCCGCGCCTGCCGATCGTGATCCTCTCGGTGGTCGGCCGCGCCAGCACGATCGTGCAGGCCATGCAGCTCGGCGCCGCCGACTACCTGAACAAGCCGTTCGAGGAGGAGGAGCTCGAGGCGACGCTGCGCGTCGTGCTCGAGACGCGCGAGCTCGAGCAGGAGCGGGCGCGCCTGCTCGAGGAGCTCGAAGAAGGCACGCGCACGGTCGGCTGGCAGGGCGAGGCGATGCGCGGCGTGCGCGCCCTGATCGAGCAGATCGCGGGCACCGACGTCACCGTGCTGATCACCGGCGAGAGCGGCGTCGGCAAGGAAGTCGTCGCGCGCGAGATCCACCGGCGCTCGCCGCGCACGAACCGGCCGTTCGTGAAGGTCAACTGCGCGGCGCTGCCCGAGGACCTGCTCGAGAGCGAGCTGTTCGGCTACGAGCGCGGCGCGTTCACGGGCGCGGTGTCGCGCAAGCCGGGCAAGTTCGAGGTCGCCGACACCGGCACGATGTTCCTCGACGAGATCGGCGAGATGAGCCCGCCGCTCCAGGCGAAGCTGCTGCAGGTGCTGCAGGACGCGACCTTCGCGCGGCTCGGCGGCAACCGCGAGATCCGCGTGGACGTGCGCGTGCTGTGCGCGACCAACCGCTCGCTCGAGCAGATGGTGAAGGTGGGCAGCTTTCGCGAGGACCTCTACTACCGGCTCAACGTCGTGGACGTGCGCATCCCGCCGCTGCGCGAGCGGCGCGAGGAAGTGCCCGTGCTCGTCGACGCCTTCCTGCGCCGCTTCGCGGCGAAGTACGGCAAGCCGCTGCGCCGGCCGTCGCCGGCGCTCGCCAAGGCGATGGAGCGCTACCCGTTCCCCGGCAACGTGCGCGAGCTCGAGAACCTGATGAAGCGCGTGGTCGTGCTCGAGAGCGAGGACACGGTGCTCGCCGACCTGCTCGGCGGCGACCGCATGCGCGGCGCCGACGACCGCTTCCAGAGCGTGATCGAGGAGCTCGCCGCGACGGCCGGGCAGGTGTCGCTCAAAGAGGTCGGGCGCCGCGCGGCGATCGAGGCCGAGCGCGCGACGATCGACCGCGTGCTGCACCGCACGCACTGGAACCGCAAGGCCGCCGCCCGCGTGCTCGGCGTCTCCTACAAGACGCTGCTGCAGAAGATCCGCGAGTGCGGTCTGGAAGAGGCGTGAGCGCGCGGACGCGCCGCCCGCTGCGAGCCGCCTAGGCGCATGCGCGACGAGCCCGGGCGGGACCCGCGTCTCGACGGGGTGCGCGGCCTCGCGATCCTGCTCGTGATGCTGTTCCACACCGCGCAGTGGGGCGTGGTGCGGCGTCCCGCGGATCACGCGCTGACGGCCGTGGCGTCGCTCGGCTGGACGGGCGTCGATCTGTTCTTCGTGCTCTCGGGCTTCCTGATCACCGGCATCCTGCTCACGACGCGCGAGAGCTCGACGTACGCGAGCGCGTTCTACGCGCGGCGGACGCTGCGCATCTTCCCGCTCTACTACACGGTGCTCGCCTTCCTGCTGCTGGTCGCGCCGCGGCTACCGCTGCTCAGCGACGTCGAGGCGGTGTGGAGCCGCGGCGCGCGGGGCGAGGAGCTCTGGCACTGGCTCTACCTCTCGAACGTCGACGTCGCGCGCCACGGCTGGGGTCATCTGGCATTGACCGTCACGTGGTCGCTCGCGGTCGAGGAGCACTTCTACCTGCTCTGGCCCTGGATCGTGCGGCGCGTGTCGGAGCAGCGGCTGCTCCTCGTGTGCGTCGCGATCGCCGCGGGCGCGCTCGTGTCGCGCGCCGCGGTGTTCGCGTCGGGTGCGCCGAGCCTGGCCGCCTACGTGCTGACGCCGTGCCGCCTCGACACGTTGGCCACCGGCGCCGCGATCGCGATCGCCGCGCGCCGGCCGGGCGGGCTCGCGCCGCTCGCGGACTTCGCGCGGCGACTGCTCGGCGCGGCGGCGTGCGTCTTCGCCGGCGTCGCGCTCTACGCGCGCATCCTGCTCCAGGATCGCCCGCTGCTGCGGCAGGTGTCGGAGCTGCTCACCGATCCGCTCGTCGCGACGCTCGGCTACTCCGCGCTCTGCGCGCTGTGGGGGTCGCTGCTGGTGCTGCTGCTGACGGCGGCGCCGGGCGCGCGGCTCGGGCGCGCCTTCGAGCTCGGCGCGCTGCGCAGCCTCGGCCGCTACAGCTACGCGCTCTACCTGCTGCACCTGCCCGTCGCGATCGCGCTCGGCCAGGTGTTTCCGCCCGAGCCGTTCGCGCGCCACTTCGCGCTCGCGCAGATCGCGTACTGGCTGGCGGTGATCGGGTCCACCTACCTGCTCGCGCGCGTCACCTGGATCGTGCTCGAAGCGCCGCTGCTGCGGCTCAAGCGCCACGTCCCCTACCGCGTGTGACCGCCGCGCCGCGCCGCGAGCGCGGTGACGGCGAACGCGAGCGCGACGCCGAGCGCCGAGAGCGCCGCGAACACGGCGTCGGCGGAGCCTTCGACCACGTCCGCGACGCCGAGGCTGGCCGCGCTCGCCACGAGGAGCAGCGGCCCGAGCGCGGGCACGCGTTCCGCGAGCAGCCCCCAGCCGAGCAGCAGCGACCAGTAGTACGACCCGATCTGCGCCGCGACCACGACCAGGCCGACACCGAGCAGCGGCGCCCACGCGAGCGGCGTGCGCGCGAGCGCGAAGCCGAGCAGCGCGACGAACCCGGCGACGCCGGCCGCCCACGCGGCGCGCCGGCGCTCGAAGCGCTCGCGCACCGCGTCCTCCCAGGGCCCGTACCAGTCGACGTCCGAGCGATCGCGCAGCGCGGCCGCCGTCGCGCCGGGATCGAACGACACGACCGACTTCCAGCCGACGAAGTTGAGCAGCGGCGTGCCGAGGTGCTTGCGGCTGTTCGCGACGAAGCCCGGCCAGGCGTCGCGGCCGGTCGCGGCGACCGAGAGCGGCACCAGCGTCGCGAGCGCGAGCAGGCAGCCGAGCGCGAAGCGGCGGTGGGGCGGCGCCAGCGCGAGCGAGCGCCGGCGCGCGAGGTCGATCGCCGCGTGCAGCACGACGGCGGCGACGAGGAAGCCCGGGAAGACGCGCAGCAGCGTCGCCCAGGTGAGCGCGAAGCCGCCCGCCACGCCGTGGCCGCGCCGCACGAGCGCCGCACCCGCGACCGCGAGCGCGAGCCAGTCGAAGCGCAGGAAGGCGCCGCCCACCCAGCGGAAGTCGGAGAGATGGCTCGTGCCGAAGAAGATCAGCGCGGCGCAGCCGGCGCGGAAGCCGAAGCTCCAGAACGCGGCCGCGAACGCGCCCGCCAGCAACAGCAGGTCGATGCGCGCGAGCCGGCGCAGCAGCGCGGGTCGCACGGGCTCGTCGCCGGCGAGCGCCGCGCCCGCGAGCGTCCACACCGGCGACGCGTTGAAGCCGTGGTCCGTGAGGATCGATCCCCAGATGCGCGGCATGAACGCGGCGCGGAAGAACGCGACGTCCTGCGCGAACGCGCGCCAGCGCGCGGGCGTGAAGTGGCGCTTGCAGGCGTCGGGGTCCGCCAGCGCCGCGCTCGCGCGCTCGACCTGGTTCGTCGCGAGGCGCCGCAGCGGGCGCTCTGCGGGCGGCACCGCGAAGCCGGCCTCGGCGTCGGCCAGCGCGGTGCAGTCGTAGAGCCGCGTGTAGCCGAGCTCGGCGAAGTAGCGCGCGCCGAGCACGTGGTGGAACTGCTCCCAGGGGTGGATGAAGGACACCGCGGCGAGCGGCGCGAAGCGCATCCACGCGAGCAGCGCGGCGAGCGCCGTCGCGCCGAGCAGCACGCGCCGCGCGAGCGCCGCGCGGGCGCCCGGCCCGAGCACGAGATCGAGCGCGAGCAGCGCCGCGCCGGCGAGCGCGATCACGGCCTTCGCCGTCGCGACCGCGGGGGTCGAGTACGCGAAGAGATCGCCGCCCGTCATGCGCGCTTCGCGGCCGCCGGGGCGCGCCGGGACCGCCGGCTGCGGTTCAGGCGCGCTCCAGGACGACGTCGATCACGAGCCGGTCCGCGGCCTCTTCGAGCGCCTTGCGCAGCACGCCGACGTCGAGGCGCTCGGGCACCTCGGCGGTCACCGTCATCTCGTAGTGCGGCGACCCGCCTTCGCCGGGCCGGCTCTGGGTGGCGAGGTCGGCGATGTTGACCTGGTGCTCGGCGAGCACGCGACACAGTCCTGCGACGATGCCGGCCTTGTCGGCGCCCGCCGCGCGCACGCGCCACGCGACGTGGCCGGGCGCCGGCACCGGACCGCGCGGCTGGCCCTCGAGTCCGCGCACGAGGATCGTGAGGCCGTGATCGCGCTCGAGCCGCTTGGCGCCGAGCAGCAGCCGGTCGCCGCAGCCCGCGGTGCTCGACGACGCGAGCAGGATCACCGCGAAGTCGCTGCCGAGGATCGTCATGCGCGAGTCCTCGAGGTTCGCGTCGCTGTCGTACACGAGCTGCGCGAGCTCGGCGACGAGGCCCGGTCGGTCCTGTCCGATCGCCGAGAGGATGAACCAGCGCTTCATGGACGCACTCCGCACTTCGAACGGGGAGCGCGACGCTAGCTCATCACCTCGCGTCCGCGACGGCGACGGTGGCGTCGCCGGACGCGTCCGGCCGCCACTCGACGGCGAGCCCGAGCGTCTCGTCGCGCAGCCGCACGACGGCGCCGTCGTACGCGAGCGAGATCACCGACGGGCGCGGCGAGCCGAAGCGCAGCCACCAGCCGCCGACCCACGGCAGCGGCGCTTCGAGCTCGACGACGAGCCGCGTCATGTCGCGCGTCGCGCCGAAATGCTCGTGCAGCGGCGCGACCTCGCGCCGCACCGCGCCCGCGAGCGGCGCGACCGTGAAGGCGCCGGGCGGCGCGTCGGGGTGGAGGTGGAGCCGGCTCGCGATCCGCTGCCGGCCGCCGCCGAGAACGGCGTCGACGACCCACAGCTCGTCGGCGGCGAGCAGCCAGAGCCGGTGCGGCAGCGGCCGGCCGGGCAGCCACGCGTAGCCGTCGTGGCGCGCGGCCAGCCACGCGAAGCGGCCCGCCGCGCCGCTGCCGAGCGCGAGCGCCGCGCCGCGCCGTCCCGAGCGGAAGCTCGACCACGCCTCGAGCAGCTCCGCGCCGCCGAGCTGCACGGTGTTGTGCGCCGCCGTCGCGCGCAGGTGCGCGCGCACGGGGCCCGCGGCGTACGCGGCGGTGCCGGTGTCGGTGACGATGCGCGTCGCGCCGTGCGAGAGATCGAACGAGAGCAGGTCCGCGTGCGCGTGACCGAGCTGGTAGGCGGGGCCGTGCGGCCCGACGCGCGCCACGCAGCGGATCGGACCGCGCGCCAGCACGCCGAGCCCGCTCGC
>QEVM01000172.1 GCA_003576805.1 Pseudomonadota bacterium | reverse complement strand
GCGAGCCGCCCGCCGCGTTGCGCGCGCGCGCCGACGGCGCGCTCGCGCAGCTCCTGCACGGCCGCGCGCACGGGCCGATCGCGCCGTGAGCGGACCGCTCGCCGCGCCGGGCGAAGCGCGCGACGCTCCCGGCCCGATGGCGAACGCCGGCCCCGTGCTCTCGGTCGTGATCCCCGCGCTGAACGAGGAGGAGGCGATCGGCAGCACGATCGAGCGCTGCCTCGCGGCGCGCGCGCAGATCGTCGCGGAGAGCCCGGCGGCCGACGTCGAGGTGATCGTCGTGAGCGACGGCTCGACCGACCGCACCGAGGAGATCGCGCGCGGCTTCCCCGAGGTCACGGTCGTCGGCTTCGATCGCAACCGCGGCTACGGCGCGGCGATCAAGATGGGCTTCTCGCTCGCGCGCGGCGAGTGGGTGAGCTTCCTCGACGCCGACGGCACCTGCGATCCCGCCTTCTTCGCGAAGCTGTGCCGCGCGCTCGAGCGCGAGCAGGCGGACGTCGCGCTCGGCTCGCGCCTCGGGCCCGGCAGCGAGATGCCGCGCCTGCGCGCGGTCGGCAACACGATTTTCGCGTGGCTGCTCGGGGCGCTCTCGCGCCAGCGCATCCAGGACACCGCGAGCGGCATGCGCGTGATCCGCCGCGCGGTGCTGCCCGATCTCGACCCGCTGCCCGACGGCCTCCACTACACGCCGGCGATGACCGCGCGCGTGCTGCTCGAGGGCAAGCTGAAGCTCGTCGAGGAGCCGATGCCGTACGCCGAGCGGATCGGCGACTCGAAGCTCTCGGTCGCGAAGGACGGCGTGCGTTTCCTGGTCTCGATCGTGCGCGCCGCGGCGATCTACCGGCCGGCGCGCCCGCTGCTGCTGTTCGCCGCGCTCTTCGCGTTCGGCGCGCTCGCGCTCGGCTCGGGCCCGTCGCTCTTCTGGCTGCGCCACGGCGAGCTCGAGGAGTCGATGATCTACCGCGTCATGGCCGCGCTGCTGCTCGGCATGGGGACGGCGCTGTTCGCGTCGGCCGCGGTCGTCGCGGACCAGATCGCGTCGATCGCGCACGGGCGCCCCGCGACGCAGACGGGCGTCACCGGCTTCGTGTCGCGCATCTTCGGCCGCCGCGTCGCGATCGCGACGGCGGCTGCGCTGTTCGCGGCGGCGGTCGCCGTCAGTTGGCCGGGCGTCGTCGAGTACGTCTCCACCGCGCACGTCCACATGCACTGGTCGCGCGTGATGCTCTCGTCGCTGCTCACCGTGCTCGCGCTCGCGATCGCGACGACGCTCTTCCTCACCGAGACGATCGACCTGATCCGCGCGCAGCGCACGGCACAGGCGCCGCTGCGCCCGCCCGATCGCGTGCGCCCGGCGCGCGGCGCGTAGCGGCGCTGCGCGCGCTGCGCGTTGCGAGCCGCCGGCGCCGCCGACTCGAGCGCGGCGTTTGACTTGCCCGCGCCGCCCCGGTAAATCCCCGTCGTTCCCCCCTGCTCGCCTCGGCCAAGGAGCACTCGATGGCCCCCCAACTGTCGCGCCCCGTGCGGGTGGCGCGCGCGTTGCTGTCGGTTTCGGACAAGAGCGGACTGGTCGAGCTGGCGCGCGGGCTCGCGCGGCACGGCGTCGAGCTGGTGGCGTCGGGCGGGACCGCGACGGCGCTGCGCGACGCGGGCCTCGCGGTCGTCGAGGTCGCCGAGCTGACGCAGAGCCCCGAGATGCTCGGCGGCCGCGTGAAGACGCTGCACCCGCGCATCCACGGCGGCCTGCTGGCGCGCCGCGAGCTCGCGAGCGATCGGCAGGACATGGACGCGAACGGGATCCGCCCGATCGATCTCGTCGTGGTGAACCTCTATCCGTTCGAGCAGACCGTCGCGAAGCCGGGCGTGTCGCTCGAGGACGCCATCGAGAACATCGACATCGGCGGCCCGTCGATGATCCGCTCGGCCGCCAAGAACCACGCCCACGTCGCGGTGCTGACCGATCCCGCCGACTACGCCGCCGTGCTCGCCGAGCTCGACGCGAACGGCGGCGCGCTCGGCGAGGCGACGCGGCGTTCGCTCGCGGTGAAGGCGTTCGCGCGCACCGGCGCCTACGACGGCGCGATCCACGCTTGGCTCTCGAAGCACCTCGTGGCGCCGCCGGCGGAGGAGACCTTCCCCGAGCGGCTGCACATCGATCTCCCGCGCGCGCAGTCGCTGCGCTACGGCGAGAACCCGCACCAGGGCGCGGCGCTCTACGGCGGCTTCCTCGAGGCCGTCGAGTCGCTGCACGGCAAGGAGCTGTCGTTCAACAACGTCGTCGACGCGCAGGCGGCGCTCTCGCTGATCCTCGACTTCGACCCGGCCGACGAGACGACGCTCGCGATCCTCAAGCACAACACGCCGTGCGGCGTCGGCGCGGGCGCGACGCCGCTCGACGCCTGGAAGGCGGCCTTCGCGACGGACCCCGACTCGCCCTTCGGCGGCATCATCGTCGTGAACCGCGCCTTCGACCTCGCGCTCGCGCAGGCGGTCGACGAGATCTTCACCGAGGTGCTGATCGCGCCGGAGTTCGCGCCCGACGCGCTCGCCTTCCTGCGCAAGAAGAAGAACCGGCGCCTGCTGCGCTACCGGCCCGAGCGCATCGACCGCAGCGAGCCCGACGTGCGCCGCGTCTTCGGCGGGCTGCTCGTGCAGCAGCCCGACCTCTCGCACGAGACGGTCGCGGCCGCGCAGGTCGTCACGCAGCGCAAGCCGAGCGAGGACGAGCTGCGCGCGCTCGCGTTCGGCTGGAAGGTCGTGAAGCACGTGAAGAGCAACGCGATCGTCTTCGCGCGCGCGGATCGCACGCTGGCGATCGGCGGCGGGCAGACCTCGCGCGTCGACGCGGTGCACGTCGCGTCGGCCAAGGCGGCGCGCGTCGGCAACGCGCTGGCGGGCTCGGTGGTCGCGAGCGACGCCTTCTTCCCGTTCCCCGACGGCCTCGAGACGGCGGTCGCGGCGGGCGCGGGCGCCTGCGTGCAGCCGGGCGGGTCGGCGCGCGACGCCGAAGTGATCGCAGCCGCGGACCGGCTCGGCATCGCGATGGTGTTCACCGGTGCGCGTCACTTCCGGCACTAGATGAACGTCCTGATCCTCGGCAGCGGCGGCCGCGAGCACGCCCTCGCCTGGAAGCTCGCGCGCAGTCCGCGCGCGCCGCGCGTGCTGGCCGCGCCGGGCAGCGACGGCATCGCGCGCGAGGCGACCTGCTTCCCCGACGTCGCCGCCGGCGACGCGGACGCGGTCGTCGCGCTCGCCCGGCGCGAAGGCGTCGATCTCGTCGTCGTCGGGCCCGAGGATCCGCTCGCGGCCGGCATCGCCGACCGGCTGCGCGCGGCCGGCGTCGCGGTCTTCGGGCCGTCCGCCGCGGCGGCGCAGCTCGAAGGGAGCAAGACCTTCGCGAAGGAGTTCATGCGCCGGCACGCGATCCCGACCGCGGGCTTCGCCTTCTTCGACGACCTCGGCGCGGCGCGCGCGCACGTGCGCGCGCTCCGCGGCCCGTGCGTGGTGAAGGCCGACGGGCTCGCGGCGGGGAAGGGCGTCGCGGTCTGCGACGGCGCCGCCGACGCGGAGCGCGCGCTGGGCGAGATCATGGGCGCGCGGCGCTTCGGCGCGGCCGGCGCGCGCGTCGTGATCGAGGAGCGCCTCGTCGGTCAGGAGGTCTCGTACTACGCGATCTCGGACGGAACGCACGTCGTGCCGCTCGCCGGCGCGCAGGACCACAAGCGCGCGCTCGACGGCGACCGCGGCGAGAACACCGGCGGCATGGGCGCGTATTCGCCGGCGCCGGTCTTCACGCCGGCGATCGAGAAGCGCGTGCTCGAAGAGATCGTCCACCCGGCGATCCGCGGCATGGCGGCCGAGGGCCATCCGTTCCAGGGCGTGCTCTTCGCCGGCCTCATGATCGAGCCGTCGGGCGCGCCGAAGGTGATCGAGTTCAACGTGCGCTTCGGCGACCCCGAGACGCAGCCGCTGCTGCTGCGCATGGACGGCGACCTGCTCGCGCTGCTCGACGCCGCCGCGCGCGGGCGACTCGACGGCGTCGCCGCGCCGGAGTGGCACGGCGCGGCGGTGTGCGTCGTGCTGGCGTCGGGCGGCTATCCGCGCGGGTACGCGACGGGCAAGCCGATCACGGGCATCGACGAGGCGGAGCGCGATCCCGACGTGATCGTGTTCCACGCGGGCACGCAGCGCGACGCGTCGGGCGGCTTCGCCAGCGCGGGCGGGCGCGTGCTCGGCGTCACCGCACGCGGCGCGAGCGTCGCCGAGGCGCAGCGGCGCGCGTACGCGGCGTGCGACCGCATCGCCTTCGAGGGCATGCACCTGCGGCGCGACATCGCCGCACGGGCGATCGCGTGAAGCCGCCGCGCCGCGACGCGCTGGCCGGAGCCGTGGCGTGCATCGCCGCGGAGCGGCTGCTCGCGTTCCCGACCGAGACGCTCTGGGGGCTCGGCGCCGACGCGCGCTCCGACGAGGCGGTGGCGCGGCTGCGCGCCTGGAAGGCGCGCAGCGACGAGCAGCCGCTCTCCGTGCTCGTCACCGGCGTCGACGCGCTCAAGGCGCTCGAGGTCGAGGTGAGCCCGCTCGCGCGCGAGCTCGCCGACGCCTTCTGGCCCGGCCCCCTCACGTTGGTGTTGCCGTGCCGGCGCCGCTTCGCGGCCGGCGTCGCGCGCGCCGACGGGGCGCTCGGCTTGCGCTGCTCGCCGCACCCGGTCGCCGCGTCGCTGGCGCGCGCGCTCGAGGCCGCCGGCGTCGGACCGATCACCGCCACGAGCCTCAACCGCCACGGCGAGCCGCCCGCGCGCACGCGCACCGAGGCCGCGCTCGCCTGCACGCGCGGCGACGGCGAGCCGCCGCTGCTGTTCGTCGGCGACGGGCTCGACGCGGGCGGCGGCCGCGCCAGCACGGTCGTCGACCTCGCGAGCGGCGCGCCGCGCGTGCTGCGCTGGGGCGCGGTCGGCCACGATCTGCTCGAGCCTCTCCTGGCGGGAGCCCCGCGATGACCGACGTCCGTCCGTTCCGCGCCCTGCGCTACGACCCCGCGCGCGTCGACCTCGGGCGCGTGGTCGTGCCGCCCTACGACGTGATCGCCGCGGACGAGCGCGCCGCGTACTGGGATCGCGACCCGCACAACGCGATCCGCCTCGAGCTGACGCGCGACGCCGCCGACGAGGCCGCGACCGACTACACCGAGGTGCGTGAGACGCTCGCGGCCTGGCAGCGCGACGGCGCGCTGCGCCGCGACGCGCGGCCGGCGCTCTACGCGCTGCGCCAGCGCTTCGTCGCGCCCGACGGCGGCGAGCGCGTGCGCGACGGCTTCTTCGCGGCGCTGCACCTCGAGGAGTACGAGCGGCGCATCGTGCGCCCGCACGAGCGCACCCTGTCCGGGCCGAAGGCCGACCGCCTGAAGCTGTTCCGCGCGACGGCGGCCAACATCTCGAGCGTGTTCCTGCTCTACGAGGACCCCGCGCTCGCGCTGAACGCCCTGCTCGCGGAGCATCTCGACGCGGGACCCGCGGCGGTGGCGAAGGACTCGGCCGGCGTCGAGCACCGGCTCGTCGCGATCGACGCGCCCGACGCGATCGCGCAGGCGCGCGGCTTCCTCGCCGAGCGCGCCGTGGTGATCGCCGACGGGCACCATCGCTACGAGACGTCGCTCGCCTACCGCGACGAGCGCCGCCGCGCGGAGCCGGGCGCCGGCCCCGACGCTCCCTTCGAGTTCACGCTCGCCTACTTCGCCAACGCCTACGCGCCCGGGACGCTGCTGCTGCCGATCCACCGCGTCGTGCGCGAGGCGCCGGCGCCCGACGACGCGGGCTGGGCCGCGCGCCTGCCGGGCTGGTCGGTGGAACGCGTCGCGCTACCGGACGCGGACGCGCTGTCCGCGGCGCTCGAGCGCCACCTCGCGCCGCTCGCGGACCGCCACGCGTTCGCCGCCGACGACGGATCCGGGACGCTGCGCGTGTTCTCGCGGCCGCGCCGGGACGGCGACGACCTCTCGATCCGCGTCGTGCACGCCGAGGTGCTGCGCGGCGTCTTCGGGCTCGACGACGTCGCGGTGCGCGACGGCGCCGTCGCGTTCCCGAAGCACGCGGCGGAGGCGGCGCGCGAGGTGCGCGCGGGGCGCGGCACGGTCGCGCTCTATCTCAACCCGCTCGCGCCCGAGGACGTCTTCCGCGTCACCGCGGCGGGCGAGATCCTCCCGCAGAAGTCCACGTTCTTCCATCCGAAGTTGCCGTCGGGGCTCGTGTTCCGGCTGCTCGACGGCGAGGACCTCGCATGAAGCGGCGCAAGTCGCGTCCGCCCCGGGCGCTCGGCTCGGTGCTCGCGGGCGTGATGAGCGACCTCGGCCTCCAGGAAGCGGGCGGCATCGTGCGCATCGCGCAGTGCTGGGAGGCGGCGGTCGGCAGCGAAGTCGCGCGCCACTGCCGGCCGACGGCGCTGCGCGGGACGACGCTCGAGGCGACCGTCGACAGCAGCGTCTGGTGCCACGAGCTGCAGCTCCAGAGTCGTCGCATCCTCGCCGCGCTGCGCCGCGAGCTCGGCGACGGCGCGCCCTCGGACCTCCGGTTGTTCGTGGGTTAGGTTGTCGCACCGCGCCCAGGGAGACGAGAACGCCATGCGCCAGCACGACGACGCCGCGAAGAAGCCCGCCCCGTCCACGGGGCTGCGCTGCGACTTCTGCGGCGAGAGCGTCGCGAGCGTCCGGCGCGTCGCCCTCGACCAGGGCTACGACCGCCTGCAGACGCCCCACCGCGAGCTCTACGCCTGCGCCGCCTGCTCCGAACGCAAGGAGAAGACCCGCCTCGGCCTGGAGCGCTGAGCGGACGTGGTTGCCGGTGCGAGGGCGGTCGCCTAGATTGCCCGTCCGCCAAAGGCCGGGGCCAGGTGTGCGTCGGCGCTGAGGAATCAGAACCTCTTTCCGACGGACTTCCGCAGCCTGCGGAGTCGCGCGTCCGATCTCCCGGAACGACCGGGCCGGACGGCGTCTCCGGCGAAGTCCGTTCCATCCCGAATCTCACGGCGGGCGCCGCCCGCTACGTCCCGGAGAGCGTTGCCCATGGTCAAGATTCGGCTCTCGCGCGCCGGCGCGAAGAAGCGTCCCTTCTACTCGATCGTCGCGATCGACGGTCACGCGCGCCGCGACGGCCGGCCGCTCGAGTACCTCGGCACCTACGACCCGATCACGACGCCGAAGCGGATCACGCTCGACACCGAGAAGATCGACGCGTGGGTGAAGAAGGGCGCGCAGGTGAGCGACGCGGTGTCGGCCCTGCTGCGCGAGCAGAAGCGCCGCACCGCCGTGACGGGCGCCTAGCCGTGGCGAGCAAGGCCGCCGAGCTGGTCGAGTACGTCGCCAAGGCGCTGGTGGGCGATCGCGAGGCCGTCCGCGTGCGCGAGCAGGACGGCAACCTGCTCGAGCTCGAGACGGCGCCCGACGACCGCGGCCGCGTGATCGGACGCCAGGGCCGCGTCGCGAAGGCGATGCGCCTCGTGCTCGCGGCGTCGCGGTCGGGCGCGGACTACAGCCTCGAGATCGTGGACTAGCGATCGGACGGGAGATGGCGAGCCCCACGCGCGTGGCGATCGGAGAGGTCGTCGGCGCACACGGAACGCGGGGCGAGCTGCGCGTCCGCTGGCTGGGAGACGGACCGGAGAACCTGCTTCGCGTGCCCCGCATCGCGATCGGCCGAGCGGCCGACGACGGCGAGGCGCGCTGGTACGAAGTGACGAGCGCCGCGCCGGGCCGCGGCCGGGAGGTACGGATCGAGCTGGAGGGAGTCGAGACGCGCGAAGCGGCCGCTGCGCTCGCGGGTCTCGTCCTGATCGCCGACGTGGCGAACCTCGAGCCGCTCCCGCCGGGCGAGCACTACTGGTACGAGTGGATCGGATGCACGGTGCTGGCGAGCGACGGCCGGCGGCTCGGCACGGTGCAGACGCTCTGGGACGCGGGGGCGCACGACGTCCTCGTGGTGGAGGACGAGAACGAGCCCTCGCGTGGACCGCTGCTGCTGCCGGTGGCGGAGGCGCTGCTCCGAGAGGTGGACGTCGCGGGACGCCGCATCGTGATCGAGGTGCCCGAAGGCCTGCTCGATCCGGTCGCGTGAAGCGGGACGCGCCACCCGGCGCGTGCGAGAACGGAGCGGGTCGGGCCGATGCGGATCGACGTCATCACGATCTTCCCGGGCCTCTTCGAACCGTTCCGCACCACGTCGCTGCTCGGCGCCGCCTGCCGCGACGGGATCGTGGAGCTCGCGGTCCACGACCTGCGCGACTGGACGAAGGACCGCCACCGCACGGTGGACGACACGCCCTACGGAGGCGGTCCCGGCATGGTGATGCGGCCCGAGCCGCTGGTCGAAGCGATCGAGGCGCTGGCCGGACCGAAGCGAGGAGAAGGCGAAGAGAGCCGCCAGGCCCACGTGCTGCTGCTGTCGCCCCAGGGACGGCCGTTCACGCAGGCGAAGGCGCAGGAGCTGGCGCGCGAGACGCACCTGGTGCTGGTGTGCGGGCGCTACGAAGGGGTCGATCAGCGGGTGATCGACCTCGCGGTGGACGAGGAGGTGTCGATCGGCGATTACGTGCTCGCGGGCGGAGAGCTGCCGGCGCTCGTGGTGATCGAGGCGGTGACGCGCCTCGTGCCCGGCGTGATGGGCAACCCCGAATCCGCGGACACCGAATCGTTCCAGGCGGGGATGCTCGAAGGGCCGCAGTACACGCGGCCCGCCGCGTTCCGCGGCGTCGAGGTGCCCGCGGTGCTGCGGTCGGGCGATCATGCGGCGATCGCCCGTTGGAGGGCCGAGCAGGCCCGCGAGAGAACCGAGGCGCGCCGGCCGGATCTGCTCCCGGCGGCGCGCGGCGACGAACGAAACGAGCGATGAAGGCGACGAGCCGGGAGGCGTTTCCATGAATCGGCTGGATCACATCGAGGGCGTGGCGCGCAGGGATCTTCCGCTGTTCCGCAGCGGCGACACGCTGCGCGTCCACGTGCGCGTGAAGGAAGGCGACAAGGAGCGCACCCAGGTCTTCGAGGGCGTCTGCATCCGCCGCCGCGGACACGGCACCTCCGAGAGCTTCACGGTCCGCAAGGTGAGCTACGGCGTCGGCGTCGAGCGCATCTTCCCGGTGCAGGGGCCGGTCGTGGAGAAGGTGGAGATCAAGAGCCGCGGCCACGTCCGCCGCGCGCGCCTGTACTTCCTGCGCGAGCTGAAGGGCAAGAAGGCGCGCCTGCGCTCGAAGATCCGCGACCTCTCGAGCCTGCTCGCGCCCGACGCGACCGCGCCCGGCAGCGCCGCCGACGTCGAGCCGGCGCCCGCCGCGGAGAGCGCCGAGAAGGCGTGAGCGATGCGGGCTACTCGCCCGCGTCGAACGCGTTCTCGAGGTGGCGGATCGACCAGCCGCCGCCGGCGTCGCGCTCGCACGCGACGACGTCGAAGCGAACGCGCGCCCAGCGCGAGCGCTGCTCCGCGAGCCAGGCGGCGGCGCCGTGCGCCAGCCGCTCGCGCTTGCGGAAGTCGACCGCCTCCTCGGGCAGCCCGGCGACGCGCGAACGCCGCGTCTTCACCTCGACGAACGCGACGAGCGCGCCGCGCGCCGCGACGAGATCGATCTCGACGCGCCCCGCGCGCACGTTGCGCGCGAGGATGCGGTAGCCGCGCGCGACGAGGTGCGCGGCGGCGCGCGCCTCGCCTTCGGCGCCGAGCGCGCGGCGCGCGTCGCTCGCTCGCGCGCCGCGCGTCTTCGCTGTGGACATGACGTCTCCGCGGGACCGCGCGGGGTGCCGCGCAAGCTAGCATCGGCGCGCCGTGGGCACGCTCTACCTCGTCGCGACGCCGATCGGGAATCTCGAGGACGTGACCCTGCGGGCGCTGCGCGTGCTGCGCGAGGCGGACGTCGTGCTCGCCGAGGACACGCGGCGAACGCGCGTTCTCCTCGACCGACACGCCATCGCGGCGCGCCCGCGCTCGCTCCACGAGCACAACGAGGCGTCGCGCACGGCGGAGCTGCTCGACGCGCTCGCGGCGGGGAAGTCGGTCGCGCTCGTCTCCGACGCCGGCACGCCGCTCGTCTCGGATCCGGGCGAGCGGCTCGCCGCCGCCGCGATCGCGGCGGGACACGCCGTGGTGCCGGTGCCGGGCGCGTCGGCGGTGCTCGCGGCGCTCGTCGCATCCGGGCTGCCCGCCGCGCTCTTCACGTTCCTCGGCTTCCTGCCGCGCAAGGCGGGCGAGCGCGATCGGCTGCTCGCGGGCCTGCGCGAGCGCCGCGAGACGCTCGTGCTCTTCGAGTCGCCGAGGCGCGTCGGCGCGACGCTGCGCGCGCTCGCCGCGGCGCTCGGCGGCGAGCGGCGCGCGTCGGTCGCGCGCGAGCTCACGAAGCTGCACGAGGAGCACGTGCGCGGCCCGCTCGCGGAGCTGGCCGAGCGCTTCGCCGAAGGCGCGCGCGGCGAGGT
>QEVM01000171.1 GCA_003576805.1 Pseudomonadota bacterium | reverse complement strand
GACGCCCAGCTCGCGCGCCCGCGCGCGCGCCGCGGGCGCGATCGGCTTGCGCGCGCCGCCCGCCGCGCGCGGCGCCGCAGCGATCGCGGCGCCCGCCGCCGCCTGCGCGCCCGCCGTGCGCGGCGTCTCGGGCCGGTCGTGCTGCGCGCGAAACGCGTCCGCGTCGAAGGGCTCCGCCGCCGTCTCGGTGATCGCGCCGAGCAGCGTCCCGCACGGCACCGTCTCGTCCACGGCGACGTAGACGTGGCGCAAGACGCCGCTCGCGGTCGCCTCGATCTCGACCTCCGCCTTCTCGGACTCGATGACGAGCACGATCTGGCCGCGCGCGACCTTCGCCCCGAGCGGCAGCGGCCACGCGACGACGCGGCCCTCCTGCATCGACATGCCGAGCTTCGGCATCGCGATCGGCGTCGCCATCAGCCCATCTCGCGCACGGCCGCCACGACCTTCGCCGCGTCGGGGCGGAAGGCGTCCTCGAGGATCGCCGCGAACGGCACCGGCGTGTGCGGCGCCGTCACGCGGCGCACCGGCGCGTTCAGGAAGTCGAAGCCCTTGTCCACGCACAGCGCTGCGACGTCGCTCGCGATCCCGCAGCGCGGCGTCGACTCGTCCACGACGACGAGCCGGCCCGTCTTCTCGAGCGAGCCGAGGATGGCCGCCTCGTCGAGCGGCGCGAGCGAGCGCAGGTCGAGCACCTCCGCCTGCGTGCCGTCCTGCGCGAGCGCGTCGGCGGCTGCGAGCGCGACGGCCACCGTCGCGCCGAAGCCGACGAGCGTCACGTCGCCGCCCGCGCGCACGACCTTCGCCTGGCCGATCGGCAGCGTGTAGTCGCCCTCGGGCACGTCGCCGCGCTGCATCAGCACGCCCTTCGCCTCGCAGAAGACGACCGGGTCGTCGTCGCGGATCGCGGCGAGCAGCAGGCCCTTCGCGTCGGCGGGATTCGACGGGATCACCGTCTTGAGGCCCGGGATGCCGGCGGTCATCCAGTAGAGAGACTGCGAGTGCTGCGCCGCGGCGCGCATCCCGGCGCCGCACACCGTGCGCACGGTGAGCGGCACGCGCGCCTTGCCGCCGAACATGTAGCGGAGCTTCGCCGCCTGGTTGAGCAGCGGATCGAGGCATACGCCGAGGAAGTCGATGAACATCAGCTCCGCGACCGGACGCAATCCGGTGGCGGCCGCGCCGACCGCCGTGCCGAGGATGCCCATCTCCGAGATCGGCGTGTCGAGCACGCGCTCCGGGAAGCGCTTCACCAGCCCCTTCGTGGTGCCGAGCACGCCGCCCATCTCGTCGGTGCCCTCGGCTTCGCGCGCGCCGCCGCCGGCGACGTCCTCACCGAGCAGGATCACGTCGGGATCGCTCTCCATCGCGATCGCGAGCGCCTCGTTGATGGCCTGGCCCGTCGAGAGGATGCGCGGCACGCGTCAGCCGCTCACGTAGACGTCGGTGAGGACGTCGGCGACGTCCGGGAGCGGCGCGGCCTCGGCGGCGCGCACCGCGGCGTCGAGCTGCGCCGCGACCTCGCCGTCGATCGCGCGCAGGTCGTCCGCGTCCACGAGCCCGGCTTCGACCGCGCGCCGCTCGAAGCGCTCGAGCGGATCGCGCCGCTGCTTCCACGCCTCGGCCTCCTCCTTCGGCCGGTACGCGAGCGTGTCGCCGACGTAGTGGCCGGAGAAGCGGTACGTCTTGCACTCGAGCAGCGTCGGGCCGTCGCCGCGCCGCGCGCGTTCGATCGCCTCGCCGGCCTTCTCGAAGACGTCGAAGAAGTCCATGCCGTCGGCGATCGCGGCGTGCATCGCGTACGAGCGCGCGCGCTCGGCGATGTCCGACACCGGCACGACGAACTCGGTGGGCGTGAACTCGCCCCAGCCGTTGTTCTCGACCACGTACAGCGCGGGCAGCTTCCAGTTCTGCGCCATGTTGAGCGACTCGTGGAACTGGCCCTGGTTGCTGGCGCCGTCGCCGAAGAACGCGACGCCGACGCCGCCCGTCTTCTTGAGCTTCGCCGTCAGCGCCGCGCCGGTCGCGAGCGGGATGCCGGCGCCGACGATGCCGTTCGCGCCGAGCATGCCGGCGTCCATGTCGGCGATGTGCATCGAGCCGCCCTTGCCCTTGCACACGCCCGTCCGCCGTCCGAACAGCTCCGCCATCATGCCCGCGACGCCGACGCCCTTGGCGATGCAGTGGCCGTGGCCGCGGTGCGTCGACGCCACCCAGTCGCGCGCGCCGAGGTGCGCGCACACGCCGACCGCCACCGCCTCCTCGCCCGCGTAGAGGTGGAGGAAGCCCGCCATCTTGCCGGCGAGCACCAGCTCCTGGAGCTTCTCCTCGAAGCTGCGGATCGTGCGCATCTTGCGATACGCGTCGAGCAAGCGTTCGCGCGTCAGCTGCATCGCGATCCTCCCCGCCTCGCAAGCCGGGCGAAGATAGGATCGCCGCGCGCTACCCGCCCGCTGCGAACACCTCGAACGAGTGCGCGGGCAGGAAGTCGAACGACGCGACCGGGCGATAGCCCGCTCGCGCCATCTCGCTGCGGATCGTCGCCGGCGCGACGCCGTGTCCGGGCGGCAGCAGCAGCAGCCACGACTCCCACGAAGCGCGCGGCTCCACGATCGCGACGCGCGCGCCCGGCGCGAGATCGCGGCGCAGCCGCGCCATGTACGCGACGCGCTCGTCCAGGTGGTGGTACACGCTCGAGAGCAGCACGACGTCGGCCTGGCCGTCGGGCAGCTTCGGGTCGTCGTACGCGCCGCGCACCACCTCCACGTTGGCGAGGCCGCGCTGCGACGCGCCGCGCGCGAGCTTGGCCGCCGCGCGGTCCGTCACCTCGACGGCCCACACGCGGCCGTCGGGGCCGACCGCCTGCGCGAGCCGCCACGTGAAGTAGCCGTCGCCCGCGCCGACGTCGGCGACGCGCGCGCCCGGCCACACCGGGATCGCGTCGAGCGTGCGCTGCGGCAGCGAGAACGTGTCGCGCGAGAAGACGTTCCAGCCGTCCATCTTCGCGCACGGCGCGCAGCCGAGCGCCGCCGCCGCCGCGATCGCGAGCGAGCCGGCCATCGAGGATTTCAGCATCCGGGTTCCTCCTTCGCTGCGAGGAATCTGGCGGCGTCCTGTTTCGCGACTGTTGCGGCGCGATTGCTAGAGGACGACTTCGAAGCGCGTGCCGCCGCCGGGGCGCGCGAGGCAGCGCGCGTCGCCGCCGTGGTGGCGCGCGATGCGGCGCACCAGCGCGAGCCCGAGGCCGAGCCCCGCCGTTTCCTGCGAGGCCGCGGGCCGGTAGAACGGCTCGAAGATGCGCTCGCGCTCGGCGTCGGGGACGCCGGGGCCGCAGTCGTCGACGCGCACGAGGCTGCGCCCGCCCTCGCGCGCGACGGCGATCTCGACGCAGCTCGCGTCGCCGTGGCGGCAGGCGTTCTCGAGCAGATTGCGCACGAGGCGCCGCAGCATGCGCGCGTCGCCCGCCACCGAGAGCGGCTCGCCGCGCACCTGCGCGCCGGTGCGCGCGGCCTCCTCCGCCGCGAGCGCGAGCAGATCCACCGGCTCGCTCTGCGCGAGCAGCGGCTGCGCGTCGAGCCGGCTCGCGAGCAGCAGCTCGCCGATGCCCTCGTCCAGCTCCGCGACGCTGCGCTCGATCTCGGCGGCGAGCTCCGGGCGCGCGCCGTCCGTCGCGAGCTCCGCGGCGACGCGAATGCGCGCGAGCGGCGTGCGCAGCTCGTGCGACACGCCGGCGAGCAGCGTGCGCTGCGCCTCGACCAGCCGCTCGATGCGCGCGGCCGCGCCGTTGAAGCTGCGCGCGAGCGCGGCCACCTCGTCGCGGCCCTCGACGTCGACGCGCGCGCCGAGGTCGCCCGCGCCGAGCGCCTCGACGCGCGCGCGCAGCCGCTCGAGCCGGCGCGTCAGCCGCCGCACCAGCGGATACGCGCCGAGCGCGACCAGCGCGGCGAGCAGCGCCGCCATGCCGCCGATCTCGACCCAGTGTCCGTGCTGATAGGCGTGGCGCGCGACCAGCTCGCGTCCGTCGGGCAGCGCGAAGCGCATCCAGTACGCCGCGTGGCCGTGCAGCTCGCCGGCGCGCGCGCGCGCGAGCTCCTCGCCCGAGAGCGGCGTGCCCGCCGCCGCGACGAGCGCCCCGGCCGCGTCGAAGAGCGCGACGTCGGCGAGCAGCGCGTCGCCGATCTCGCGCAGCGCCGGCGCGAACGCCTCGGCCGGCGCGTCCGCCGGCGGCAGCGCCTGCGCCGCCACGCGCGCGATGCCCTCGAACATGCGCGCCTCGTGCGGCGCCATCGCCGCCGACCAGATCGCGCTCCACGCCAGCGCGAACACCGCGAGCACCGCGAGCAGCGTCGCGTAGATCTGGAGGTAGAGGCGCTTCACGCAGGATCCGCCTCGTCCTGGCGACGCGCGAACACGTAGCCCGCGCCGCGCACGGTGAGCAGGCGGCGCGGGCGCTTCGGGTCGTCCTCGATCGCGGCGCGGATGCGCGAGACGTGCACGTCGATGCTGCGGTCGAAGGCCTCGAGCGAGTCGCCGCGCACGCGCTCCATCAGCGCCTCGCGCGAGAGCACGCGGCCCGCGCTCTCCGCGAGCGCGACGAGCAGGTCGAACTGGTGGCCGGTGAGCGCGCGCGGCTCGCCGCCCACCGTGACGCTGCGCGCGTCGCGGTCGATTTCGAGGCGGCCGAAGCGCAGCAGCGGCGTCGCGCGCGGCGCCGTGCGCCGGCGCAGCACCGCGCGCAGCCGCGCCACCAGCTCGCGCGGGCTGAACGGCTTCGCCAGGTAGTCGTCTGCGCCGAGCTCCAGGCCGACGATGCGGTCCGCCTCGTCGCCGCGCGCGGTCAGCATCACGATCGGGACGTCGGAGCCGGCGCGCACGCGGCGGCAGACGTCGAAGCCGTCTCCGTCGGGCAGCATCACGTCCAGCACGACGGCGGCGAAGCCGCCGCGCCGCAGCGACGCGAGCGCGCCCGCGGCGTCGCGCACCGCCGTCACCGCGAAGCCGAAGCCGCCCAGGTACTCGGCCAGCATCGCGGCGAGGCTCGCGTCGTCTTCGACGAGGAGGAGGCGTTCGCTCACGAGCGACGAAATAGCCGACCGCGCCACCGCGCGCCCCGCGCTCAGCGCGTCGCGACGATCGCCGCGAGCGTCTCGCCGCCGATCGCGCGCCGGACCGGCTCGGCCGGCGCGAAGCCGGCGCCGCGCAGCAGCGCCAGCAGCGCGGCAAGGCGCTCGTCGGTCATGCCGAAGCGCGAGCGGTCGAAGCGGCCGGCGTCCGGCTTGTGCAGGCGCTGCGCGAGGATGAGCCGCCCGCCCGGCGCGAGCACCCGGCGCAGCTCGCGCAGCCCCGCCTCGGGCGGCCGCCAGAACTGGAGCGAGTTCACCGCCAGCGCGCGCGTGAACGCCGCGTCGCCGAACGGCAGCGCGGTGGCGTCGCCGACGCGCAGGTCGGCGCGGCCCGCCGCGATCGCCGCCGCGTTGCGCCGCCGCGCGTGCCGCCACATCACCTCCGAGCGGTCGACGCCCGCGACGCAGCCGCGCAGCGCGCGCGCGGCGTTCGCCTCGACCGCGAGCCCGGGCCCGTAGCCGATCTCGACGACGCGGTCCTCGGGCCCGGCGTCCAGCACCGACACGATCCAGGCGTTGAGGGCGCGGTTCTTGTGGGCCATCACGAGGCCCGCGATCTCGCCGAGCGGGCCGCGCGGTCCGCTGAATTGCGCGAAGAGCCGGTTCAGCATGCGGCGAGCATCGGGCCGGCCGGTTTCGCGGCGCTTGCCCGAACGTGAAGTTGTGTGAAGAGCGCGCGCTACGGCGCGAAGGGCGGGATGCCGGTCGTCGCGAGGTGGCGCTCGTCGTGCGCGATCGCGACGGCGAAGCCCTGCGCCTCGGCCTCGCGCAGCCAGGCGCGCACGCGCGCGAGCCGCGCCTCGTGCTCGGGCACGACGAAGGTCCGGTACGCCCAGGGCTTCGGCACGTCGTGACGGATGCCGTCGATGGCGTTCGCGGCGTCGCCGGCGAAGAGGACGCCGCGCACGCCGTCCGCCGTGCGCACGAACGCGCCGACGATCTGGCTGCCGGGCGTGTGGCCCGCGGCGTGGATCGCGAACGCGCCCGGCAAGCCGGGCAGCGGCGCCGCCGGCGCGTCGGCGGTGCGCTCGCGCGCGAGGCAGCCGGCGTCGTCGAGGAGCGCGCGGCCCGGCCGCGTCGTGTAGTTGGCGGCGTCCGCCTGCGCGGCCGTCTGCAGCAGCCGCAGCGGCGCCGCGCCGCGCGCGCGACACAGCGAGACGACGCCGCCCACGTGGTCGCCGTGGAGGTGCGTGAACGCGATCGCGACGCTGCGGCCCGCGAGCGCCGGCGCGACGCGCTCCGCGATGCCGCCGTGCGGCTCGATCGCGCCGCCGCCGAGCCACGCGAGCGGCCGCCCGAAGGCGCGCGCCTGCTCGGCGTCCATGCCCGCGTCGACGAGCAGCGTGCGGCCGTCGCTCCACTCGACCACGAACGACGGATGGCTCATCACGTACGGCGCGTCCGGCGCGGGATCGCGGCGCGCGTCGAGCACCTGCGCGCGCGGCGCCGGCTGGCTCGCGCTGTTCCACACCGAGACGCGCACGGGCAGGTCGGGCGCGTCGGCGAACGCGCGCAGCGACGCGAGCGGCGGCAGCGGCGGATCGATCGCGCGGATCTGGCGGTGCGCGAGCGCGAGCAGGGTGCCGGCCGCCGCGACGAGCAGCACGGCGAGCGCGAGCGCGACGCGCGCGATTCGCACCGGCCACGCGCGGCGGCGCCGCGGAGGTCGCGTCCTCACGGCGCGCTGCGCGGCTTCGGCGTGCGCCCGCGCCCGGCGAGCAGCCGCTCGTAGAGCGCCGCCGGCAGCAGCCGGCCGAACGTCGTCGCCGCGACGACGAGCGCGGGGAACGCGGCGTAGCGGCGGCGCGCGTCGATCGCGCGCAGCATGCGCGCGGTCGCGTCCTCGACGTCGATCGACGTGCCGCGGCCCTTCTTGCTCTTGGGCTTCGTGCGCACCGGGCCGGGCGCCAGCACGGTCACGTCGACGCCGCGCCCGCGCAGGTCGATGCGCAGGCTCTCGGCGAGCTGGTGCAGGGCGGCCTTCGCCGCGGCGTACGCACCCGCGCTCGGCAGGCCGCGCACCGCGGCGAGGCTGCCGACCACGACGAGGTGGCCGGCGCGCCGCGCCAGCATGCCGGGCAGCACCGCCTCGAAGCAGCGCGCGACGCCGACCACGTTGAGGTCGAGGCACGCGCGCACGTCGTCGGCGCGGAAGGCGTCGACGAAGGTGGGCTCGCCGCCGCCGGCGTTCGCGACGAGCCGCTCCACCGGACCGAACGCCGCCTCGCTCGCGCGCAGCGCGGCGGCGACCTGCGCGGCTTCGGTGACGTCGCACGCGACCGCGAGGGCGCGGCCGCCGCCCGCCGCGATCTCGGCGGCGAGCGCGTCGAGCAGCGGCTTGCGGCGCGCCCACAGCGCGACGGGATCGCCGCGCAGCGCGAGCCGGCGCGCGAGGCTGCGGCCGATGCCGGACGAGGCGCCGGTGACGACCGTGACGGTCACGCCGGCGAGCGGACCCCCGTCAGAGCAGCGCCTCGGCCGCCGCGGGCGGCCGTTCGAAGGCGGCGCCGTCGCGCTCCTCCCAGCGCTTCTGGTTGCGCTTCGAGTCGCGGATGAACGGCGAGAAGCGCAGCAGCGCGCGCGTCAGCGCGAAGGCGGCGCGGCCGGGCCAGCGCATCGGTCGCACCGTGTCGAAGAGCAGCACCGCGCGCTCCTCGTCGGTGTCGTTCCACACCTCGTGGCGATAGGTGTCGTCGAACACGACCGCCTTGCCCGCTTCCCAGTGGAAGCTGCGGTCGCCGACGCGCATGCGGACCTTGTCCGCCTCGCGCGGGACCTTGAGCGCGAGGTGGCAGCGGATCAAGCCCTTCGTGACGCCCGCGTGCTCCGGGATGTGCAGGCCCGGCGCGAGGATCGAGAAGAACGCGAGCTCGAGGCCGGGGATGCGGTCGAGCACGCGCGCGGTCTCGGGACACAGCGCGCGGTTGTGGTCCGAGCGCACGCCGAGCCCGCAGAAGAAGAACGTCTTCCAGCGCGCGTCGGGATTGATCTTGCCCTGATCCGGCTGGATGTCGGTGAAGGTCGGCAGGCGGTCGCGCTGCTCGAGCAGCCGGTCGAGCTCCGCGCGAATGGCGGGCGCCGAGGCTTCGAGCGCGGGAATCCACGGGAACAGCGCCTTGTCGTAGATCGGCGGATCGCCGACCAGCGACTGGCGCACCATGAAGCGATCGACGCTGCGCACGATCGGCTTGCCGATGCGCTTGAGCAGCACCCAGCGCGCGAAGCGCCGCGGCCCGAGCTCCCGATAGCGTTCCGTCAGGTTCATGTCCGACCCCCCACCGCCCGGCGGGGCAACGTAGCATCCGGGCTCCGCGGCGCTGCCTATGCGAGCAGCGTGCGCGCGGTGGGGGACGTCGGCACGTCGGCGACGTCGGGCGCGGTACCGAGCAGGCGGTCGCCGCTCAGCATGGTGACGCCGAACCAGTAGTTCTCGTTCTTGAAGTGGTGGCGGCGGTGGCTCTTCCAAAGGCGCTGGTAGTACGCGTTGCGCGGAGTGACGCGGGTGTGCACCAGGAAGTGGACCCACTCGTAGTGCAGCGCGAGCGCGAAGTGCGCGGCGATCCCGGTGAGCGCGAGCGACGCGCTCGGCGTCACCAGCCACCAGACGCCGGCGAGGATCGGGATCGTGTAGAGGAACGAGTGCATCGGGATGAAGAGGATGTCGAGACGCCACGGCTCGCGGTGGTGCGCGCGGTGTTTGCGCGGCACGCGCAGGTCGATGGTGCGGCCGAACACGCGGCGCGGCTTCGCGTGCAGGATGAAGACGTGGATCCCCCACTCCTGGATCGGCCAGTAGAGCACCAGCGCGACGAGCGGGACGAGGTCCCATGCCGACCAGCCGCCGGCGGCGACGCGCGCCGCGACGGCGATCCCGACGCACGCGATCAGGATGCGCGGACTGCCGTGGCGCAGGAACACGGGCAGCGCCTCGCGCAGCGTGCGCGGCGAAGCGGCGCGCACCGCCGGCTCGGCGGAAGCGGCGTCGGATGCGGGCATCGGCTGAGCACTCATCGGGGGCTCTCCGGGCGCGGGCGTTCCTGCTCCGCGACGCGTTCGAGCGCGGCGAGCACGCCGGCCTCGCCGCGCCCGAGCAGCGCGCGGGCGTGCGCCGCCGCGGCGCCGGCGTCGGCGCGGCGCACCGCGTCCGCGAGCGCGGCGTACGGCGCGGGATCGGCGATCTCCGGCTCCATGACGCGGGCGAGCAGCGCGCGGACGCGGTCGTAGGTGGCGTGCAGCGCGTTGAAGGCGAGCCGGTACGCGACGTTGTCGGAGCCGTCGACGAGCGCGCTCCAGAACGCGGTCGCTCGCTGCTGGAGCGCGCCGAGATCGCCCGCAGCGGCGCGCATCGCGGCGACCTCGGCGTCGAGCGCCGCCGCGCACGCGGCCCCGCCGCGCAGCGCGGCGAGGCGCGCGACGTCGGGACCGAGCGCGCCGCGCATCTCGAGGATGCTGCGCACGACGCGTGCGTCGAAGCCGCCGGCGGGCGAGACGAGCAGCGTCGCGAGGAGGTCGAGGCTCGCGCTCTCGCGGAAGTCGCGCACCCGCGACGCGCCGCCCTGGCGCACGACCACGAGGCCGGCCTGCTCGAGCCGGCGCAGCGCCTCGCGCACGGCGCTGCGGTTGACGCCGAGCGCCTCGCAGAGCGCGCGCTCGGCGGGCAGCGACGACCCGGGCCGGCGCTCGCCGCGCAGGATCTGGTCGCGGATCTGCTCGAAGACGGCGTCGGAGAGCGATTGGCGGTGGACGGGTTCGAGGCGCGGGCTCATGGGCCCCATCCTGCCCGCCTTTGGTCAACTCGTCAACTGGTCATACCAGTTCCCGCACCAGTCACTTCACGGTCTGGGGCGCCGCCTCGGCGGAGGAGGACTCCGGCTCGAAGCGGGACGCGGCCTCCCAGCCCGGGGTGGCGTGGCGGGCGCCCGCCGCGCCGACCAGCAGCCCTTCGCAGCCGAGCGAGCCGAGCAGCGCGACGCCGCGCTCCTCGCCGAGCACGAGCAGCGCCTTGCTCGCCGCCTCGCCGACCGCCGCGCTCGCGCACAGCACGATCGCCTCGAGCGGCCGGATCAGCGGCTCGCCGCTGCGCGGGTCGATCACGTGCCCGTAGCGCTTGCCCTCGATCTCGCTCGACTGGCCGAGGCTGCCCGACACCGAGACGGCGCGGTCGCGCAGCGTCGCGACGCCGGCGAAGCCGCCGTCGGGCCGGCGCACGAGCAGGCGCCAGCCGGCCTCGCCGGCCGGCGCGCCGATCGCCCACAGGCTGCTCTGCCCGAACGAGAGCAGCGCGCTCGTGACGCCCGCGGCGCGCGCGCGCTCGGCCATGCGGTCGAGCGCCCAGCCCTTCGCGACGCCGCCGAGGTCGACCGCCGCGCCGGC
>QEVM01000170.1 GCA_003576805.1 Pseudomonadota bacterium | reverse complement strand
GGCCGCGACCAGCGGACCCACGAGCGACGGCCCGCTGCGCGCGAGCGCCGCGACCGAGGCCGGCCCGCCGCCCGCGATCGCGATCCAGCCGAGGCCCGCCAGCGCGCCGCCCGCGGCGACGAGCGGCAGCACCACCGCAGCGAGCCGCGTGCACTGGCGCGCCAGCTCGCGGGCGCTCATCCGATCGGCACCCGCGGCACGCGCGCACCGACGCGCACGAGGATCTCGTACGGCAGCGTCTGCGCGGCGGCGGCGAGCGCCTCGACGCCGAGCCGCTCGCCCGCGCTCGCGCCGAACAGCACCGCCCGCTCGCCGATCGCCACCGCATCCTCCTCCAGCCAGACCGTGACGAGGTCCATCGAGATGCGGCCCACGATCGGGCGGCGCCGCCCTGCGAGCAGGACCTGCGCGCCGCCGCTCCGTCCCACCGACCAGGGGATCCCGTCGGCGTATCCCATCGGCAGGGTCGCGATCCAGCCGGAGCGCGGCGCCCGCCAGCTCGCGCCGTAGCCGACGCCGTCGCCCGCCTGCACGCGGCGCAGCGCCGCGACCTCCGTCTCGACCGTCATCACGGGCCGGAGCCCCGCGTCCTCGTGGCGCGGCGCGGGCGGCACGCCGTACAGCATGAGACCGGGCCGCACCGCGTTGCCCGTGACGACGTCCTCCCACGCCGGCGCGCCGAGCAGGCCCGCCGAGTTGGCCAGGTGCACGAGGCCCGGATCGACGCCGCGCTTTCGCAGCCGCTCGAGCACCTCCGCGAACGCGACCGCCTGCGCGCGCGTCGGCGCGGGATCGGGCTCGTCGGCGCGCGCGAAGTGCGTCGAGATGCCTTCGAGCGCGAGGTGCGCGCTCGCCGCGACGCGCTCGGCGAGCGCCGCCGCGTCGGCCGCGGGCACGCCGAGCCGGTGCATGCCGGTATCGACCTCGACGTGCACGCACGCGCGCCGGCCGCGCTCGGCGGCCGCGGCCTCCAGCCAGGCGCACTGGCCGTCGTGATGGACGACGGGCGTCGTCTCGAGCGCGAGCGCGCCGCGCGCCTCGGCGGGCCCGTGCACGCCGCCGAGCAGGAGGATGGGTGCGCCGATTCCGGCCGCGCGCAGCAGCGCGGCCTCGGACACGGTCGCGACCGCGAAGCGCGTGCAGCCGTCGCGCGCGAGGCGGCGCGCGACGTCGGCGGCGCCGTGGCCGTACGCGTCCGCCTTCACGACGGCGATCACCGCGCGCGCGCCGGCCGCGCGGCGCGCGACCGCGAAGTTGTGCGCGAGCGCGCCGAGGTCGACGAGCGCGCGCGTGGGCCGCGACGGGAAGCTCCAGCTCATCCGCGAGGCGCTTTATAACCCACGGGAAATGCGGCGGAAATTGCGAGTGTTCGTTTGACCCCAAAATCGCGCTCCGGTAGCTTGGCCGCCGTCCATGCCCCACGGCCACGTCGAGGTACACGTGAACGGACGTCCGCAGGACGTTCCCCCCGACACCAGCGTGCGAGAGCTCCTCGCGCGGCTCGGCATCGCGGGCGAACGCATCGCGGTGGCGGTGAACCGCTCGGTGGTGCCGCGCTCCGCGTTCGACACCCACCAGCTCGCGGCCGGCGATCGCGTCGAGATCCTCGAGGCGGTGGGAGGAGGATGACGGCCATGTCGGACGGCTACGCGCTCGGCGCCTTCTCGTTCCGCTCGCGGCTGATCGTCGGCAGCGGCAAGTACGCCTCGCTCGAGCAGATGCGCGACGCGACGCTCGCGGCCGGCGCCGACATGATCACCGTCGCGCTGCGCCGCGTGGACCTCGCCGCCGCCACGGACGGCAAGCGCTTCCTCGACTACGTGCCCGAAGGCGTGACGATCCTGCCCAACACCGCCGGCTGCTACACCGCGGAGGACGCCGTCACCACCGCGCAGCTCGGGCGCGAGCTGCTCGGCCACGGCCTCGTCAAGCTCGAGGTGATCGGCGACGAGCGCACGCTCTTCCCCGACGTGCCCGCCACGCTCGAGGCCGCGCGGACGCTGCTCGCCGACGGCTTCACGGTGCTGCCGTACGTCAGCGACGATCCCGTCGCGTGCCAGCGGCTCGCCGCGATGGGCTGTCCCGCCGTGATGCCGCTCGCCGCGCCGATCGGCTCGGGCCTCGGCATCCGCAATCCGGCGAACCTGCGCATCATCCTCGAGACCGTCGAGGCGCCGGTGATCGTCGACGCGGGCGTCGGCACCGCGAGCGACGCCGCGGTCGCGCTCGAGCTCGGCGCTACCGCCGTCTTGATGAACACCGCGATCGCCGGCGCGAAGGATCCCGTGAAGATGGCGCGCGCGATGAAGCTCGCCGTCGAGGCGGGCCGGCTCGCCTACGAGGCGGGCCGCATCCCGCGCCGCCTGTACGCGACCGCGTCGAGCCCGCTCGACGGGCTCGCTTCGTTCTAGTCCGGAACGCGGCGCGTGCAGCGCCCCGTTCTGTGTCTGGTCACGGACCGGCGCAGCGCACGCCGGCCGCTCGAGGAGATCGTCGCTGCCGCGGTCGAAGGGGGCGTGGACTGGGTGCAGATCCGCGAGCGCGATCTGGAGGGGGGCGCGTTGCTCGCGCTCTGTGACCGCGTCGGCGCGGCCGCGCGCGCAGCGGCGGCGCGCCGCGGCGGAGCGGTGCGCGTGCTGATCAACCGCCGCGTCGACGTCGCGCTCGCCTGCGGCGCCGACGGCGCGCACCTCGGATTCGACGCGCTGCCCGTGCGCGCCGCGCGCGCGCTGCTCGCCGCGCCGGCGTCGATCGGCGTCTCCGCGCACGCGCCGGACGAGCTCCGCGCCGCCGCGCGCGACGGCGCGGATTACGCGCACCTTGCGCCGATCTTCGCGCCGCTCTCGAAGCCGGCCGAGCGCCCGCCGCTCGGGCTCGAGGCGCTGCGCGCGCCGGCCGATGGTCTTCCCGTGCTCGCGCAAGGCGGCGTCGAGCCGTCGAACGCGGGCGCGATCCTGCGGGCCGGAGCGGCGGGCGTCGCCGTGACCGGCGCGATCCAAGACAGCAGCGATCCGCACGCCGCGGCCCGCTCGCTGCGACGAGCACTGGACGGAGCCTTCGCATGAACCGACTCGCCTGCGCCCTCGCCTTCGCTCTCGCCTGCGTCGCCGGCGCGCCCGCGCGCGCGGCCGATGCGCCTGCTCCCGACCCCGCCGCGCTCGCCGCGCTCCAGAAGCGCGTGATCGAGATCTCGAAACGCGTGACGCCGTCCGTCGTGCACGTCGAGGCGATCGTGAAGGTGAACGACCGGCGCAACGAGGTGACCGGCTCGGGCGTCGTCGTGTCGGCCGACGGCCGCGTGCTCACCAACCACCACGTCGTCGAGAAGGCGGAGAAGGTGAGCGTCAGCGTGCCCGGCGTGAAGGGCAAGCTGCCGGCGCGCATCGTCGGCACCGACAAGCAGACCGATCTCGCGCTGCTGCGCGTCGAGTCGGCCAAGCCGCTCGCGCCGGCCACGCTCGGCTCGAGCGCCGACCTCGAGGTCGGGCAGTGGGTGCTCGCGGTCGGCAATCCCTACGGCCTCGACGGCACCGTCTCGCTCGGCATCGTCTCCGCGAAGGGCCGCAACCTCGGCATCCCCGATCTGCTGAACGACTTCATCCAGACCGACGCGATGATCGACCGCGGCTCGTCGGGCGGTCCGCTCGTCGACCTCGAGGGGCGCGTGGTCGGCATCAACTCGCGCGGCCAGGGCCGCGGCATCGGCTTCACGATTCCGGTCGACACGGCGCTCGACGTGATGAAGCAGCTCGACGGCGGCGGCGTCGAGCGCGGCTGGCTCGGCATCGGCATCCAGCCCTTCGACCGCGAGCTGGCCGCGTACTTCGGCGTTCCGACGCAGACGGGTGTCGTGGTGAGCAGCGTCGCGCCGCGCTCGCCCGCCGCGAAGGCCGGACTCCGGCCCGGCGACGTCGTGGTCGAGTTCGCGGGCACGCCGATCGAGGCCGAGAGCGAAGAAGACCTCGGCGCCTTCCAGCGCCAGGTGGCGCGCATCGCGCCCGGGCAGTCCGCGAAGCTCGCGCTGCTGCGCGGCGGATCGCGCAAGAAGGTGAAGGTGACGCTCGCCGAGGCGCCGCGCGTCGAGGCCGACGAGGTCGAGTCCGACGCCGGCTTCCACGCGCAGGAGATCACCGAGACGACGGTGCGCGTGCACCGGCTCACCACGCGCACGGGCGCGTTCGTGTCGTTCGTCGCGAGCGGCTCGCCCGCGGCGGAAGGCGGCCTCGAGGCGGGCGACGTGATCCGCCGCGTCGAGGGCCGCGAGATCGAAGACCTCGCGGCGCTGCGCGCGGCGCTCAGCGAGGCCGACAAGCTCGCGCGCTTCCTCGTCACCGCCGAGCGCGGCGAGGAGACGCGGCTCGTGCTCGTCCGGCGCGGCGCGCCGACGCGGCCGGGAACGATCGACGCGCCGGAAGCGGCGAATCGGTGAGGCTCGCCGCTCGCCTTCGGCTCGCTACGCGGGAAACGAGCGGGTTGGCTGCGATCGGTGCAGCGAGCTTGCGTGGACGACCGCGAGCTTGGTGGTCGCGCCGCTCGCCTGCGGCTCGCTACGCGGGAGACGGGCGGGTTGGCTGCGATCGGTGCAGCGAGCTTGCGTGGACGACCGCGAGCTTGGTGATCGCGCCGCTCGCCTGCGGCTCGCTACGCGGGAAACGGGCTGAGCGCTGCGAAAGTTGCTTCGAGATTCATTTCCGGACGGGGGCGGCGCCTTCGGCGGCGGTGACGAGCAGGGCGGGCGGGGTGCGGGCGAAGCGGGCGGCGAAGCGGGCCTGGATGGCGCGAGCGACTTCGTCGGCGCGGCTCGGCTCGACGAGGTGGATGGTGCAGCCGCCGAAGCCGGCGCCGGTGAGGCGCGAGCCGAAGCAGCCGGGCGTCGCGTCGCCGCTCTCGCACAGGAAGTCCAGCTCGGGACGGCTCACCTCGAAGTCGTCGCGCAGGCTGCGCATCCCCGCTTGCAGCAGCGCGCCCGCGGCGGCGGCGTCGCCGCGAAAGAGCGCTTCGCAGGTCGCGTCGACGCGGCCGTTCTCGGTGAGGACGTGGCGCGCGCGGCGGAACAGTGCGGGCGGCAGCGCGCGCTCGAGCGCCGGTAGCTGCGCGGGATCGACGGCGCGCCAGGTCGCCGCATCCGGCGGCGCAATGCCGTGCGCGCGCGCGAGCGCGAGCCCTTCCTCGCACTCGGCGCGGCGGCGGCCGTAGTCGCCGCCCGTGAGCTGGCGGCGCACGCCGGAGTCGACGATCAGGACGCGCACGCGGTCCGACGGCAGCGGCACCGCGCGCACCGCGTAGCTCTCGCAGTCGATGCGCAGCGCGGCGTCGCGCCGGCCGAGCGCGCTGGCGAGCTGGTCCATGCGCCCGCACGGGACCCCGACGAACTCGTTCTCGGCGCGGTGCGCGAGCCGGGCGCGCGCGGCGCCGTCGAGACCCGCGTCCGTGGCGACGTCGAACAGTGTCGCGATCGCGACCTCGAGCGACGCCGAGCTCGACAGCCCCGACTCGCGCGGCAGGTCGCTCGCGAGCGCCACGTCGAGGCCCGGCACCGCGAGCCCTTCGGAACGGAACGCGAACGCAACGCCCGCGACGTAGTCGAGCCAGCCGCGGCCGGGCGTGAGCCGCGCCGGGTCGATCTCGCCGCTCGCGCCGACGGTCGCCGAGTGGACGCGCAGCAGGCCGTCGTCGCGCCGCGCCGCGACCGCGAGCGTGCCGCGGTCGATCGCGAGCGGCAGCACGAGCCCGCCGTTGAAGTCGGTGTACTCGCCGATCAGGTTCACGCGGCCGGGCGCCTGCACCTGCAGCTGCGGGTCCGGCGTGCGGCCGAACGCGCGCTGCAGGCCGTCGCACGCGTCCGCGAGCAGTGCTTCGATGCGCATCGAGGGACCCTACCCGACCCGATTGCCCGGGCCAGCACCCGACCCTACTCTGGCCGTCCCTTGAATACCGGACGCGCCCCGGCCGTCACGAAGGCCCGATGAGAAGCGCGCCGATCGAGATGTCGCTCGCGTGAACGCCCGCGTGAATCCCGTGACACCCGTTCTCCCGCGACGCCGCCGCGCGACGTGCGCCGTGCTCGCGTTCGCGGTCGCGCTCGCCGCCGCGACACCCGCGCGCGCCGTCGATCCCTTCCTGCGTCGCACGGCCGCGGTGCAGGCCGTCGAGAAGGTCGGGCCCGCGGTGGTCAACATCACCACGCAGACCGAGGTGCGGCAGCAGAGCCCCTTCGAGGCGTTTCGCGGCGATCCGTTCTTCGACCGCTTCTTCCAGGACTTCTTCGAGCCGAGCCGGCCGCGCACCGCGCAGAGCCTCGGCTCCGGCGTGCTGATCGACGGCGACGGCCACGTGCTGACCAACGAGCACGTCGTCGCGCGCGCGAGCCGCATCAAGGTGAGCCTCGCCGACGGGCGCGAGTTCGACGCGAAGCTGGTCGGCGCCGATCCCAACAACGACCTCGCGGTGCTGCGCGTCGAGAGCGGCGAGAAGCTGCCGTGGGTGACGCCGGGCCGTTCGAACGACCTGCTGGTCGGCGAGCCGGTGATCGCGATCGGCAATCCGTTCGGGCTCGCGAGCACGGTGACGACCGGCGTGATCTCGGCGCTCGACCGCTCGATCCGCGCCGACGAGCGCAGCTACTACGGCTTCATCCAGACGGACGCCTCGATCAACCCCGGCAACTCGGGCGGCCCGCTGCTCAACGCGGAAGGCCAGCTGATCGGGATCAACACCGCGATCTACCAGGGCGCGCAGGGCATCGGCTTCGCCGTGCCGATCGACGTCGCGAAGCGCGTCGTGGACCAGCTGATCGCGCACGGCGGCATCGATCCAGTCTGGCTCGGCGTCGATCTCCAGGACCTCGACCCGAACTTGCACGAGGCGCTCGAGCTGCCGCGCGGCACGCGCGGCGCGCTCGTCACGGGCGTCGCGCCGGGCGGTCCCGCCGAGCGCGCCGGGCTGCGCCGCAGCGATCTCGTGACGCGGCTCGAGGGACACAAGATCCAGAGCGCGCGCGACTTCTACTCGATCGTCGAAGCGTCGTCGCCGGGCCAGGAGCTCGCCATCGAGGTGCTGCGCGCGGGCGCCGCGCAAAAGCTCGCGGCGCGCGCCGAGCGCATCTCCGACGCGGGCGTCGCGGCGCTCGCCGAGCGGCTGCTCGGCCTCTCGCTCGCGGGCGTCGAAGGCGGCGGCTTCCGCGTGAAGAACGTGCGCGCGCGCAGCGCCGCCGAGCGCATCGGCTTCCGCGCGGGCGACGTCCTGCTCGCCGTCAACGGACGCCCGCTCGAGAACACCGATGCGTTGCGGCGTGCGGTGCTCGATCTGCAGGGCCGCGGGCGCGCGCTCGTCGTGGTTGCGCGCGGAGGCGGCCGATACCATGTCACGGTTCCCCTCTCGTGACGCCCATGCAAGGAGCGCGATCCCGATGAACGTCCGCCGTCTTCTCGTGGTGCTGGCCGGCGCCGCCGCCGTGGTGCTCGCCGTCGCGGTGTCGCGCGGGCTCGACGTCCGGGTGAGCTGGCGCGACAACGACGCACGCGCGATCGACCTCTTCGGACGCGACGAGGAGAAGCCCGCGGCGGAGGTGAAGCCGTTCTGGAACGAGTCGAACGGCGACGAGCCGCTCGCGGAGATCCCGAATCGCGCCTCGTTCGCCGACCTCGCCGAGCGCGTCTCGCCGTCGGTCGTCAGCATCCGCACCTCGAAGACGGTGCAGGGCGGGCGCATGCAGGTGCCGCCGGGCCTCGAGCCCTTCTTCAACGGACCCGGCTCGCCCTTCGAGGACTTCTTCGGCGGCCCCGGCGGCCCGGGCGGCCAGCCCTTCCAGGTGCCGAGCCTCGGGTCGGGCTTCGTGATCTCCGCCGACGGCTACATCGTGACCAACAACCACGTCATCGAGGACGTGGACAAGATCGAGGTGGCGTTCAAGGACGGCTCGACGCTGCCCGCCGAGGTGATCGGGCGCGATCCCGCGACCGACATCGCGCTGATCAAGATCCAGTCGGAGAAGAGCCTCGTGCCGCTGCCGCTCGGCGACTCGCGCCAGCTGCGCGCGGGCGACTGGGTGATCGCGATCGGCAATCCGTTCGGCCTCGAGCACACCGTGACGGCGGGCATCGTGTCGGCGCTGCACCGGCGCGGCATCGGCGCCGGCCGCTACGAGGACTTCATCCAGACCGACGCCGCCATCAATCCCGGCAACTCGGGCGGCCCGCTGGTCAACCTGGCGGGCGAGGTGGTCGGCATCAACACCGCGATCAACCCGCGCGCCAACACGATCGGCTTCGCGGTTCCGGTCGACATGGCGAAGGAGATCCTGCCGAGCCTCAAGACCGCCGGCTTCGTGACGCGCGGCTGGCTCGGCGTCGTGATCCAGCAGATCACGCCCGACATCAAGGACGCGATGAAGCTGCCCGACACCAAGGGCGCGCTGATCTCGCGCGTCGATCCCGCCGGCCCGGCGCAGAAGGCCGGCATCCAGCGCGGCGACGTGATCGTGCGCTTCGCCGGCGAGAGCATCGACGACATGGAGGAGCTGCCGCGCCGCGTGGCCGCCGCCAAGCCCGGTGCGAAGGTCGACGTCGTGGTGATGCGCGACGGCAAGGAGCGCACGCTCCAGGTCGAGGTCGGCACGCTGCAGGAAGGCGAGCAGGTCGCCGAGGCGGAGAAGGAGGAGAAGCCGGGCGCGTTCGGACTCGGCGTCCAGGATCTCACCGCCGAGCTCGCCGACCAGCTCGGCGTCGAGGGCGAGCAAGGCGTGGTCGTGACGCAGGTGGATCCGGCGAGCCCGGCCGCGGAGGCCGGCATGCGCCGCGGCGACGTGATCCTCGAGGCGAACCAGACGCCGGTCGCCAACGTCGCCGAGTTCCGCAAGGCGGTGGGCGATCAGGACAAGGTGCTGCTGCTGGTGCGGCGCGGCGAGGCGACGATCTTCGTCGCGGTCAAGAGAAAGAGCGAATGAGCCGCTGCGCCTCGCGCCGGCGGCGGCGCCGCACCGCGAGGCGCACGCGCACGCCCTCGGCCGCGATCACGACGAGCGGCGCGCCGAGCACGTAGAGCACGTTGGTGTGGCGCGGCTGGTACCAGAACGCGCACACCAACCCCCAGCTCGCGAGCAGGCCCGCGAGCAACACGACCACCTCGGGTCGCGCGAGCCAGCGGCGGTCCACGAGCACGATCCACGCGCTCGCGAGCAGCACCGCGACGAGGAACGCGCTCGTGCCGGCCGCGTTGGCCATGCGCAGCCCCGCCGCCAGCCACACGCGCGCCGGCAGCGAGCCGAGCGAGAGCGACTCGTCCCACACGCCGGCGCGGCGGAAGCGCGCGATGTCGAGCGTGTTCGGCGCCATGCCGAGCCGGATCTTGAGCTGCTCCTTCATCACCTCGAAGCGCAGCGCGTCGTCGCCTTGCAGCAGCGGCTCGGTCTCGATCCCGTACGAGCCGAGCGCGACGCTCGCGACGAAGTCGTGCACGACCTTGCGCGCGTACTCCTCGGGGTGCGCGCGGATCAGCGCGATGGCGCGGTCGCGCAGCCAGGCGTCGCCCTCGACCGAGTGCGCGGGCACGTCCGGCCCGAGCGCCTCCCGGACCTCGGCGATGCGGTAGGCGTCGTCGCCGACGATGCCCCAGCGGTTGCCGGCGAAGCCGAGCGCGTTGTAGAGCACCATGCCGCCGTTGCTCGACGACAGCCCGAACGGCGCGCCGTGCGCCATGCGGAACAGGCCCCACGGCACCATCGCGACCAGCGCGACCGCCACCGCGAGCAGCAGCTCGCGGCGCCGCGCCCACGCGAGCCGCGGCGCGAGCAGCGCGAGCACGGCCGGCAGCAGCGGCAGCACGAGCAGCCAGTCGCTGCGGAAGTTGAGCGCCGCGCCGAAGCACAGGCCGCTCGCGAGCGCCCAACGCGCGCTCGCGGATGCGAGCGCGCGCGCCAGCGCGAACACGCCGAACGCGCCGAGCATCACCGACCACGGATCGGCGAGCTTGATGGACGCGATGCTCCAGAGCGGCAGCGCGGCGACGCACAGCACCTGCGCGAGCCGGCGCGAGCGCACCATCGGCGCCACCGTCGCGTAGACGACCGACGCGAGCGCGACGGCGAGCAGCACCTGGAGCACGATCGTGGTGACTTCGGGCGCGGGCAGCAGAGCGAGCAGCGCCGGGTAGCCCCACATCGGATACGACAACACCGCCGGCGCTTCGCCGCCCTCGAAGTAGCGCGCGAGCGCGCGGTAGTGGGTGTCGTAGACGCCCTTCTGGGCGAGGTGGTGGCGGTTCAGCCACGCGACCGTCGCCGCGGCGCCCAGGCAGGCGGCGACGAAGCCCAATGTCGGGCGCGCGTCAGACCGGGCATGCGCCCGAGTCCCCGCGCGGCGCCGGGGAAGCGGTTCGACCGAGACAGCACGCATATCATCGAGGTAGCCGGCCGCCCTCACGCGTGGCTTACAACGCGCGCGCAAGTTGCGGGTCGCGTGCCGTTTGCAGCTTTTTCAAGCGCGCTCGGTTGCCACTCGCAGCGGTGTGCTTAGCGTTCGCGCCATGCAACTCGACAAGCTCACCATCAAGAGTCAGGAGGCCCTGGCGCAGGCGCAGTCCGACGCGGCCGCGCGCAGCCACGGCGTGATCGAGCCTGCGCACCTCCTCCGCGCGCTGCTCGCGCAGCCGGAGGGCGCCACG
>QEVM01000009.1 GCA_003576805.1 Pseudomonadota bacterium | reverse complement strand
CTCGAAGGCCGCGCCGAGCCGGTCGGCAGCGACGCCGGCCTGCACGTGCTCCTGCGCGTGCCCGAGCTCGGCGCGCGCGACGTCGCGCGGCTGCGCGCCGCGTGCCGGGCGCGCGGCGTCGGCGTCTATCCCGCGGCGCCGTTCTACGCGAAGCCGCCGCCGCGCGCCGAGCTGCTGCTCGGCTACGCGTCGCTCGGCGAGCGCGCCATCCGCGACGGCGTCGCGCGCCTGCGCAAGGCGCTCGACGACGTCGCGGCGGGACGCGCGTAGATGGAACGCGGCATCGGTGCGGTCGCCGGTCACGTCGGGTGCGCGCTGCGGAGCCTGCTCGCCGCGCTGGCGGCCCTCGCGGTCACGAGCCCCGCGGCGCAGGCCGTCGTGGACGTGCAGCCGAGCGCGGCGATGCGCGAGACCTGGGAGCTGCGCGTCGAGTGGGACGGGCGCCGCTTCGCGCTCTGGCCGCACGAAGGCGTCGCGGCGGACCGCTTCGAGCGCGTACCGCGCGACGCGGTGGAGTCAATCGCACGTGGGCCGGACGGCGCGCTGCGCTGGCGCCTCGCCGATCTCGCGGCGCGCGATCTCCGCATCGAGGTGGAGGCGCGGCCCGAGGAGCACGCCCTCGAGCTGCGCTACGCGCTCCACAACGACGCCGAGCACGCCCGCCTCGTGTCGATCGCTCCGTGCTTCCAGCTCGCGCCGGGCATCACCGGGCCGCCCCGTGAGCGGGACGAGCCGGAGCCGGGCGGGGAGGGATGGTCGCGTGCGAAGCACGTGCTCCTGCCGACGGCCGAGCACGGCTGGCGCTGGATCGCCGACACCGAGCAGAGACGCGGGGTCCGCAGTGGGGACGCCGATCCGGATCCCGACCGTGCGCCGTGGACGCAGCACTTCGCCGCGCCCGGCGTGTCGGCGCGCGAGCTCGCGAGCAACCGCGGGCTGGCGCTGTTCGGGGTCGCTTCGGAACGCGCGGCGGCCGGCTTCCTCGCCGCAGCCAGCGACGACGGCGTCTGGGTGGCGGTCGCGACCGAGGACTCGCTCGGGGTCACCTATGCCTTCCTCGACTGCCTCCACGTGACGCCCTACGCGAGCGTTCCGCCGCGCGGCGAAGCGTCGCTGCGGGTGCGCATCGCGTTTCATCGCGGCGATCTCGCGAGTTTGCGCGCGCGCGTGCTCGGCGAGCTGCCCCGGCTCGTCCTCCCGCCCGTACAAGCCGACCTTCCGCAGACGCCGGGCCGCGCGCTTCCGCTCGGCGCCGGCGATTCGGTCGCGCTCCCGGCCATCGACGCGCGGGGCGCGCTGCTCGCCGCCGACGTCGTCCCCGCCGCGCCGGGCCGCGCGCCGATCCCGGTCGAGCTGAGCGTGCTGTCCGAAGCCGGCGCCGTGCGCGCGGCGGAGGTCATCGCGCGCGGCGAGACGCGCGTCGCGCCGGGACGGCCGCGGCGCGTGCTGGTGCCGATCACGGGGCCGCGGCCGGCGGGCCGGGTGAGACTGCGTCTGCGCGCGCTCGATGGACGCGGCGGCGCGCTGCGCCTCGCGCATCCGGCGCTGTACCCGCGTGCGCCGGCCGCACCCGTTCCCCCGTCGAGCGTTTGGTAGCCTGCTGCGCGCCGCGGACGGCGAGACGAAAGGAGGCCGATGAAGATCCTCGAGCTGATCGCGCAGCGGCTGCCCGAGAAGTACGCGCTGCACGACCAGTACCTGAACGGGCAGATCGTGAAGGTGCTGAAGACGATCGGCTACGACGTCGCGTACACCGAGGCGCGCGGTCCGTACCTCTTCGACGCGCAGGGCAACCGCTACCTCGACCTGCTCTCGGGCTGGGGCGTGTTCGCGCTCGGGCGCAATCACCCGAAGGTGATCGAGGTGCTCTCGGACGTGCTGCACGGCGGCCTGCCGCACCTGGTGCAGATGGACGTGACGGTGCTCGCGGGCCTGCTCGCCGAGCGCCTCGTCGCGAAGCTGCCGCCGGGCCTCGAGAAGGTGTTCTTCTGCAACTCGGGCGCGGAGTCGGTCGAGGCCGCGATGAAGTTCGCGCGCTACGCGACGAAGCGCTCCAAGATCGTGTACGTCGAGCGCGGCTACCACGGCCTCACCTACGGACCGCTCTCGATCAACGGGATGGAGGAGTTCCGCGACGGCTTCGGGCCGCTGCTGCCCGACTGCGTGCGCATCCCGTTCGACGACCTCGCGGCGCTCGAGAACGCGCTGCGCGGCCGCGACGTGGCGGCGTTCGTGGTCGAGCCGATCATCGGCCACGGCGTCCACATCCCGCACGACGACTACCTGCCCGGCGCGCAGGCGCTCTGCCGCAAGTACGGCACGCTGCTCGTCTGCGACGAGGTCCAGACGGGGCTCGGCCGCACGGGCAAGTTCCTCGCGGTCGAGCACTGGGGCGTCGAGCCCGACATGATCTGCCTCGCCAAGGCGCTCTCGGCGGGCTTCGTGCCGGTCGGGGCGGTCGCGTGTCGCCGCTCGGTGTTCGACGCGGTCTTCAATCGCATGGACCGCGCCGTCGTACACGGCTCGACCTACTCGAAGAACAACCTCGCGATGGCGGCGGGCCTGGCGCTCCTCGAGGTGCTCGACGAGGAGAAGCTCGTCGAGAACGCCGCGTCGCTCGGCCAGCAGATCATCGACGACCTGAAGCCGTTGGTGCCGCGCTACGAGTTCCTGAAGGACGTGCGCGGCAAGGGCATGATGATCGCGCTCGAGTTCGGCAAGCCCGACAGCTTCAAGCTGAAGACCGCGTGGAGGCTGCTCGAGACCGCCAACGACAGCCTGTTCGGCCAGCTCATCACCGTCCCGCTCTTCACCAAGCACCGCATCCTCTCGCAGATCGCCGGCCACCACATGCACGTCGTGAAGTTCCTGCCGCCGCTGAACATCGGGCAGGAGGACCGCGAGTGGATCGTGCGCGCGTGCGAGAGCACCATCGCCGACGCGCACCAGGTCGGCGGCGCGGTGTGGGATCTCGGCAAGCAGCTCGCCGGCGCCGCCATCCGGATGAAGACGGGCGGATAGGTTGGCCGTCACCGCCGTCGGAGCCAACGGATTCGTCGGCGCGCACGTCGTGCGCGCGCTGCTGGAGCGTGGCGACGAGGTGCTCGCGCTGGTCGGCGCCGACCAGGACACCGCGAGCCTCGCCGGTCTGCCGGTCAAGATCCGCGACTTCGACCTGCGCGACGCCGCGAGCGTGCGGAGCGGCCTCTCGGGCGCCGAACGCATCGTGCACGCCGCCGCGACCTACGCCTTCTGGACGCCCGACCGGCGCGACTTCTACCGCGTCAACGTCGAGGGCACGCGCCACGTGCTCGACGCGGCGCGCGACCTCGGCGTCGCGAAGCTCGTGCACACGAGCAGCACGGCGACGCTCTCGCCCGTCTTCGAGAACGCCGAGGACCGCACGCGCCCCGGCGACGAGGAGGGCGCCTTCGACCTGCGCCGCTTCCGCGGCCACTACAAGATGTCGAAGGCGATGGCCGAGGAGCTGGTGCTGCGCGCCGCCGCGCGCGGCCTGCCCGCGGTGATCGTGCACCCGACCACGGTGATCGGCCCCGGCGACCGCCGCCCCACGCCGAGCGGCTTCATGATCCAGCAGTACGTGAGCGGACACATGGCCGTGTATCTCGACATGCTGCAGAACGTCGTCGACGTGCGCGACGTCGCCGCCGGCCAGGTGCTCGCGCTCGAACAGGCGCGCCCCGGCGAGCGCTACATCCTCGGCGGCGACAACCTCGCGATGCGCGAGCTGCTCGCCATCCTCGCCGATCTGACCGGCATCCCCGCCCCGCGCGTCCCGCTGCCGCTGCCGCTCCTCTCGCTCGCGGGCGTCGTCAACGAGTGGATCGCCGACCACCTGACGCACCGCCCGCCGCTCGCCTGCACCGAGCAGGCCATGCACGTGCGCGACAGCCGCTTCGTCCGCATCGACAAGGCCAAGCGCGAGCTCGGCTACGCCCCGCGCCCCGCGCGCGCCGTCCTCGCCGCCGCCGTGCACTGGTTCGCGAGCGAGGGCTACTGCCGGCGCGACGTCGCGGAGCGGATCCTCGCGCGGCCGCAGCTCGAAGCGGCGCTGCTCGACGGCGGCTGATCCCGCGCACGCGCGGCTGCCGCCATGGACGCACGGCGGATCGTGGTAGGGTCGAGAGCGGGCGATCTTTCGTCGCTCCCCGAGCTCCGAACGAGGTCACCATGGGCGACAAGTCTCCGAAGGCGATCCAGCGCGCGAAGAAGCAGGACACGGCCGACAAGAAGAGCAAGCAGGCGGCGGCCGCCGCCAAGGCCGCGCCGCCGAGTCCTGCGCGGCCGCCGGCGAAGAAGGGCAAGTAGCCCGCGCGGCGCTTCCGCATCGTCGAGGCTGGGGCCAACGCACGAGTCGCTGCGTGTGACTCCGGCACGTGCGGGGCTCGCCGTCCCCGGCACCGGTTCGCGAGGGCTTACTCCAGGCGCGATGTTTCGGCGCGGGTCCTCGCGAAGCCGCAGCGCGAGGCGGCGCTTCGCGGATGATCCGCGCGGCGAACCCGCGATCCGGGCTTCACCGGAAGCGTGGACCAGCGAGTCAGCTGCTTCTTCTCGAGCTCGCTCGACTCGAGCGCGAGACAAACGCGTGCCTGCTTCTCGGCAGCCTCCAGCGCTTGGCGACAGCGTCCCTCGCGCGGCCGTTCGTGGCATGCGCCTTTGGACGCGTCGACGGCGAACTCGTCGATGAACGTCGCGAGGTTCTGCAACGAGGCGACCTCGTCCGACACGGTCCAGCCTCGATCCCGATAGGACTTGTCGAGCCCCAGCAAGATGCGCGCCTCCTCACCGCGACGGTAAGGGACGGGCCCGCCCCATTGTTGCCAGAGCCGGCTGCGCTTCAGCACGGGCGAATAGGTGTCCCCGTTCGCGCGGATGCGGGTGAAAGAGCCGAGGGCTTCCTCGACCGCCGTGCAGTCGAAGCTCTCGCCCTCGACCTCGATCCGCCGTGCCTCGACCCATGCGCCGTCGACGAACGACACGAGCGCGGCGTGTGGTGGCTCGATCGTCCCGTCCTCCGCCACCCCGTGGTCGGTGGTCGATCCCACTCCGAACTTCATGAAAGGGCCGTGCTCCACGCAGGTGACGTCGCTCCACGTGTGCTCATGCCCGTGAAGCCAGTATTGACCGTGCGGCGGGGCCGGTCCGAGCTTCGCTGCGAGTCGCTCGCGCACCATCGGCCAAGGGCTCCAAGTCGTGAACAGCGTGCCCAGGCGGTCGGGCGCATAATGCGATGCGATGATGCGCAGCGCGGGCGTCGACCCCTTCGACCGGTCGGCGAACCACTGAGCCTGCGATGTGTCACCCTCGGTCGACATCCAGCCCTGCAAGCCGAACGCTTGAGCCCCGAGAAACGTGGTCTTCACGCCCTTGTCGAAGTAATCGGAGGTATCCGCGAGGAGCATGTCGACCTGATGCGGTTCGCCACGGTCTCGCACGAGGGTCGCCGACAAGAAGCAACCCGCGTTGGTGTGCTGGCTCTCGATCCAACCCTCTTTGTGCCGCTGTTTCCCCAGGCAGTCGAGGCTGCGAGCCCCCTCTTCGGCGCCGCGGTCCCCGAAGTGATCCGCGTAAGCCCACGCGCTCGGTCCGTTCGTTTGGTTGAAGCAGCTCACCTCCCGCATCAGCTCGAACTTCGTCACCGGCAGGTTGTCGAGGCCGATTTGCCGACCGCGCCTGGTGTGCTTCGTCGTTGTGGATTGCGCATGCTCGCGCTTGCAGGTCCACATCGGCACGGAGTCGTTCTTCCCGCCATCGTTCTTCAATTGCGCGAGCGACTTGCCCGACCATTGCTGCGGCCGGTCACAGAGCCTCGTTCGATCCGTCAAGTGCGTCGTGTTTCCCGCGCCGAGATAGTCGTGGTTGCCGAGGACGAAGTAGATCGGAACCTTCGTTGCATCTCGCACGGTGTCGAGGACGTGAAACGCGCGGCCGATCTCGTCGGCACAGCCGTTGTTGGCAGCGTCTCCGAGGTAGAGCACGACGTCCGGACGCCCATCCCGTATCAGCTTGCGGAGCAGCTCGTCGAGGAGATCCTCGGCGAGCTCGTTCAGCGCGGGAGGTCGGAGACTGACGTCGACGACCTCGTCCTCGTTCTTTCCCGACAGCATGCGGACCGAATCACGGGTGTGACGCGTCTGGAGCTGGCTGTCCGCAACCAGACCGATGCGCAACGTCGGTCCTGCCGCGGCGGGCGTGACAGGTGCCTCCATCGGCGAAGAGCAGGCGCCGAGGAAGAGCAGCGCGCCGCATCCCATTGCTTGGACGCGGAGCGAGGTCCCGCGCTGCAGCCGATGCCCTCGACGAGCCGAGCTGCGAGCACGGCGAAGCGTTCTCATCGTTACCCCGGTGACAGACGCGCAATCCTACACCGAACCGCACCCGGACGGGACGCGTCCTTCGAGGCACGAGCGGGACCAACGGTCGCAGGCCCGCAAGGGGTGGACCCGCAGGGCACGCGCTGTCGGTGGCGAGCGGGATCGCAAGCCCTGGTCGTGCGCTCCCCCGCATGAGGCGCTGCGCGCCAGCACGGCTGCGGGCGTGGCGCGTGCGCACAGCGCTGCAAGATCGTCCACGCGACGGCCCACGACGCGCGCGCGCAGCGCGTGGCACGGACGATGCAGCTCGTTCCGTGACGGACGGACGAGCGCGGAGCACCGCTCCGCCCTCCGAGGAGGGCTCGAAGCATGGCCATCGGAACGCATTGCATGCGCGCCACGCGGACGGCGGCGCCGGACGAGACCGCGGCCGTCGCGGCGCGGCGGATGCAGGCGGAGCACGTCGGCTGTCTCGTGGTGGTCGAGAACGATCGCCCGATCGGCGTCGTGACCGACCGCGACATCGCGCTGCACGTGCTCTGCGACGACCTCGATCCGGAGAAGGAGCGCGTGCGGGACGCGATGCACGGCCCCGTCGTCAGCGTGCGCCAGGACGCCTCGCTCGAGGAGGCGCTGAAGGCGCTGCGCAAGGCAAGCGTGCGGCGGCTCGTCGTGACCGACGAGGCCGGCAAGGCGGCGGGCGTGTTCGCGGCCGACGACTTCCTGCGGCTGCTCGCGACCGAGCTCGGCGATCTCGCCGAGGCGCTGCGCGTGCAGTTCACGCGCGAGGCGAAGTCGGCCGGCGGCGCGGGAGGCACGTCCCATGCGTGAGGCGCGGCACTTCGTGAAGGACGTCTCGACCGTCGACCTGCACGCGAGCGTCCGCGAGCTGGCGGAGAAGATGCGCGGCGACGCGGTCGGCTGCCTCGTCGTCACCGACGAGCGGCGGCGTCCGATCGGGATCGTGACGGACCGCGACCTCGCGCTGCGCGTGGTCGCCGCCGGCAAGCGCGCCCGCGAAACCACCGCGGAGCGCGTGATGACGAAGCCGGTCGCGACGGTCGCGCCCACCGAATCGATCGAGGCCGTCGTCGCGCGCATGCGCTCGGACGGGATCCGCCGCGTGCCGGTGGTGCGCGACGAGCAGGTGGTCGGGATCGTGAGCCTCGACGACCTCGTGGCCCATCTCGGCGACGAGCTCGACACGCTCGGCACGGCGCTGCGCACGCAGTATCGCGACGCGCGGCACGGCACCGGGCTCGAGCGGCTGCTCGAGGACGTTCGCGAGCGCCTCGCGCCCGTCAACGAGCAGCTCGAGCGAGCCGGCGAGAAGACGCGCCAGGTCCTGCTGCGGGAGCTCGACGCGTTGCGCGAGCGGCTGCAGAAGCGCTGACCGGCGCGCCACCCGCGCCGCCGACTCGCCTCCGAGCTGGCCGGCCTCGCGTGGCTGCTGCTGCCGCTGCTCGGCGCCGCGGCGCTGCACGGCGTCTTCATGAAGTACGACTGGCTGCCGTTCCTGGCGCGGCCGATCGACGGCGACCGTCGCTTCCGCGGGCGCCCGCTCTTCGGACACAGCAAGACGTGGCGCGGCCCGATCCTCGTCGCGATCGGCACGGCAGCGGTGTTCGCCGTGCAGCGCAGCGTGCTGCACGACTTCGCGTCGATCGCCGCGATCGAGCTGGTCGACCGCGCGCTGAAGCCCGCTCAGCGCTCGGCGCGCTCGACCTCGCTGGTATCGGGGTCGGCGTCCCAGTGGTCGTGCAGCTCGTTCCAGCTGCCGCCGCGCTTCACGGCGCAGGCGTAGCAGAGGTACGAGTCGACGCCGAAGGCGAAGGCGCGGTCGGTGGCGGGCGCGATCTCGGCGCCGCAGATCGCGCAGTTGGCGAGCTCGCGCGTCTCGGAGCGGTGCATGGCAGTTCCTCCGTGCGGGGCATCCGCATTCGAGAGAACTTCGTTGCAGATCGCGTGCCGCGGTCTCGTCGGGCGCCGCCGGGCACGCCGCGCGCGGCGGCGCTCAGCTCGAGCGCGCGCCGACCGCCGCGCGGCCGGCGACGGCGACGCCGCCGCCGCGGGCCTTGGCGTCGTACATCGCGCGGTCGGCGGCCTGGAGCAGCGCCTTCAGCTCGCTCGCGTGCTCGGGGTGCAGCGCGATGCCGATGCTCGGCGTGCAGTCGATCGCGTGCTGGTCGACGCGGATCGCCTGGTGCGAGCTCGTGAGCAGCCGCTCGGCGACCCAGAGCGCGCCGTCGAGCCCGGTGTCGAGCAGCAGCAGCACGAACTCGTCGCCGCCGAGGCGCGCCATCAAGTCGGGGCCGCGCGTGCAGCGCTGCATGCGCGCCGCGAACTCGCACAAGACGAGGTCGCCCGCCTCGTGCCCGAAGCGGTCGTTGACCTCCTTGAAGCGGTCGAGGTCGGCATAGAGCAGCGCGCACGGGCGCGACGACCCGCCGCCGTCGCGCAGCAGGCTGGGCGCGTCGGTCTCGAAGCCGCGCCGGTTGAGGAGGCCCGTCAGCGCGTCCTGCGACGCGGCCGCCTCCATCGCTATCTCGCGATGCTTGTCCTCGGTCACGTCCACGCAGGTGACGATCAGGTCCTCGCCCGCCGGCGCGGCGAGGAAGCGCAGCCAGATCTCGCGCCCGCCGCGCACGACCGTGCGCTCGACCTCGCAGCTCGCGCGCGTGCGCACCACCTCGCGGAACGCCTGGAAGAGGCCCGCGGTGTACGGGTGCACGGCGCCCTTGAACGGACGGCCGACCAGCTCCGCCTCGGGGCGCCCGATGAACGACGCGGCGGCGGGGTTCGCGAAGATGCAGTCGAAGTCGCGCACGTCGCCGTCGGGTCCGCGTCGCGGCCGCAGCCGCAGGATGCCGTTCGGCGAGTGCTCGACGATGCCGCGCACGAGCGCCTCGCTCTCGCGCAGCGCAGCGAGGGTGCGCTCGCGCTCGGTCACGTCGCGCAGCAGGACGACGCGCCCGCGCGCGCGGCCCGCCGAGCCGGTCACCGGCGAGATGCCCACCTCCAGCCGCCGGCCGTCGGGCGTCTCGCACTCGACCGTCGCGCGTTCCGCCGCGGTGAGCGCGCGCGCGATCCGCGCGTCGGCGGGCAGCACGTCCTCGATGCGGTAGCCGAGCACGGCGTCGGCGCTGCGCGCGGTCATGTCGAGCGCGGCGCGGTTCACGTTGACGACGCGGTGCTCGGGGTCGGAGATCAGCACGCCGTCGTGCATCTGCTCGAAGACGGCCTGGTACGCGACCGGCGCCAGGCGGAAGAGGTCGCGGCGCACGAAGCCCCACGAGAACAGCAGGCCGCTCGCGACGAAGGCGAGCGGCGTCGGACCGAAGCCGTGCGTCTTCAGCAGCCCGGTCGTGAACAGCACGTTCACCACCGAGGGAATCAGGATGCCTGCCATCAGCGGAGCGATCTGCGAGCGCTGCAGCTTCGCCGCGCGGCGCCATTCGTCCGCCAGCAGCACCAGCGACGCGCCCGTCAGCACGTAGCTGTAGGGCACGTGCACGTACCAGAACCACGGACCCCAGGGCATGCGCGACGAGCGCTCCCCGCCGGCGTCCACCGGCGGGTGCGCCCACATGATCTCGTGCAGCTCGTTGGTCCATGCGGCCGCGATCGTCGCGACCGGAATCACGAACAGAAGCGCCAGGCGGGCGGTCGTCGCGAGTCCGACGCGCTCGGTGCAGCGCAGCAGGAAGAGGAACAGGAGCGGCGGCACCAGCGCGATCGCGGTGTACTTCACCTTCGCGGCGAGCACGAAGTCCGCGACGTTCGCGGTGCGCAGCTCCACCACCGCCATCACGACCCAGACGGCGATCGCGAAGAGCCCGCACGCGATCGTGCGTGCGCCCGGCCCGGGGCGGTTCCGCATCAGCGCCGCCGCCAGCGCGAGGTACACGACCCCGCCGACCGCCAGAAGCAGTGTCGCCAGCTCTTGCATCGAAGCTGCGTGTCGACCCGTCGGTCGGCGCGCTTGACGGTGTTTCGAATCGATGGGCGACCGTGCGGAGAGAACGGCGCCGCCGCGCGACGGCGTGGGCCGGCAGCCGCTAGGCGAACACGCTCGCGATCGTTTCTTGGATCGCGAGGGCGGCGCCGCGAGGATCCACGGCGTCCCGGATCGGGCGGCCGACCACGATGTAGTCGGCGCCGCTCTCGAAGGCCGCGCGCGGCGTCGCGACGCGGCGCTGGTCGTCGGCAGCCGTCGCGGGCCGGATGCCGGGCGTCACGATCGCGAGCTTGGGCCCCACCGCGGCGCGGATCCGCGCCGCTTCGAGCGGCGACGCGACCACACCCTCGCAGCCGATCTCGAATGCGCGACGCGCGCGCTCGATCACGAGCTGCTCGGCGGCGACGCCGGCCGGATAGCCGAGGTCGCGCAGGTCGTCGGGGCCGATGCTGGTCAGCACGGTGACGGCGAGGATGCCGAGCTCGCCGCGCTCGCGGCACGCCGCCTCGAGCACGCGCGCGCCGTAGTGCACGGTCACGAACTGCGCGCGGCGCGCGCGCAGGCTGCGCATCGCGCGGCCGACCGTCTCGGGGATGTCGTAGAGCTTCAGGTCGAGGAAGAGCTTCTTGCCGGCGCCGGCGAGCTCGTCCGCCAGCGCGAAGTACGCGCCGCTCATCAGCAGCTCGAAGCCGAGCTTGTAGAAGCAGACCGCGTCGCCGAGCGCGGTGACGAGGCGGCGCGCGTCGTCCGGCGACGGCACGTCGAGTGCGGCGATGAGGCGCTCGCGCGGCGGAACCGCTCGGGTCGAGAGCAGGGACGTCTCGCTGGTCACGGGCGCAAAGCTAGATCACGCGATCCCGATCCGCTGCCGCACGATCGCGAGCACGGCGCGGTGCACCGCCTCGATCGGCGCGTTCGCTGCGACCCGCGCGAGGTACGGGCGGTCGAGCGACGCGAACACCGCGGCGACGCGCGCGAGATACGCGTTCTCCTCGAACACCGGCTCCGCTGCGCCGCCGCGCGCGGCGACGCGCGCGAGCCCGGCCGCGGCGTCGACCTCGAAGAGCAGCGCGAGATCGGGCAGCGGGAACTCCGTCTCCGCCTCCTCGAGCAGCCGCTGCGGATCGAAGCCACGCACGCCCTGGTACGCCACCGTCGAGAGGAAGTAGCGGTCGCACAGCACGAGGCGTCCCGCGCCGAGCGCCGGACGCAGCACGCTCGCGACGTGCTCGCGGCGGTCCTCGACGAACCAGCGCAGCTCCTCATCGGGCGCGACGCGCTCGCCCGAACGCGCCATCGCGCGGATGCGCCGGCCCCAGACGCCGTCGGTCGGCTCGTGCGTGACGACCGTCTCGACGCCGCGCGCGCGCAGGTGCTCGTCGAGCAGCCGCAGCTGCGTGGACTTGCCGCTGCCGTCGATGCCCTCGAAGACGAGCAGCCGACCGCCGTTCACGGGGGGCTCGCGCACGCGCGTCGACACTCGGAGGCGTCGCGTTCACGACGGCGCGCGGCGCCGGGCGCGAAACGCGACGAGCGCGCTCCGCGGAGCGCGCTCGTCGCACGGCACGGCGCTTGCTCTCTCGCTCGGGCGGCGTCGCGAGACGCCTCCCGCAACCGCCCCTTCGACGGGACCGGGGGCCGCGCGGGATCGGAGACACCGGGCGGGAGCACAGTGTGCGTCGCGGAAACCAACAACGGGGTGAGGTCCGCGCCGCGCTCCCGCCCGGTGTTCTCTTCCGAGAACACCGGGCGGAGCAGAGGCTCTCGCGTCCAGCTCGCTCCGGCGCTCTCTCGCGAGTACGCCCGGAGCGTGCGGCGAGGGATCAGATGCGGCCGATCAGCAGGTACGCGGTCACGAAGCCGACCAGCGCGATCGACTCGATGAGCGCCATGCCGAGAATGAACGGAACGTTCATCGCGCCCGCCGCGCCCGGATTGCGCGCGATGCCGGCCGTGGTGTTTCCGGCGGTCAGGCCCTGGCCGATCGTGCCGCCGAGCGCCGCGAGGCCGAACGCGATGCCCGCGCCGAGCGCCGGGCCCCAGCCCGCACCCGCGGCCTCGCCCGCCTCCTGCGCGAACGCAGCGGCCGGCGCGAGCGCCGCCATCACCGTGTACACCAGCAACTTCGCATATCGAGCCATGCTTCTCTCCCTCGCCCGAGTGGGCATCCAATGGGCCCGCGTCCGGAAGCGTCAGTGCGCTTCCTGGAGCGCCAAGCCGATGTAGATCATCGTGAGCAGCGAGAACACGAACGCCTGGATGAAGCAGATCACCAGCCCGAGCCCCATGAACACGCCGGGCAGCAGGGCGGGGACCAGGCCGAGCCAGACGGCGACGACGGTGTGATCCGCGAACATGTTGGCGACGAGACGGATCGCCAGCGTGAAGATGCGCGCGAAGTGGAGCGGGATCTCGATCAGCATCATCAGAGGAGCCAGCGCGCGCACGTGGTAATGCTTGCCGCCGATGTGCAGCGTGAACAAGCTGGGACCCATGAACTGGTAGAGGTACTGCGCGCCGTGCTTGCGGATGCCGACGTAGTTGTAGACGACGAACACGATGATGGCCCAGGCGAAGCCCGGGGCGATGTCGCTGGTGGCGCCGCCCACGCCGGGCACGAGGCCGAGCAGGTTCGAGATCAGGATGAAGAAGAAGATCGAGCCGACGAGCGGCATCCAGCGCTTGTAGTCGTCGCCCATGATCTGGTGACCCAGGTTGGCGAGGCCCTCGAAGATCACCTCGATCACGTTGCGCACCGACACGCCCGCGTCCGGAATGACGCCGCCGTGCGTCGCGGCGAGCGAGCGGCGCACGCTCCAGCCGGCGAGCAACAGCAGCACCACCGCAAGCGCAGCGGCCTGCAGGATGGGATCGATCCCGGCGCTCTTCTCGAGGAAGCTGTAGATGGTCACGCCGTCTCCTCGTCTTCCGCTTCCGGCACCACGTCGCCGCGCCACACGCTCCAGTGATCCCACGCGGGATCGTCGTCCGCGAGCCGCGGCGCGGTCGGATCGACCGGCGGCCGCAGCCACCAGGCGCCGGCGAGCACCGCCGGCACGACCGTCGAGACGCCGAGCAGCAGACCGAGCGGGTGCGCGCCGGCGACGAGCGCGATGCCCATGCTGGTCAGCAGGATCACCAGGCGCATCCCGAACAAGGCCGACCAGAGCGGCGCGCCGGCGAGCTGCCCGGAGAGCAGACGCCCGGACGCGATGCGGAGCGTGCGGAAGTTGATCGCCTCCAGCACCGCGCCGAGCGCATAGCTGGCCGCGAAGGCGGGCGACGCGAGCGCGACGGCGACGGCCAGACCGCCGGCGGAGAACCCGAGGTTCACGCGCTCGAGCGGGTGCAGCTCGATGGCACTGGCGATTCGTCCCATCCCCAGTCGGTCTCCCAGCCGCTCTCCGTGCGGATCCTCGTGTCGACCTTCGCGCCGCGCGTCACGGGGAGCCGTCTCCCCGGTCCGGTGGACTCTCCGGTGGATTCTCCGGCGGCGTCTCCATCAAGCTGCGCATCCGCCAGAGCCGCACGAAGAAGGCGGCGAAGCCGATGAGCATGCCGAGGAAGAGGCCCCACGGTTCGGAATCGAAGCGCCGGTCGGCCCAGTGGCCGACGAGCGCGCAGAACACGACGGCGACGACGGCCTCGACCGCCCCCTGGTAGGCCGACGCCATCCGTTGCTTCGAGGTCCGCTGCGGCGGAGTCGGCTCGGGGGCGGGCGGTCGGCTGGCCTGTGGGGTGGGCCTCGAGACGCTCTCGTCTTCGTCCTTCGGATCCGTCACGACCGGGCCGCGCAACGCGGGCGTCGTCGCCCCGGGTCCAAAGCGGCGCGCATCCTAGCGGACCCCCCCATGGCCCTCAATGCGCCCGAGCCGCCTTGCGGAAGGCCTTCTCGGCGGCTGCGAGCGTCGCGGCGACGTCCGCCGGACGGTGCGCCAGCGAGACGAATCCCGCCTCGAACGCCGACGGTGCGAGGTAGACGCCCGCATCGAGCATGGCGTGGAAGAACGCCCGGAAGCGCTCGCCGTTCGCCTTCTTGGCGTCGTCGAAGTTCCGCACCGGGCCGGGATGGAAGAAGAAGCCGAACATGCCGCCGACGGCCGCGGTCGTGAGCTCGACGCCCGCGCGCTCCGCGGCCCCGGTGAAGCCGTCGACCAGCGTGCGCGCGCGCGCCTCCAGCTCCGCGTACACGCCCGGCGCGCGCAGCCGGCGCAGCGTCTCGAGCCCGGCCGCCATCGCGAGCGGATTGCCGGAGAGCGTGCCGGCTTGATAGACGGGTCCCTCCGGCGCGATCTGCTCCATCAGCTCACGGCGACCCCCGTACGCCGCCGCCGGCAGCCCGCCGCCCACGATCTTGCCGAGGATCGTGAGGTCGGGCCGGATGCCGTAGCGCTCCTGCGCGCCGCCGTACGCGACGCGAAAGCCGGTCATCACCTCGTCGAACACGAGCAGCGCGCCGTGCTGCTGCGCGAGCGCGGCGAGCCCTTCGAGGAAGCCGGGCTCGGGCGGCACGCAGCCCATGTTGCCCGCGACGGGCTCGACCAGGATGCACGCGATCTCGCCGGGCCAACGCCGCAGCGCGTCCTCGACCGCGGCGAGGTCGTTGAAGGGCGCCTGCACCGTGAGCTCCGCGAACGACGCGGGCACGCCGGGCGTGCCGGGAATCCCGAGCGTCGCGACGCCGCTGCCGGCGCCCACCAGCAGCGCGTCGACGTGGCCGTGGTAGCAGCCGTCGAACTTGAGGATGCGCGCACGGCCGGTCGCGGCGCGCGCCAACCGGATCGCGCTCATCGACGCCTCGGTGCCCGACGACACGAAGCGCACGCGCTCGACCGACGGGAGCGCGCGGCACACCTCCTCCGCGAGCCGCACCTCGAGCTCCGTCGGCGCGCCGAAGCTGGTGCCGAGCGCGGCGGCCGCGCGCACCGCACGCAGCACGGCGGGATGCGCATGGCCGAGCACGAGCGGTCCCCACGAGCCGACGTAGTCGACGTACTCGTTGCCGTCGGCGTCCCACACGCGCGCGCCTTTGCCCTTCGCGAGAAAGGGCGCCGTGCCGCCGACGGAGCCGTATGCCCGCACGGGGCTGTTCACGCCGCCGGGGATCACCCGTCGCGCGCGCGCCATCAGCTGCTTCGAGCGGGTGCGCTTCATGCCGCCAGGGTACTGGCTACGCCGCCCCGCGCACCGTGCCCGGCCGTCCCACGAAGCGCCGACGGCAAGCGCAGTCGAGCAGCTCCGTTTCCCGCGTAGCGAGCCGCAGGCGAGCGGCGCGCCTCATCAGGTCGCGGCGTCGGACTCGGCGAGGCGCGCGACTGCGACCACCTTCTCGCCCTCTGCGAGGTCCATCAGCGTCACGCCCTGCGTCGCGCGGCCCATCGTCGAGATCCCCGAGACCGGGCAGCGCAGCACCTGGCCGCCGTCGGTGATGAGCATCACGTGGTCGTCGTTGCGTACCTGCGCGACGCCGATCACCGGGCCGTTCCGCTCGCTGGTGCGGATCGTGATGATGCCCATGCCGCCGCGCTTCTGGATCCGGTAGTCCTCGAGCGGCGTGCGCTTGCCGTAGCCGTTCTGCGTCACGGACAAGATCGTCGCCTCGGGCGAGAGGATCTCCATGCCGACCACGGCATCGTCCTCGGCGAGCGAGATGCCGCGCACGCCGGTCGCCGCGCGGCCCATCGGGCGCACGTCGGTCTCGGCGAAACGCACCGACTTTCCGCTGCGCGTCGCGATCAGCACCTCCTGCGCGCCGTTCGTGCGCGCCGCCGCGATCAGCTCGTCGCCCTCGTCGAGGTTGATCGCGATGATGCCCGCGCGGCGCGGATTCGAGAACGCGTCGAGGCTCGTCTTCTTGATCACGCCGCGCCGGGTGCACAGCACGACGTAGCCCGACTCGTCGAAGCTGCGCACCGACAGCGTGGCCTGCACGCGCTCGCCCTCGCCCAGCATCAGCAGGTTCGCGAGCGAGCGGCCCTTCGCCGCGCGGCCGAGCTGCGGCAGCTCCCACACCTTCTTCCAGTGCACGCGCCCGCGGTTGGTGAAGAACAGGCAGAACGCGTGCGTGGACGCCACGAACAGCTGCGCGACGAAGTCCTCGTCGCGCGTCTCCATGCCGCGCAGGCCCTTGCCGCCGCGCCGCTGCTGGCGGTACTCCGTGATCGCGTTGCGCTTCACGTAGCCGGCGTGGGACACGGTGACGACCATGTCCTCCTCGACGATCAGGTCCTCGGTCTCGATCTCGTCGGCGGCGCCGGTGATCTCGGTGCGGCGTGCATCGCCGTACTTCTCCTGGATCTCGCGCAGCTCGCCGAGCACGACCTCGAGCACGCGCGCGTCGCTGGCGAGCAGCGCCTTCAGGTCTTCGATGCGCGCGCGCACGTCGGCGAGCTCGTCCATCACGCGCTGGCGCTCGAGCGCGGTCAGCGCGCGCAGCCGCATCTCGAGGATCGCGTTCGCCTGGCGCTCCGAGAGCGCGAAGCGCGACATCAACGCGCCGCGCGCCTCCGCGGTGTCCTGCGAAGCGCGGATCAGCGCGATCACCTCGTCGAGGTTGTCGAGGACGATCGCGAGGCCTTCGAGGATGTGCGCGCGCGCTTCGGCTTGGCGCAGGTCGAAAGTGGCGCGCCGGATCACGACTTCGCGGCGGAAGTCGAGGAAGTGCCGCAGCACGTCCTTGAGCGGCAGCGTCTCCGGACGCCCGTTGACGAGCGCCAGCATGTTGACGCCGAAGGTGCTCTGCAGCGGCGTCTGCTTGTAGAGCTGGTTCAGCGTGACGTCGGGCGTGGCGTCGCGCTTCAGCTCGATGACGACGCGGATGCCCTGCCGGTTGGTCTCGTCGCGCAGATCGGAGATGCCGTCGATCTTGCCCTCGCGCACGTGCTCGGCGATGCGCTCGAGCAGCGAGGCCTTGTTCAGCAGGAACGGGATCTCGGTGATCACGATGCGCGTGCCGCGCTTGCTCTCCTCGAACTCGGCGCGGCCGCGCACGGTGAGGAGGCCGCGGCCGGTCGCGTAGGCCTGCCGGATGCCGCTCGTGCCGCAGATCAGCGCTCCGGTCGGGAAGTCGGGACCGGGCATCTTCTCGAGCAGTTGGTCGAGCGTGCACTCCGGATTCTCGGCGACCAGCACGAGCGCCTCGATCAGCTCGCGCAGGTTGTGCGGCGGGACGTTCGTCGCCATGCCGACCGCGATGCCGGCCGAGCCGTTCGCGAGCAGGTTCGGCAGCCGCGTCGGCAGCACGGACGGCTCGCTCGTCGAGCCGTCGAAATTGGGAACGAAGTCGACCGTCTCGCGGTCGATGTCGCGGAGCATCTCCTCCGCGAGGCGCGCGAGGCGGCACTCGGTGTAGCGGTAGGCGGCGGGCGGATCGCCGTCGATCGAGCCGAAGTTGCCCTGGCCGTCGATCAGCGGGTACCGCAGCGAGAAGTCCTGGACCATGCGCACGAGCGAGTCGTAGACCGCGGAGTCGCCGTGCGGGTGATAGTGCTTGAGGACTTCGCCCACGACGCCGGCCGACTTCGAGTACGCGCGCGTCGGGACCAGCCCCTCCTGCTGCATCGCGTACAGGATGCGCCGGTGCACGGGCTTCAAGCCGTCGCGCACGTCCGGCAGCGCGCGGCTGATGATGACCGACATCGAGTAGTCGAGGAACGAGGAGCGGACCTCTTCCTCGATGGCGCGCGGCAACGCCTCGTTGGGCGGCGCGCCACCGGGCGGCGGTGCGCCCGGCTCGTTCGGCGGCGGCGGCGTGTCTTCGGCCATCGTCAGATATCCAGGTTCTGGACGTTCAGGGCGTTCTGCTCGATGAACTCGCGGCGCGGCTCGACGTCGTCGCCCATCAGCTTCGTGAACACGTCTTCCGCCTCGACGAGGTCATCGATGCGCACCTGCAGCAGCGTGCGGCGGTCGACGTTCATCGTGGTGTCGGCGAGCTGGTCGGGGTTCATCTCGCCGAGGCCCTTGTAGCGCTGGATCGAGAGGCCCTTCTTCGCGACCTCGAGCAGGCGGTCGAGCAGGCGCGTCGCGGTCGCGATCTGCTCGGGCTCTTCGTCGTCGCGCGTCACCGTGTAGGGCGCGGGCCCGAGCGCCTGCATGGCGCGCTTCTGCTCGGACAGGCGCGTCCAGTCGGACGAGCGCAGGAACTGCGCGTCGAAGGTCGCGCGCAGCGAGATGCCGGCGCGCCGCGTGGTCCCGACGAGCCGGTGGCCGCCGTGCTCGGGATCGGCCGACACGGCCCAGATGACGTCGCCGCCGTCGGGCTCGAGCGCGCGGTAGCTCTCCGCGATCTGCGGCGCGATGCGCTCGCGCAGCGCGGCCGCGTCGCGCAAGTCGTCCTCGCTCGGCACGCCGGCATGGACCGCGGCGTCGACGAGGCGGTCGTCGATGCGGCGCTGGGCGAGCAGCCGCAGCGAGCGCTTGTACTCGCTCGCGGCGTCGAGCACGCGTCGCACGGTCGCCACCGAGAGCGGCTCGTCGCCGCCGGCCGGCACGATGTGCGACGACTCGAGCACGAGGTCGAGCAGGTAGCGCTCGAGCGCGGCCTCGTCCTTGATGTACCGCTCCGTCTTGCCCTTCTTCACCTTGTAGAGCGGCGGCTGCGCGATGTAGAGGTAGCCGCGCTCGATCAGCTGCCGCATCTGCCGGAAGAAGAAGGTGAGGAGCAGGGTGCGGATGTGGCTGCCGTCCACGTCCGCGTCGGTCATGATGATGATCTTGTGGTAGCGCGCCTTCTCGGGCGCGAAGTCCTCGCCGATCCCGCAGCCGATCGCCGCGATGATCGCCTGGATCTCCTGAGAGGAGAGCATCTTGTCGAGCCGCGCGCGCTCGACGTTCAGGATCTTTCCGCGGATCGGAAGGATCGCCTGCGTCTCCCGCGAGCGTCCCTGCTTGGCGGTGCCGCCGGCGGAGTCGCCCTCGACGATGAAGAGCTCGGAGCGCGACGGGTCGCGCTCCTGGCAGTCGGCGAGCTTGCCCGGGAGGCTGAAGTCGGAGAGCGCGCCCTTGCGGCGCGCGAGGTCGCGCGCCTTGCGGGCCGCAGCCCGCGCGCGCGCTGCGTCGAGCACCTTCGCGACCAGGATGCGCGCGACCCCGGGATTCTCCTCGAGGTACGCCGAGAGCTGCTCGTAGACGATTTGCTCGACGAGGCCGCGCACCTCGGTCGTGCCGAGCTTCGCCTTCGTCTGCCCCTCGAACTCGGGCTGCGGCAGCTTCACCGAGACGATCGCGGTGAGGCCTTCGCGCACGTCGTCGCCCGACACCGTCTCGATCTCGCCCTTGCCGTTCTTCTTCTGCGCGGCGAGGTAGCGGTTGATCGAGCGCGTCAGCGCGGTGCGGAAGCCGATCAGGTGCGTCCCGCCCTCCGCCGTGTTGATGTTGTTGGCGAAGGAGAAGATGCTCTCGTTGTACGTCTCGTTGTACTGGAGAGCGACCTCGATCATGACCGGCACCTGGCCGCCCTTCTGGTCGAACTTGCGCTCGCCGGACACGAGGATCGGCGGCTGGTGCAGCGGCTGGCGGTTCTTGTTGAGGTGCTCGACGAACGAGACGATGCCGCCCTCGTAGCAGAAGTCGTGCGACTTCTCGGTGCGCTCGTCCTGGATGCGGATCTTGATGCCGGCGTTCAGGAACGAGAGCTCGCGCAGCCGCTGCGAGAGCGTGTCGAAGCTGTACTCGGTGGACGGGAAGATCTCGGGATCGGGGTGGAAGGTGACGCGCGTACCGGTGCGGTCCGTCGTGCCGATCTCGGCGAGCGGCGCCTCGGGCACGCCGCGGTGGTAGATCTGCCGGTACACCTTGCCGTCGCGGCGGATCTCGAGCTCGAGGTGGTCGGAGAGCGCGTTGACGCACGAGACGCCGACGCCGTGCAGGCCGCCCGACACCTTGTAGCTGTTCTCGTTGAACTTGCCGCCGGCGTGCAGCGTCGTCATGACGACTTCGGCGGCGGAGCGCTTCTCGGCGGGGTGCTCGTCGACGGGGATGCCGCGGCCGTCGTCCTCGACCGTCACGCTGTTGTCCGCGTGGATGACGACCTGGATCTCGGTGCAGAAGCCCGCGAGCGCCTCGTCGATGGAGTTGTCGACGACCTCGTAGACGAGGTGATGCAGCCCATCGGGTCCCGTCGACCCGATGTACATCGCCGGGCGCTTGCGAACGGGCTCGAGTCCTTCGAGGACCTCGATGGCACTCGCGTCGTATGCCAAGAAGCTCCTTCCGTCCCGCGGGTCCACCGGGCGCCGCGCGCTCCGCACCCCTTCGGCTTCGGTCCGATCTCGGCGCCCGCGCCTCCCGCGACGGCGCCGTTCGTGCGAGCGCGGCGCGCGCTGGGGTGTGCGCAGAGGGGCTGGGAGAACGCGGCGGAAGCTACTGGATCCGACGCCTCGCGTAAAGGTGGGAAATGCCGTTTTTTGGCAGTCACACCGCGGGCTTAGAGGCGCATGGGCATGACGACGGCGAGCGTGTCGGAGTCCTCGGTGGGCCGCAGCACGGCGGGCGACAGCTCGTCCTCGAGGCCGAGCTCCACCTCCTTGGTCCGGAACGCGGCCAGGCTGTCGAGCAGGTAGCGGGCGTTGAAGCCGACGGTGATCGCATCGCCCTGGTAGTCGATGTCGATCTCCTCGCTGGCCTCACCGAGATCGGGGTTGTTCGCCGAGAGCCGGAGGTGACCCGGCACGAGCTCGACGCGCACCGCCTTGCTGCGTTCGACGGAGAGCAACGCAACGCGGCGCAGCGCCTGCGCGAGCGTGTCCGCGGACAACGTGACCTTGCGCGAACTCACCTTCGGCAGCACCTGCCGGTAGTTCGGGAACTCGCCCTCGATGAGCCGCATCGTCAGCGTCACCTCGCCCTTGCGAGCGAGCGCGCTGTTGCCCTCGATGCCGAGCTCGATCTCGTCGGCGTCCTCCTCGTCGACGAGGCGCTTCAGCTCGGCGAGCCCCTTGCGAGGCAGGATCACGCCGCTCGCGAGATCACTCGCGCCGCCCGCTAGGTGGCGATCGACGAGTGCGAGGCGATGGCCATCCGTCGCCACCATGCGGATCTTCGCGCCTTCCTCGGCGAGCTCGAAGTAGACGCCGTTCAGGTTGTATCGCGTCTCGTCGAGCGACGCGGCGTACATGGTCCGCTCGATCAGGCTCGCGACGACCGCTGCCGGCAGGCGAACCAGCGCCGCCGGCGAGACCTCGGGCAGCGTCGGGAACTCCTCCGCGGCCGTGCCGGCGAGCGTGAACCGCACGCGATTGCAGTGGATCTCGAGATACGAGTTCGGCGTCGCCGCCAGCGCGACGGGCTCGTCCGGGAGCTCGCGCACGATCTCGAAGAACTTGCGCGCCGACACGGTGAGGCTGCCCGGCTTCGACACGTCCGCCGGATGACCGCCGCGAATGCCCACCTCGAGGTCCGTTGCGGAGATCTCGAGCTGGTTGCGGTCGCCCTTGCTCGCGCGGAGCAAGACGTTGGCGAGGATCGGCATCGAGTTGCGCTTCTCGACGATCGCCTGGATGCGTGCGAGCCCGCGCTGGAGTTCGGATCGGGGGATCGAGAGTTTCATCTTCTGGTTCCCTTGTCAGAGCATTATCTGGAGGGATCGGAGTAGAGGCGGACGAACGCGACGAAACTCGCCCAAGTACGTGAATCGGCGACGCTCGAACGATTCGATGGTGTGTGTACCGCGTGTCGAGCTCGGAGCAGAGCAAGCGGCGCAGCGATGCGGAGCGCCGGGGATGCGATCGATTCGAGCGGACCGAGCGAGTCGATGCGGGCGCCGGCGACGCAACGCACGGAAGCACGCAGACGCGACCCCGAGACGGCTCCGAACGAAACCGCGCGAACCGAACCACGCGACCGGAATGCGGTGCGGATACCCCACCGACGCGCATCTTACCATGGGCGATGACGCGGGCGCGGCTGTTCTCCGCCGCAGATACGCGCAGAGGGCCGTCGGGTTGACAGCTCCGAAGACGGGTGGCTACGGTGCGCCCTCCGCAAACCTGGACGAGTCATGAAGCGCACCTACCAGCCCAGCCGCATCCGCCGCCGCCGCACGCATGGCTTCCGCGCTCGGATGAAGACGCAAGCTGGACGCGCCGTCCTCAAGCGCCGCCGCGCCAAGGGGCGCAAGCGGCTCGCGGTCACGACCGCCAGCAAGTGAGCGCGGCTGCCAGCCAGCGCCTCCGGCGCGGCGACCGCGTCCGCGAGCGACGGGATTACCAGCGCATCTCGCGCGAAGGAGCTCGGGTGAGCTCGCGATCCTTCGTCGTGCTGACGGCGCCCACGCGGGTTGCGGGCAGGTCGGATCCGCGGCTCGGCATCACGGCGAGCCGCCGCGTCGGCTCGGCGGTGGTGCGGACCCGGGTGAAGCGACGGATTCGCGAGTGGTTCCGGCGACATCGGGACGCGCTGCCCGAGGCGCGCGACATCGTGGTGATCGCGCGCTCGAGCGCTGCGGAGCTCGATCAACGGGCGGTCGACGCCGAGCTGGGCGACGTCGCGCGGCGCCTGCGCTCGAGCGCCGCGGCTCCGCGAACATGACCGCATTCCTGTCGAAGGGCGCCTCGCTCGCGATTCGCGCGGCGCTCAGGGCATACCAGCTCATGCTGTCTCCGTTGCTCGGGCCGACCTGTCGTTTCGAGCCGAGCTGCTCTCGTTACTGCGCAGAAGCCGTGCGGCGTCACGGCCCGGTGAGCGGCCTTCGGCTCGGGTTGGCGCGCGTCGCCCGCTGCCATCCGTTCCATCCGGGCGGCCTCGACCCCGTTCCCTGAGGTTCTCGTGGACCGCAACGCCTTCCTCGCGTTCGCGCTCTCGTTCCTGGTGTTGAGCCTGTGGATGACCTACGAGGCGCAGCACCGCGCCGAGCAGCAGCCGCCGGCCGTCGCACAGGAGAGCGCGACGCCCGCGGCCCCCGCGGTCGATCCCGTGTCCCCCTCCGCGACGGCGACAGCGAAGCCGGAGGCGCCGAAGCCCGAGGCCGCCGTCCCAGCGGCGCCGACCGCGGCCGAGCAGGACATCGACGTCGAGAGCGAGCTGTTCCACGCGGTCCTCAGCTCGCGTGGCGCGGGGATCGAGCGCTACGAGCTCCGCCAGTATTCCGCGGCTGCCAACGAGGGCGGCGGGCCGGTGGTGCTGATCGACCGGGGCGCGGGCGAGGCGCCAGCGTTCGCGACGCCGCTGCCCGAGCTCGGCTTCGGCGATCTCGGCAACGCGCTCTTCCGCGTCGTCTCGTCGAGCGCGCGCGAAGTCGTGTTCGAGTATACGCAGTCGAGTGTCACCGTGCGCAAAACGTTCAGCTTCGAGGACGCGAGCTACCGCTTCCGGCTGCGACTCGAGATCGAGAACGGCGCCGCCGCGGCGATCTCCCCCGCGTTCGGCGTCGTGCTGCCCGAGCGCGCGCAGCCGGGCTCCGACTTCCGGGAGCTCACGCTCGCCACGCTGTCGGCGGGAAGCGTCGAGCGAGCGCCGCTCGCGGGGTTCGGGCAACCGGGCTTCTTCTCGCGGGACCCGGCGCTCGAGCAGGAGTTCGTCGGCGACGTCGAGTGGGCGGGCGCGTACAGCCACTACTTCCTCACGGCGGTGATGCCCGACGCGCCGCGCGACGTGCGCGTCCGGTGGTTCGCGGCGCAGCCGGGCGAAGAGGCGCACATCACGCTCGCGCATCCACCGGCGGCCATCCTCCCCGGCACGGCGCTCTCGCGCGACTACGGCGTCTACGCCGGACCCAAGGAGCCCGAGCGGCTCGAGCTCGCCGGCGCACAGCTCGAGCGCTCGATCGATCTCGGCTGGTCGTGGGTCGCGCCCCTGACGCGCGCGTTCGTATGGCTGCTGAAGGCCTGCTACGCGGTGATCCCCAACTACGGCGTGGCGATCATCCTGCTGACGGTGCTGGTGCGACTCGCGACGGCGCCGCTCGCCGCGCGGCAGATGCGGTCGATGAAGCGGATGGGAGAGCTGCAGCCAAAGCTCAAAGAGCTCCAGGAGAAGTACAAGGACGACCGGCAGCAGCAGTCGCAGGCGATGATGGCGCTGTACAAGGAGGCGGGTGTGAACCCCCTCGGTGGGTGTCTTCCGATCTTGCTGCAGTTTCCGGTCTTCATCGGCCTCTACTACGCGCTCCAGAGCTCGATCGATCTCCGTCAGGCGGAATTCGGACTTTGGATCGACGATCTCTCGCGGCCCGAGACGCTCTTCACCATTCCTGGCGTCGGGTGGCCGGTCCGCGTGCTTCCGATCCTGATGACGCTCAGCATGGTGCTCCAGCAGAAGATGACGCCGACCACGTCGATGGATCCGGTGCAGGCGCGGACCATGATGATCGTCATGCCGATCATGTTCTTCTTCATGTTCTACGGATTCCCGTCGGGACTCGTGCTGTATTGGTTCGTGAGCAACCTCCTGGCGATCCTCCAGCAGGTGTATTTGAACCGGCAGATGGGCCCGAAAACGGCCTGAACTCAGGCGTTGCAGGAGGCAAGATGTACGACCCCAGTTCGGAAGCGCGCGAGTTCGTGGGAAACGATCGCGCGGAGGCGCTCGGGAAGGCCGTCGCATTCTACGGCGTCGGCGAGGACCAGCTCGCGATCGCGGTGCCGGAGACGGGCACCATCGCTGGCTTGGGCAGTCGGGTGGTGGTCGTCGCGTATCCGCGCAGCGCCGGGCCGCCCCGGCGGGGCGAAGGCGGCGCCGCTCCGGAAGGACGCCGCGGTCGCGAGAGCCGGGGCGACGGCGAGCGGCGTGGGCGGGGGCCGCGCGAAGGCGGCCGTGAGAGCCGCGAGCGGCGCGGCGGCGATCGTGACCGCGACCGAGACGGCGGCCGAGAGCGCGGTCGCGGACGGGACCGCGACCGCGAACGCGGCGGCGACCGGGATCGCGGAAGGGCGCCCGAGCGTGTGGCGGCAGAGGCTCCTAGCGAAGCCGGGCCGTCGGTCGGCACTGCGACGAGCGCGCTGGGTGAGGTCGGCGAGTTCGTGAAGGGGCTGATCGAGCGCATGGAGATCGGTCCCTTCGAGATCGCGGAGTCGGGCGAGAACGACGAGCTCGTGATCCTTCAGATCCGCGGCGCCGCGGCCGAGCGGATCGCCGGAGGCGAAGGCCGGACGGTCGACGCCCTCCAGCTCCTCGCCAACCAGGCGTCGATGCAAAGCGGGGGCGACGACGCCAAGCGCGTCGTGCTCGACGTCGAGGGGGACGCCGACCAGCGGGCGAACTACCTGACCCGCGTCGCCGAGCGCGCCGCGTCGCGCGCGCGGGAAACCGGACGACCGGTCGCGCTCGAGGCGATGAACCCCAAAGATCGGCGCACCGTGCACGTGGCCCTGCGAGAGGTCGACGGCATCGCGACGATGAGCGTCGGCGAAGGGCGTTACCGGCAGGTCGTGGTCGTGCCGGACAGCGCTCCCGAGTACGAGGAAGCCAAGCGCTACGAGAACACGTCGAATCGCGACCGCGACTAAATTTCAGTCGTTCCTGGGACAACGCGCCGGGTAGGGTTCGACCCTCCCGGCGCGTTTGCTTTACGCGTTCCACGTGGAACGTGGAGAAGCGCGCGGTAAAAGGGTTCCACGTGGAACACGCCGATGTCCGAGCGATCCTCGCGGGCGGGTTGGCCGAGCTGGATCTCCCGGAAGAGCATGTCGAGCCGCTGACCCAGCTCGCGGAAGGCGTCGCGCGCTGGGCGGAGCGCCTGAACCTGACGGCCCACAGAGGGGCCGCCGCCGTCGCGCGACGGCTCGTTCTCGACGCGCTCGCCCTCGGAGTCGCGCTCGGCGACATGCTGCCTGCGACCACCGCGGACCTCGGATCCGGAGCAGGCTTTCCGGGATTGCCGATCGCCATCGCGTGGCCCGGCGCGCGGGTGACGCTGATCGACTCGCGGGAACGGCGCCACCACTTCCAGCGCACGATGATTCGCGCGCTCAGGCTGGCCAACGTCGTGGCGCTCCGCGGCCGGGCGGAGGAGCTGCCGGCCACCCCTCACGGGCTCGTCCTCGCGCAGGCGATGGCCAAACCCGCGATCGCACTCGAATGGATGCGCCGGTGGGCCGCGCCGGGTGGCTTCGTCGTGCTTCCACGCTCCGAGAACGCGCCCGAGCTCGGCGAGGCTACGACTGGAATCGAGCGAGTCGCAGTTCGGCGCTACGTTGTCCCGTTGGGGGGACCGGCCCGAATCATATGGATCGGACGTCGCGCGGACGCCATCTGAAGCGCGCCGTTGTGCTAGGTAGCCCACAACTCACCAATGGTCCCCCGGGGAATCCCCATGGGAAGTCGTGCGCGCGTGTTGGTCGTCGCGAATCAGAAGGGCGGGGTGGGGAAGACCACGACCGCCGTCAACCTGGCCGCGTCCTTCGCGGTGTCCGAGCGGCGCACCCTCCTGATCGACCTCGACCCGCAGGCGAACGCCTCGAGTGGTCTCGGCATCGCCGCGGCGTCGACACAGATCTACGACGCCCTGATCGGCCGCTGCGCGCTGAAGGACGTGACGCAGCCGACGGAGCTCGAGTTCCTGCGCGTCGCTCCGTCGGGATCTGATCTGGTGGGTGCGGAGATCGAGCTCGTCGGCGCGGAGCAGCGTGAGCATCGGCTCGCGCGAGCGCTCGACGAAGCGCGTGCCGACTACGACGTCGTGCTGATCGACTGCCCGCCCTCGCTCGGACTGTTGACGCTCAACGCGCTCACGGCCGCCGACGCGGTGCTCGTGCCGCTGCAAGCCGAGTACTATGCGCTCGAAGGTCTCGCCCGCCTGCTCGACACGATCGAGCTGGTGCGGCAAGGACTCAATCCCTCGCTCGAGCTCGAAGGCGTCGTGCTGACGATGATGGATGCGCGCAACAACCTGAGTCGCCAGGTCGCGGACGAAGTGCGGAGTCATTTGGGCGATCGGGTGTTCGCGACCGAGATTCCGCGCAACGTGCGGCTCTCCGAGGCGCCGAGCCACGGACGGCCGGCGCTGCTCTACGACGTGCGATCGAAGGGCTCGACCGCGTATCTGCAGGTGGCCGAGGAGATCCTGCGTCGCCAAGCAGCGCGCGCGCCGGCGCCGGGAGACGGCCGATGAGTACGACGAAGCGCAGCGCGTTGGGACGCGGGCTGGGTGCGCTGATTCCCGGAGCGGCGCCTGCGCGCGCCGAGGCGCCGCCGCCGCCCGCGCCCGCTGCCGACGCGGGTCCCGCCGAGATCGCCATCGACCGCATCCGCCCGAATCCCGAGCAGCCTCGCCGCCGCTTCGAGCCGGCCGAGCTCGAACGCCTCGCCGACTCCATCCGCCGACACGGCGTCCTGCAACCCGTCGTCGTGCGCGCGATGCCGGACGGCTACGAGCTGGTCGTCGGCGAGCGGCGCTGGCGCGCTGCGCAGGCGGCCGGTCGCACCACCATCCCGGCGGTCGTCGCCGACGTGGCGCCGCGCGACCGGCTCGAGATCGCGCTCGTCGAGAACGTGCAGCGGCACGACCTGAATCCGATCGAGCTGGCGCTCGCGTTTGCGGCACTGGCGGAGAGCGGGGCGACGCAGGAGCAGATCGGCGAGCGCGTCGGCTTCGAACGCTCGACCATCGCGAACCATCTGCGGCTGCTCGAGCTGCCGCGCGAAATGCAGGCCGACGTCGAGAGCGGCGCGCTCAGCGTCGGCCATGCGAAGGCGATCCTCTCCGTCGCGAGCCCCGAACGGCGCCGCAGCGTGCGCGATCGCGTCGTGCGCGACGGCCTGTCGGTGCGACAGACCGAAGAGATCGCGCGCGAGCACGGCGCCGCGACGCGCCCTGCGCAACGCGGGCGCGCGAAGCTGCAGATCCTCGATCCCGATCTCGCGAACCTGGTGGACATCCTGCGGTCGCGGCTGCAGACGCAGGTGCGGCTGCGCGGCAGCGCGAGCCGCGGCCGACTCGAGATCGACTACGTCGGGGCCGACGAGCTCACGCGGCTCGTCGACCTGATCCTGGGAGAGCCGTGACGGACATCGCCGACGCGGAGCAGATCGCGGTGAGCGACCCGAACGTCGTCGTCGGGTCCGGTACGAGCTTCGACGGGCTTCTCGCCTTCTGGGGACTGGCTCGCGTGGAGGGCCGCGTGACCGGCGAGGTCGCGGCCGACGGCACGCTCGAGGTGGGCCCCGAGGCCGTCGTCTCGGCGCGAATCGAAGTGGAGGCGCTCGTGGTCGAGGGCCTCGTCGAAGGCGAGGTCGTCGCACACCGGCGCGTCGAGGTGCGGGCGGGCGGCCGCGTGACGGCGTCCGTTCGTACGCCCAAGCTCGTGCTCGCCGAGGGCGGAAGCCTCGACGGGCGGTTGGTCATGACGGCCGCCCGGCCCACCGGCGAAGCAGCCGGCTCGCACGCCGCCAGCGCGGCCTGAAAACGCCGTCGCCGCGGCGCTGTGCGGCACCGTCTCCGCGCCTTGAAACACAGTCGATCTTTGTAAGAATCCGCGCGCCTCGCGGCCCGCGGTCCGTTCCGCCGGCCGATCCCATTCGCCCGAAGTCGGCTCACAGCGGGACCTCGCCGTCCGCGGCCCGGTTCTTCCTCGGCCCGGTCCCGACTGGAACGAGCGACCCGAGCGGAACCGACTGGGACCGAACGGACCGACCTGATCCGATCCGGCTGCGACGCGATGCGAGCGCCCTGCACGCAGCGGCCGACGCGACCGAAGCGAAGGAGGAGAGCGATGCCTCGCCGTCCCCACGCGTTGCCCGCGACCCTCGCGGGTGTCGCCGCGGCGGTCCTGGTGCTCGCGCCCTCGCTGGCGCACGCCGCGGAAGGCGGCCTCTCGATCCTCCCGGACGTGCCGCGGCTCGTGGCGCTGCTCGTTCTGTTCCTCGTCCTGCTGCCCATCCTCAACACGCTCTTGTTCCAGCCGCTGCTCCGCGCCCTCGCGGAGCGCGACGCCCGTATCGCCGGCTCGCGCGCCCGTGCGGCGGATCTCGCGCAGCAGGCCGCGACCCTCCTCGCGCGGCACGAAGACGCCATCCGCCAGGCGCGCGAGAAGGCGCACGCCGAGCAGGTGCAGGTCGTCGAGCAGGCGCGCAGCGAGCACCACGCGGCCGTCGGCACCGCGCGCGGCGAGGCCGAGCGGCAGCTCGCCGACGCGCGTGCGGAGGTCTCGCGGGCTGCGGACGGCGTGCGCGGCTCGTTGCGGGCGGAGGCCGAGTCGGTCGCTCGCGAGATCGCGGCCCGCCTGCTCGGAAGGAGCGCGGCCTGATGCGTGCGCGACGCGCTCTGGTGGGGATTCTCGTGCTCGCGCCGGCCGTTGCGCGCGCTGCGGAGGAAGGCGCGCACGGCGAGTCGACCTTCGTCTGGCACGCGCTGAATCTCGCCTTGATCCTCGGCGTGATCGTCTACTTCGGGCGCAAGCCCATCCTCGCCTTCATGTCCGATCGTCGGCAGACCATCGAGCAGGGCATCGAAGCCGCGCAGCGCGAGCTGGCCGCCGCCGAGAACCGCCTCGCCGAGTGTAATCATCGGCTCGCCGCGCTCGACCGCGAGGTCGAGGAGATCCGCAGTGCGGTGCGCGCGCAGGCCGAGAGCGAACGCGATCGGCTGCTCGCGGACGCGCGCGTCGCGGCCGACCGCATCCGCCGCGACGCGCAGCTCGCGGTCGAGCAGGTCGGTCGCCGCGCACGCGAGGATCTGCGCGCGGAGGCCGCCGAGATGGCCGTGCGGCTCGCCGCCGAGATGCTGCAACGGCAGGTCGGCGACGCCGAGCGCGCGCGCCTCGTGGACGAATTCGTCGCGAGCATCGAGTCGCCGCCGGCGGCGGTGCGGAGCTAGCCATGGCGAGTCGCCGATCGGCATCGGTTCGCTACGCGAAGGCGCTCTTCGGGCTGGCGCAGGAGACGGGCCGCGTGGACGCGGTGCGCGACGAGCTGAACGGCCTGCTCGCCGCGATCGCCGAGGTGCCCGGGCTCGCCGACGTGTTCATCCGCCCGCTCCACCCGGCGCGCGAGCGGCTCGCCGCGCTCGCGCAGCTCGCGGGGCCGCTCGGCCTCTCGCCGCTGGTCGCGAACTTCTGCGCGTTCCTGATCGATCAGCGACGCACGCGCGACCTCGCCGGGATCCGCGACGAGTTCGTGCGTCTCGCGGAGGAAGCCGCGGGCCGCGTGCGCGGAGAGATCGTGACCGCCGCGCCGCTCGAGCAGTCGCAGCTCGAACGCATCCGGAGCGCGCTCGCACGCCGCCTCGGCCGTCAGGTCGACCTCGAGATCCGCGTGGATCCGGGGCTCGTCGGCGGCCTCGTCGCCCGCGTGGGCGACCTCGTATTCGACGGAAGCCTGCGCAGCCAGCTCGAGCAGCTCCGCGCGCAACTCACGGGAGAACGTTGAGCGATGCCCCTCGACATCAAGCCGGCCGAGATCACCGACATCCTGAAGCGCGAGATCCGGGAGTACGGGCGCGAGGTGGACATCGCCGAGACGGGCACCGTGCTGTCGGTCGGCGACGGCATCGCGCGCGTGTACGGCCTCGAGAAGGCGATGGCCGGTGAGCTCGTCGAGTTCCCGGGCGGCGTGCGCGGCATGGTGCTGAACCTCGAAGAGGACAACGTCGGCATCGCGATCATGGGCGACTACGAGCACGTCCGCGAAGGCGACCTCGTGCGCCGCACGAGCCGCATCGTCGAGGTGCCCGTCGGGATGGGGCTGCTCGGCCGCGTCGTCGACGCGCTCGGCAACCCGATCGACGGCAAGGGCCCGATCCAGGCGACGGAGACGCGGCGCGTCGAGTTGAAGGCGCCCGGCATCGTCGCGCGCAAGTCCGTGCACGAGCCGCTGCAGACCGGCATCAAGGCGATCGACGCGATGACGCCGATCGGCCGCGGCCAGCGCGAGCTGATCATCGGAGACCGCCAGACCGGCAAGACCGCGATCGCGATCGACACGATCATCAACCAGAAGGGCGGCGACGTGTACTGCATCTACGTCGCCACCGGACAGAAGCAGTCCACCGTCGCGCAGGTGGTGGAGAAGCTCACGCAGCACGGCGCGATGGAGTACACGATCGTGGTCGCCGCGACCGCGAGCGAGCCGGCGCCGCTGCAGTTCATCTCGCCCTACACGGGCTGCACGATCGGCGAGTGGTTCCGCGACAACGGCAAGCACGCGCTGATCATCTACGACGACCTCTCGAAGCAGGCGGTCGCCTACCGCCAGCTCTCGCTGCTGCTGCGCCGCCCGCCGGGCCGCGAGGCGTATCCGGGCGACGTCTTCTATCTGCACTCGCGCCTGCTCGAGCGCGCCGCGAAGATGAGCGACGAGCTCGGCGGCGGCAGCCTGACGGCGCTCCCGATCATCGAGACCCAGGCCGGCGACGTGTCGGCGTACATCCCGACCAACGTCATCTCGATCACCGACGGCCAGATCTTCCTCGAGACGGACCTGTTCAACTCGGGCGTGCGCCCGGCGGTGAACGTCGGCATCTCGGTGTCGCGCGTGGGCGGCGCCGCGCAGACCAAGGCCACCAAGGCCGTGGCCGGCAAGCTGAAGCTGAACCTCGCGCAGTACCGCGAGATGGCGGCGTTCGCGCAGTTCGGCTCGGACCTCGACAAGGCGACGCAGGAGCAGCTCGCGAACGGCGAGCGCCTGACCGAGATGCTGAAGCAGCCGCAGTACAAGCCGCTTCGCATGGAGGAGCAGGTCGTCGCGATCTACGCCGCGACGCCGCAGGAGACGCGTCCGTCGTGGGTCCGCGGCTATCCCGTCGAGGACATCGGGCGCTACGAGAACGAGCTGATGGGCTTCATCAAGAGCCGCCACCCCGAGATTCTCGCGGCGATCGGCAGCACCGGAAAGCTCGAGGACGACACCAAGTCCAAGCTGGACGCCGCGCTCGACGCCTTCGCGCAGATCTTCCAGCCGTCGAAGCGCGGGAGCGAGGCCGCGTAGCGCATGCCGAGCCTGAAGGACATCCGGCGCCGCATCACGAGCGTGAAGAAGACGCAGCAGATCACGCGCGCCATGCGGATGGTCGCCGCCGCCAAGCTGCGCCGCGCGCAGGAGGCGATCGAGTCGGCGCGCCCGTACGCGAACCGCATGCGCGACACGCTGGTCGAGGTCGCGGCGAGCCAGGGCTCGGAGCACCCGCTGCTCGCGGTGCGCGAGTCGGTGCGCAACGTCGACTACATCGTGATCACGTCGGATCGCGGCCTGTGCGGCGCCTTCAACGCGGCGGTGCTCAAGCGCTCCGAGGGCGAGATCGCGCAGCGCCAGAGCGGCGTCGATCGCGTGGCGATCGTCGCGGTCGGCCGCAAGTCGAGCGAGTTCTTCGCCCGCCGCCGCGGCGGCCAGATCGTCGCTCGCGTCTCCGGCATCGCCCGCGTCGACATCGGACACGCGAGGGACATCGCCGCGGCGGCGAGCGAGCGCTTCCTCTCGGGCGAGACCGACGAGGTCGTGCTCGTCCACTCCGAGTTCGTGAGCACGATGACCCAGCGGCCGCGCGTCGTCCGGCTGTTGCCGCTCGCGCCGGAGCCGAGCGAGTCGCCGGAGGCCAAGGCGCCGTTCACGATCGAGCCCGACGCCGAGTCGCTGCTGCGGCTGCTCGTGCCGAAGGCGATCGAGATCGAGGTGTTCCGCGCGCTGCTCGACAATCAGGCCGGTGAGCACGCCGCCCGCATGACGGCGATGGAGAGCGCGACGCGCAACACGGAAGAGATGATCAGCCGGCTGACGCTCCAGTACAACCGCGCGCGGCAGGCCGCGATCACGAAGGAGCTGGTCGAGATCGTGTCGGGCGCGGAAGCGCTCTGACGATCCACCGCCTCGCACACCGACGAGGCGAGACGGAGTTGCGGCCAGCGCCGCAGAGAGAGTCCGACGAACCAGAACGCCAGGTGCGGCGCGCGCAGTGAGCCGCAGGCGAACGGAGTCCCCAAGATGGCAGGCGCCAACGGTCGTGTAGTGCAGGTGATGGGTCCCGTCGTGGACGTCGAGTTCCCGCCGGGCGAGCTGCCCGAGGTGTACACCGCTCTGCGGCTCACCAATCCCGCCATCGACGCGCGCACGGACAACCTCGTCATCGAGGTCGCGCAGCACCTCGGCGAGAACACCGTGCGCTGCATCGCCATGGACACGACCGACGGCCTCCAGCGCGGCCAGTCCGTGACCAACACGGGCGACGGCATCCGCGTGCCGGTCGGCCCGAAGACGCTCGGCCGCATCATGAACGTGATCGGCGAGCCGGTGGACGAGCGCGGCCCGATCGGCTCCGACAAGACCTTCCCGATCCACCGCCCCGCGCCGGAGTTCGTCGACCAGGCGTCGACGGCCGAGGCGCTCGAGACCGGGATCAAGGTCGTCGACCTGATCGCGCCGTATCCGAAGGGCGGCAAGATCGGCCTGTTCGGCGGCGCCGGCGTCGGCAAGACCGTCGTCATCCTCGAGCTGATCAACAACATCGCGAAGCAACACGGCGGCTACTCGGTGTTCGGCGGCGTCGGCGAGCGCACGCGCGAGGGCAACGACCTCTGGCACGAGATGGCGGACGCCAAGCTCTCGGACGGCACCACCGTGCTCGACAAGGCGGCGCTGGTGTTCGGCCAGATGAACGAGCCGCCCGGAGCGCGCGCGCGCGTCGGGCTGTCCGCGCTCACCGTGGCCGAGTACTTCCGCGACGAAGAGGGCAAGGACGTGCTGCTCTTCATCGACAACATCTTCCGCTTCACGCAGGCCGGCTCCGAGGTGTCCGCGCTCCTCGGCCGCATTCCCTCCGCGGTGGGCTATCAGCCGACGCTGGCCACCGACATGGGCGAGCTGCAGGAGCGCATCACGTCCACGAACAAGGGCTCGATCACGTCGGTGCAGGCGATCTACGTTCCCGCCGACGACCTCACGGACCCCGCGCCCGCGACCGCGTTCGCGCACCTCGACGCGACCACCGTGCTCTCGCGCCAGATCGCCGAGCTCGGCATCTACCCCGCGGTGGATCCGCTCGACTCGACCAGCCGCATCCTCGATCCGCAGACGGTCGGCGAGGAGCACTACCAGGTCGCGCGGGGCGTCCAGCAGGTGCTGCAGAAGTACAAGGACCTGCAGGACATCATCGCGATCCTCGGCATGGACGAGCTCTCCGAGGAGGACAAGATCACGGTGGCGCGCGCGCGCAAGCTGCAGAAGTTCCTGTCGCAGCCGTTCCACGTCGCGGAGCAGTTCACGGGAACGCCCGGCCGCTACGTGAGCCTCGCGGACACGATCCGCAGCTTCCGCGAGATCCTCGAGGGCAAGCACGACGAGCTTCCCGAGCAGGCCTTCTTCATGGTCGGAACGATCGAAGAGGCCGTCGAGAAGGCGAAGCGACTCGTCTGATGCCGCTCTCGCTCACCATCGTCACGCCCGAGGGCGTCCGCTACGAAGGCCAGGTCGAGCGCGTCGTCATTCCCGGCTCGGAGGGCGACTTCGGCGTGCTGCCCGGCCACGAGCGATTCCTCTCGCCGGTCCGCATCGGCGAGCTGGAGGTGGACGGCGGCGGGCGCCGCTGGGCCGCCGTGTCGGATGGCTTCGCCGAGGTGAACGGCGATCGCGTCGTGCTGATGGTCGACTCGTGCGAGTTCGCCGGCGACATCGACACGGCCCGCGCGGAGCGCGCCAAGATGCGCGCGGAACGCGAGATCGAGCAGCTTCGCCAGCAGCACGACGAGGCCCTGGGGTTCCGGCTGGAGGAAGCCGCGTTGCAGCGCGCGCTGATCCGGCTCCAGGTCGCGAGCAAGCCCCACCGTCCAATGTGAGCGCGCGGCGCGGCCGCCCCGCGCCGCCGCGCATCAGGCGCTGCGCGCCTTCACCGGCGTCGCCTTCAGCTTCGCCTTGCCGCCCTCGACCACGACGCGGAAGCGGACATCGTCGCATCCGGTCTTCTCGCGGATCGCGGCGCGCTGGCGCGCGACCAGATCGTCGAGCTTGTCGCGCGAGAGGCCCTTCACGTCCTCGCCACAGCGGCCCTTCGCCTCCACGTACGCCGCGTAGAGGTCGCTGCCGCCCGCGGTGGTTTCGTTCTCCTGCGCGGTCGCGGCGCCGGTCGGCGGGACCGGCGGTCCGCACTCGGTCCGCTCCCGCTCGTGGAGCTTCGCCTTGAAGACGTGGCGCTCGTAGGTGCCCGCCTCGATCTTGCGCAGCGTCTCGTCCCATTGCCGGCGCATCGCGAAGAAGCGCGCGCACAGGTTGTTGAACTTGAAGCGCAGCGCCGTGTTCTGGATGCCGACGTTCGAGTACTTGGTGACGAGCTTGTTCACGTCGGCGCGGGTCAGCACGGGTTCGCGCGGCCGCGAGCCGATGAAGTACTGCTCGTACTCGAACTTCAGCTGCTTCAGCTTCGTATCGAGGAGGATCAGCTCTTCCGCGACGTCGCTGGTCGTGGGCGGTGCGGGCGGACTCGGCACGCCGGGCGGATCGGACGTCCGCGCGCGTCGCTTGAGGGTGGATCCCCTCGCACATCATGGCGCGGCCGCACGGCCGGCTCGATAGACTGCGCCGCCCATGATCCGGCGCTGGCTGCACGACGCGATCCTCGTGGACCCGGAATCCGGCTCCGAAGCACCGGGCTGCCTGCTCCTCGAGGGCGAGCGCATCGCCGCGCGCTGCGGGCCCGACGCACCCGCGCCCGAGTCCGCGCGTCCCACCTCGCTCCATGGCGCGCGCCTCGCGCCCGGCTTCCTCGACGTCCACCATCACGGCGAGCTGGCCGCCTGCCAGATCGATGACGCAAGAGGCGCGCTACGCCGCGCCTCCGCGTCACTCGTGCGTCACGGCGTCACCGCCTTTCTGCCCACGACCATCGCCTGGCCCGCGCCCGAGCTGCTCGCGCGCGTCGAACACATCGCGACGGCCATCGCACGCAGCGAATGGCCGGGCGCGGTTCCGCTCGGCCTCCACCTGGAGGGGCCGTGGATCTTGTCCGCCGCAGCGGGCGCGCAGCCTCCCGCCGGCATCCGGCCCTACGACCCACGCGAGGGCGCCGCGCTCTTCGATCGCGCGGGGTCGCTGCTCCGCATGGTGACGCTCGCGCCCGAGCTGCCCGGCGCCGCGGCGCTCCAGGCCGAGCTCGCCCGGCGGCGCGTCGTGGTCGCGCTCGGCCACACGCTCGCCGGCGAGCAAGACGTGCGAGCCGCCGTGGAGCGCGGCGCGTGCCATGTGACGCATCTCTTCAATGCGATGGGCTGCACGCGTCATCGCGATCCGGCGCGTCCCGATGACGCGCCGGACGGCTTCGCCGCCGTCGCGCTCGCACACGAGGCGCTCGGCTGTGACCTGATCGCCGACGGCGCGCACGTCCACCCCGATTGGCTGCGCATCGCGGCGCGCGCGAAGCGGGAGCGCACCGTCCTGATCAGCGATCGCATCGACGTGCCGGCGAGCGGCCGCGACGCATGGCTCGGCGCCGATCGCATGCGCAGCGACGGCGTCGCCTGGCGCCTGCCGGACGGTCGCCTCGCAGGAAGTCTGCTGACGCTCGACGTCGCCGCCCGCAACGTCGAGACCTGGCGCGTCATGACGCGGGCCGAGGCGATCGCCGCGTGCACCGTCCGCCCTGCCCGGCTGCTCGGAATCGAGCGAACGCGCGGCACGCTGGCAGTCGGCGCGCGCGCCGATCTCGTCGAGCTCGACGCCGCCGGCGAAGTCCGCGCGACCTGGGTCGCCGGCCGCCGCGTCTACGCCGCCGATTGAGCCCGGCGCTTCGCCCGCGCGACGCCCGCCAGCGCAGCCAGCGCACCGAGGCCGGTCGCCGCCGAGGCGGGCTCGGGCAGGTAGACGGCGAGGTCGACGAGCTCCGGCGGATTCGCGCCGGTCGGCGTGGCGAGGACGGCGACCTGGGGCGACGCCTCGATCGTGACCTCGACCACCGCGTCCGATTCCGCGTCCTGGATCGCGTAGAGCGTGGGCGAGCCGATTCCCGACGACGGCGGGTTCACCGCGATCGCGCCGGGGCAAGAGAGGTCGTCGCCCACTGCGTACGCCTGGAAGTCGGTCTCGGTGGAGAAGTAGAGGTAAACGCCGTTCTCTTGCGACGGGCACTCGGCGGCGCGCCGCGCGATGAAGAGCGAGCCCGCGATGTCCACGCCCGTGATGACGCCCGCCGGCGACGGCCAGAAGAGCGTCGTCATCTCGGCGTCGCCGTCGTAGCGCAGCAGCTCCGTGGCCGTGGCCACGAACAGGTCGATCGGGCCGGTGCTCGGCGTGCGGATCGCCAGCGCGACGGGCGACTCCGTGATTCCGGCGGGAAACGCCGAGAACGGCGCCCCGGTCGCCGAGTCGGCGTCGCGCGTCACCTCGACGAGCTCGCCGTCCGCCGCCACGTACGCGGTGGCGAAGGTGTCCGGCGCGGGATCGCGCTGCGTCACGTCGATGGCGGCCGGACCGGTTCCCAGATCGAGCGCCGCGCCGTTCCCGACGTCCGTTTGTGCGCCGGTCACCGGGTCGATCGACACGATGCGCGGCTCGGCGCCGTTCAGCACCAGCACCTCGCCGTCGGGCCGCGTCGCGATTCCGAGCGGCGCGTCCAGCAAGTTCGTCCCACTGCGCGGCGAGAGCGTGGAGGCGGCGCCGGTCGTGGCGTCGATCCGGAGCACGCGGTCGTTCGCGCGGTCGAGCACCAGGACGTCGCCCGGCAGGATCGCGGCCGCAGCCGGCCCGGCGAGCGACAGAACACCAAAGCTGAGCGAGCACAGGAAGGAGGCGGCAATTCGCACGGGACTCTCCTCGAGCAAGGGGCCGGCGATCTGGGGCCGGGATTCCCCACCGTGAGTGCCCGGCTGGGCCGAAAGGTGTCGCAACCTAGGAAGGGCGGAGCGCCCGCTCCAGGATGGCGTCGAGACGAAAGGCCTCCCGGGGAGGTGACGTCCCCGGAGCGATCGGCGGGATCTCGCCGAGCAGGCGGTCGCCGAGATCCTCTCGGAGCGCCTCGAGATTTGCCGCGTCGGCCGACGAGATCTCGCGTGGCCCGTGCGAGATCACGACGCCCGCCACCGGAAGGCCTCGATGCTGCGCAGCCTCCAGCGTGAGGCGCGTGTGGTTCACCGTGCCCAATGACGCGCGCGTCACGACGAGCAGCGGCGCGCCGAGATCGCGCGCGAGCTCCGCCATCGAGTGGCCGTGCGCGATCGGCACGAGCAGGCCGCCGGCGCCCTCGACCAGCATCAGCGCATGGCGCGCGCGCAGCGCCGCGTGGGCGCTCCGGATGGCGGCGAGGTCGACCGCCCGGCCCTCGCGCGCCGCCGCGATGCTCGGGGCCGCGGGCAGCTCGAATCGCTGCGGGCAGACCAGCTCGAGCGGGTCGTCCACGCCGGCCGCCTCGAGGAGTGCGATCGCGTCGAGCGGGCCCTGCGCGCCGACGCCCGTCTCGATCGGCTTCATCACGCCGACGTCGATGCGCCGCCGCCGCAGCGCCTCCGCCAGCGCGCAGGCCACGACCGTCTTGCCGACGCCCGTGTCGGTGCCCGTCACGAAGAGGCCCGCCACGCTCAGCGGGCTCCGGCAGCGGCGAGCGCGACCGGTCGCTCGCGCAGCTCGGCCGCGACGGCGTCCGCGAACGCGTCGATCTCCGCCTCGCGGTGGGTCGCCATCGGCGTGATGCGCAGCCGCGCGGTGCCTTCCGGCACCGACGGCCAGCGGATTCCCTGCGCGTAGAAGCCGCGCCCGAGCAGCCGCTCGCACACCGCCATCGCGCTGGCGTTGTCGCCGATCACGACGGGCACGACGTGCGTCGTGCTGGGCGCGGTCGAGATGCCGTGCGCGGCGAGCCTCTCGCGCAGCCGCGCCGCGTTGCCGGCGAGCCGCTCGCGCCGCCACGGCTCGCGCACGACGACGCGCAGCGCGGCGCGCGCCGCCTCGACCTGCGGCGGCGCGAGCGCGCACGAGAAGATGAAGGAGCGCGCCGTGTTCACGAGCAGCTCGCGCAGCGCCGCCGAGCCGGCGACGAACGCGCCGAACGAGCCGAGCCCCTTCCCCAGCGTCCCGACGAGCGCGTCGATCTCCCGCTCGACGCCGTGCAGCTCGGCGCTGCCGCGGCCGCGCGCGCCGAGCACGCCCGTCCCGTGCGCGTCGTCGAGGAGCACCATCGCGCCGTGCCGCTTGGCGATCGGCACGAGCCGGTCGAGCGGCGCGACGTCGCCGTCCATGCTGTAGACACCGTCGAGGATCACGAGCACGCGGCGGTGCGCCGGCGCGACGTCGCGCAGCAGCGCGTCGAGGGCGTCCGCATCGCCGTGCGCGAAGACGTGCACCGCCGCGCGCGCGAGCCGGCAGCCGTCGATCAGCGACGCGTGCACGAGCGCGTCGGACACGACCGCGTCGCCGGGACCGACGAGCGCGGGAATGACGCCCGCGTTCGCCATGTAGCCCGTCGCGAACGCGAGCGCGGCCTCGCTGCCGAAGAAGTCGGCGAGCTCGGCTTCGAGCGCCTCGTGCAGGCTCAGGTTCCCGGTGATCAGCCGCGATCCGCCCGCGGCGCAGCCGTAGTCGCGCGCGGCGCGCGCGGCCGCCTCGACGACCTCGGGGTGCCGCGCGAGATCGAGGTAGTTGCTGCCCGCGAAGATCAGCACCTCGCGCCCGTCGACGACCATGCGCGGCGCCTGCGCGCCGTCGAGGACGCGCATGCGGCGATGCGTGCCGCGCTCGCGGATCGCGGCGAGCTTCTCTCGCGCGACGTCGTCGACGACCGACACGTCAGCTCGCCCGCGGCGCCACTCCGCGGCGGTCCCGATCGGCTCCGCTCGGCTCCGGCTCGCTGCGCGGGCGGACGCCGCGTCCGCGCTTGCCGGCCGCGATCTCCGGCCGCAGCACCTCGTCGCCGCCGCCCGGGATCTCGAAGTGCACGACCGGCTTCGCGTGCTCGGCGTACAGCGGGTTGCCGTCCACCTCGAAGCCGGCGTCGGCGATCATCTGGTAGGTCGGGTCCACCGCGTCGCCGCGCGTCGTCAGATAGCCCTCGACGAAGAGCGAGTTCGCCGGCCAGAGCACGAGCGCGCCGAGCGAGCGCAGGTGCCCTTCGCGACCGCCGGCGGCGCGGATCTCGGCGCGCGGATTCACGAGCCGCATCAGCGCGAGCGCGCGCAGGCAGCGCTCGGGCGAGAGCGAGCCGTCGGTCACGACGGGGTTGCCGTCGATCGGCACGAGGAAGTTGACCGGGATCGACGGCACCTCGAGCTCGCGCAGCGCGAACGCCACGTCGAGCACGTCCTCGCTCGTCTCGCCCATGCCGAGGATGAAGCCGCTGCACGGCTCGATGCCGTTCTTCTTGGCGGCGAGCAGCGTTCGCAAGCGGTCCTGGTACGAATGCGTCGAGCAGATCTCGGCGTAGTGCCGCTCGCTGGTGTTGAGATTGTGATTCAGGCGGTCGAGGCCGGCGTCCGCCAGGATGCGCGCCTTCTCCTCGTCGAGCAGGCCGCACGACACGCACACCTCGATCGGGAAGCGCGACTTGATCTCGCGCACGAGGCCGGCCATCTCGCGCGTGCGCTCGAGCGTCGGACCGCGGCCCGAGAGCACCATGCAGTAGCGGGTCGCGCCGGCGCGCGCGGCGCGCTCGGCCTCGGCGAGGATGTCGTCGGTGGACTTCAGCGGGTACTTCCGGATCGGCGCCGCCGAGTCCTTCGACTGCGAGCAGTAGCCGCAGTCTTCGGGACACAAGCCGTTCTGCACGTTGTTCAGGATGTGGACCTGGACCTTGCGGCCGAAGTGCTTCTCGCGCACGACGAAGGCCGCGTGCAGCAGCGGCAGCAGCGCGACCTCGGGCGCATCGAGCACCCAGAGCGCGTCGTCGCGGGTGGCGGGCTCGTCGCGCAGGGCGCGCTCGGCGAGGCGGGCGTAGCGGTCGAACACGGCGGGTCACCTCCAGGTCGGGCGGGACGGTCCCGCGCGCCGCCGGGCCTGTCAACTCGGGTTCGCGCTGCGGGTTGACGGCGGCCGCCGTTAGAATCGGCGCCCGTGGCGAAGCGCCGATCCGTCTTTCACTGCACGGAGTGCGGCGCACAGTCGCCGCGCTGGCTCGGCCGCTGCCCGCAGTGCGGCGCCTGGTCGACGCTGATGGAGGAGCCCGACGCGGCGCCGGCGCGCGCCGCCGAGTTCGTCGCCACGCCGAGCGCGGCCGCGGCCAAGCCGGTCGCGCTGCGCGACGTCGCGGGCGGCGGCGCCCCGCGCATCCCCACCGGCATCGGCGAGCTCGACCGCGTGCTCGGCGGCGGCCTCGTCCCCGGCGCCGTCGTGCTGCTCGGCGGCGAGCCGGGCATCGGGAAGTCGACGCTCGCGCTCCAGCTCGCCGCCAGCCTCCAGCAGCGCGGCACGCCCGTGCTCTACGTCACGGGCGAGGAGAGCGCCGAGCAGATCCGACTGCGCGCCGAGCGCCTGGCCGACCTGCCCGAAGACCTCCTCGTGCTCGCGGAGACGCGCGCCGAGGCGATCGCCGAGCCGTGGCGCGCGAGCAAGCCGGCGCTGGTGCTGGTGGACTCGATCCAGACGCTCCAGACCGAGCGCGTCGAGTCGGCGGCAGGCTCGGTGTCGCAGGTGCGCGAGTGCGCGGCGCTGCTCGCCACCGCCGCGAAGGCGACGCACACGGCGGTCGTGCTCGTCGGCCACGTGACGAAGGACGGCGCGCTCGCGGGCCCGCGCGTGCTCGAGCACCTGGTCGACGTCGTGCTGCTCTTCGAAGGCGATCGCGGCCACGCCTATCGCGTGCTGCGCGCGGTGAAGAACCGCTTCGGCTCGACGCTCGAGGTCGGCGTCTTCTCGATGGGCGAGAACGGACTCGAGACGGTGGAGAATCCCAGCGAGCTGTTCCTCGCGGAGCGGCGCGCGGGATCGCCGGGATCGTGCGTCGTGCCGCTGCTCGAGGGCACGCGCCCGATCCTGCTCGAGGTGCAGGCGCTCGTGGCGCCCGCCAGCTACGGCACCGCGCGTCGCACCGCGATCGGCTTCGACGAGGGACGTCTCGCACTGCTGCTCGCCGTGCTCGCGCGGCGCGGCGACATCGACGCCCTCGCCAGCGACGTCTACCTGAACGCGACCGGCGGCGTGCGCATCACCGAGCCGGCCGCCGATCTCGGCGTGCTACTCGCGGTCGCGTCGAGCCGGCTCGACCTGCCGCTGCCGGGCGACGCCGCCGCGATCGGCGAGGTCGGACTCGGCGGCGAGGTGCGGCGCGTCGCACGGCTCGAGCCGCGCGTGCGCGAGGCCGCGCGCCTCGGCTTCACGCGCATCCTGGTGCCGCGCGCGAGCGCGAACGAGAAAGCGATCGCCGGCGCGACGCTCGTTCCGGTCGAGTCGGTGTCCGACGCGGTCGCGTGGCTACTCGCCCAGGACGCTTCACGCGCGCATCGCTGAATCGCGGGATTTCGCTTGTGTTTCGGCCGTTTCCGCGCGTTCTCGGGTTTGACGCCCCAAGACCCCGTGGCTAGCCTGCCGCGCGATGTCGGCCCCTCCCGCCGCGTTCGCCGCAGCGCTCGAGCGTGTCGACGAGCCGCTCGAGCTCGTCGAACGCGCCATGCGCGAGCAGCTCGCGTCGGAGAGCGACGTGATCGCCGCGGTCGGGGACCACGTGCTCTCGTCGGGCGGAAAGCGCGTGCGGCCGGCGCTGCTGCTGCTCGCCGCGGAGCTGTGCGGCTACACGGGACCGCGTCGGGTGCAGGTGGCCGCGGCCGTCGAGCTGCTGCACACCGCGACGCTGCTCCACGACGACGTCGTCGACCACTCGCCGCTGCGCCGCGGCCGCCCGTCGGCGATGGCGCTCTGGGGCAACCGGCGCGCGGTGCTCGCGGGCGACTTTTTCTACGCGCGCGCCTCCTCGATGATCGTGGAGGACGGCGACCTCGACGTCCTCTGGGTGTTCTCGAACACGATTCGGCTGATGGCGGAGGGCGAGATCCTCCAGCTCCAGCGGAGCTTCGACCCGAGCGTCACCGAGGCGCACTACTACGCGGTGATCGAGCGCAAGAGCGCCGCGCTGCTCTCCGCGGCGAGCGAGGCGGGCGCCATCCTCGGCGGCGTCACGCGCGCCGAGCGGCGCCGCCTCGCCGACTTCGGCCGCGAGCTCGGCCTCGCCTTCCAGATCCGCGACGACGCGCTCGACTACGAGGCCGGCTCCGAGGTGCTCGGCAAGGAGCGCTGGACCGACCTGCGCGAGGGCAAGGTGACGCTCCCGCTGTTGCTGAGCCTCAAGCGCTGCACGGCCGCCGAGCGCGAGGCGATCGAGAGCGTGCTCAAGACGGCGGCCCGCCACGATCACGAGGAGCGCCAGGCGCCGGCGGACGGCGACCTCGCGCCCGCGCTCGAGATCGTCGCGCGCTACCGCGGCGTCGAGGATTCGGTGCGCCGCGCGGTCGAGCACGTCGAGCGCGCCAGCGCGGCGATCGCGCCGTTCCCCGACAACGCTGCCAAGCAGGCGATGCTCGCCGCCGCGGAGTTCGCCGCGGTGCGGGATCGCTAGCGCGCACGCCTTCTCACCCCACGGTCCCGTGGGAGTCTCCGAAATGAACCGAAACCCCATGACCCGCGCGGCGGGCCGCTCGTCGGCCCGCGCGTGGATCGCCGCCCTGGCTCTCGGGGCGGTCCTGGCCGGTGCGCTCGGGGCGCCGGCTGCGCGCGCCGCCGAGCCCAAGCCGGGGCCGGCGCCGGCGTCGGTGAACGTCAACACCGCGAGCATGGAAGAGCTGACGGCCCTGCCGGGCATCGGCGAGAAGCGGGCGCAGGCGATCATCGACACGCGCAAGCAGAAGGGCGGCTTCAAGAGCGTGGACGAGCTGACGGAGGTGAAGGGCATCGGGCCCGCCAACCTCGAGAAGCTCCGGCCGTACCTGCGCGCAGGCAACGCGCCGGCGACGCCCTAGCCGCCGCTCGGTGCCGGGAGCGCTGCGCTCCCGGCACCCTTCCGCGCGGCGCAGCGTCCGGGCGCCGCCGCTACCTTGGCCCGCCGTGCGTGGCCGGCCGGCGCTCCGACTCCCTCCCGCCCTCGGCGCGCTCCTCGGGCGCGTCGCGCTGGCCGCGGCGCTTTTGACGCCGGCGCTGCTGGCCGCGGCGGCCGCCGCCGCCGGACCGCCGCGCCGCATCGTCTCGATGAACCCTTCGCTGACGCGGATCCTGGTCGCCCTCGGCGCGCGGGACCGGCTGGTCGGCGTCGACGACTTCTCCGCCAAGGCGGAGCCGAGCGTGGCGTCGCTGCCGCGCGTCGGCGGGCTCTACTCGCCGAGCCTCGAGTCGGTCGCCGCGCTCGAGCCCGACCTCGTCGTGCTCGTGCCGACCGTCGAGCAGCGCGACTTCCGCGCCCGTCTCGAAGAGCTCGGGCTGCCCGTCCTCGAGCTCGACCCCGTGAGCTTCGACCAGGTGCTGGAGACGATCCGCACGCTCGGCGCCCGCGTCGGGCGCGAGGACACCGCGCGCGCACGGATCGCCGCGATCGAGCGGGTTCGCAAGTCGGTGCGCCGCGCGACCGCCGGCCGCACGCCGCCGCGCAGCGTGCTCGTGCTGCAACGCGAGCCGCTCTTCCTGGTCGGCCGCGGCTCGTTCCTCGACGAGATGCTCGCGATCGCCGGCGCGCGCAACGTCGGCGCCGAGCTCGCCGAGCCCTGGCCGCGCGCGTCGATGGAGTGGCTCGTCGCGGCCGCGCCGGAGGTGATCCTCGACAGCGACTCCGACCCGCAGCCGGCGGTGCGCTTCTGGTCGCGCTGGCCCTCGCTGCCCGCGGTGGCGCGCGGCCGCGTGGTCGCGCTCGACGCGGGCGACGTCACGCTGCCGGGTCCCGATCTCGACCGCGCGCTGCTGCGCATCGCGCGCGCGCTGCACGGCGATGCGCTGGCGCTCGATTCCGAGCCCGCACCGTGAAGGTGCTGCGCCCCGCCCGACTCGTCGCGGTGTCGGCCGCGCTCGCGGCGCTGCTCGCGGCCTCGATCGCGGCGGGGCTCGCGTGGGGCCCGAGCGCGGTGTCGCCGCGCGAGGCGTTCGGCGTGCTCTTCGACCGCGACGCCGCCGGGCCCGCGGCCGACATCGTGCGGCGCATCAGGCTGCCGCGCGTCGCGATCGGCGCGCTGGTCGGCGCGGCGCTTTCCGTCGCGGGCGTCGTGTTCCAGGCGCTCTTGCGCAATCCGCTCGCGGACCCGTTCGTGCTCGGCATCTCGGGCGGCGCGGCGCTCGGCGGCGTCGCGGTGCTGAGCCTCGGCGCCTCGCTCGGGCTCGGCGCGGGCGCGGTGCCGATCGCGGCGTTCGCCGGTGCGATCGCGGCGACGGCGCTGCTCTTCACCGCGGCCGGCGCGCGCGGGCGGCTCGTCGCGACGACGCTGCTCCTCACCGGCGTCGTCTTCAACGCGTTCGCGTCCGCGGCGATCGTCTTCCTCGCCTCGCTCGGCGGCATGGCCGAGGGCACGAGCATCTTCCTGTGGCTGATCGGCAACCTCGGCGCGGCGCGCGCGGAGCTGCTCGCGCCGCTCGCGGGGCTGTTCGCGCTCGGCCTCGCCTGCGCGCTGCCGTACGCGCGCGCGCTCGACCTGCTCGCGCTGGGCGACGAGACCGCGTCCCACCTCGGTGTCGCGGTCGAGCGCGCCAAGCGGCTGCTGCTGCTCGCGACCGCGCTCATGGTCGGCGCGGCCGTGTCGGTCTCCGGCTTGATCGGCTTCGTCGGGCTGATCGTGCCGCACGCGCTGCGGCTCGTGCTCGGGCCCGACCACCGGCTGCTGCTGCCCGCCTCCGCGCTCGCGGGCGCCGCCTTCCTCGTGCTGTGCGACACCGCTGCGCGCAGCGTGCTGCCCGGACGCGAGCTCCCGGTGGGCGCCATCACCGCGCTCGCGGGCGGACCGCTCTTCTTGCTGCTGCTGCGCAGACAGCAGCGGCGCGGCCTCGTCGCGTGAGCGCGCCGCGCCTCTCGCTGCGCGACGTCGCGGTGCGGCTCGGCCCGCGCGCGGTGCTCGGCGGCGCGTCGCTCGACGTCGCGCCCGGCGAGATCGTGGGCCTGCTCGGCCGCAACGGCGCGGGCAAGACGACACTCCTGCGCGTCGCCGCCGGCGCGCTGCGACCCGACGCGGGCCGCGTGCTGCTCGACGGCGCGTCGCTCGATGCGCTCGACCGGCGCGCGCGCGCGCGCGCCGTCGCGCTCGTGCCGCAGGACACGCAGGTGCCCTTTCCGTTCTCGGTCGCCGAGATCGTGCTGATGGGGCGCGCGCCGCACCTCGGTCCGCTCGGCTTCGAGGGCGCGCACGATCTCGCGGTGGCGCGCGCAGCGATGGAGCGGATGGGCATCGCCGCGCTCGCCGACCGCTCGATCCTCGAGCTGTCGGGCGGCGAACGCCAGCTCGCGATCGTCGCGCGCGCGCTCGCGCAGGAGCCGCGCCTGCTGCTGCTCGACGAGCCGACCGCCTTCCTCGATCTGCGCCATCGCCTCGAGGTGCTGTCGGTGGTGCGCGAGCGCGCGGCGGCCGGCGCGAGCGCGCTGGTGGTGTCGCACGACCTCGGCGTCGCGGCCCGCTTCTGCGACCGCGTCGCGCTGCTCGCGGGCGGTCGCGTGCTGGCGGTGGGACGACCGGCCGAAGTGCTGCGTCCCGAGCCGCTGCGCGCGGCCTACGGCATCGACGCCGACGTGTTCGCGGGCCCCGACGGCGTCCCGGTCGTCGTGCCGCGCGCGGTGGTGCCGGACGGGAGCGCGCTCTAGGTTCCCACCCCCTCGAAGACGGCGGAGCTCTCCATGGCGAAGGTGACGATCGCACGCGTTCTCGGCCGCGAGATCCTCGACTCGCGCGGCAACCCGACGGTGGAGGTGGAGGTGACGACGTCCGCCGGCCACGTCGGGCGCGCGGCCGTCCCGTCGGGCGCTTCGACGGGCTCGCGCGAGGCGCTCGAGCTGCGCGACGGCGATCCGCGCCGCTACCGCGGCAAGGGCGTGCGGCGCGCGGTCGAGCACGTGAACGGCGAGATCGCGCGCACCGTCGCCGGCATGCCGCTCGGCGGCGCCGAGGAGCAGGCCGCGCTCGACGGCGCGATGATCGCGCTCGACGGCACCGACACCAAGGCGCGTCTGGGCGCCAACGCGATCCTCGGCGTCTCGCTCGCCGCGGCGCGCGCGGGATCGCTGGCCGCGGGCGCGCCGCTCTACCGCTTCCTCGGCGGCGACGACGCGGTCGTGCTGCCGGCGCCGATGATGAACGTCGTCAACGGCGGCGCGCACGCCGACAACAACGTCGACCTCCAGGAGTTCATGATCTTCCCGATCGGCGCGCCGAGCTTCGTCGAAGCGCTGCGCTGGGGCGCCGAGACGTTCCACGCGCTGGCCGGGGTGCTGCACGAGAAGGGCTACTCGACGGCGGTCGGCGACGAGGGCGGCTTCGCGCCCAACCTGTCGAGCAACCGCGAGGCCATCGAGCTGGTGCTCGTCGCGATCGAGAAGGCGGGCTACCGCGCCGGCGACGACATCGCGATCGCGCTCGATCCCGCGTCGAGCGAGTTCCACAAGGGAAGCGCGTACGCGCTCGAAGGTGAGGGCAAGACGCTCTCGTCCGACGAGATGGTCGCGTTCTGGGCGGACTGGTGCGACCGCTATCCAATCGTGTCGATCGAGGACGGCCTCGGCGAAGGCGACTGGGCCGGCTGGGCGAAGCTCACGCAGAAGCTCGGCGGCCGCTGCCAGCTCGTCGGCGACGACCTCTTCGTGACCAATCCCGCCATCCTGAAGAAGGGCATCGCGGAGAAGGTCGCGAACTCGATCCTGATCAAGGTGAATCAGATCGGGACGCTCAGCGAGACGCTCGAGGCGATCCGCATCGCGCGCGAGGCCGGCTACGCGGCGGTCATGTCGCACCGCTCGGGCGAGACCGAGGACACCACGATCGCGGACCTCGCAGTCGCGACCGGCGTCGGCCAGATCAAGACCGGCTCCGCGAGCCGCACCGACCGCACCTGCAAGTACAACCAGCTGCTGCGCATCGAGTCCGAGCTGGGCGCGCGCGCGCGCTACGCGGGGCGCAGCACGCTCGCGGGGCAGGGCCGCTGAGCGGCGCGGCCACGCGCAGCCGGCGCGCCGCGCTCGCGCTCGTCGTCGCGCTCGCGATCACGCACGCGGAGCGCGCGGCGGCTTGGATCCCCGAGCCGGAGCGCGCCTGGACGCTGCTGGCGCAGGTCAACGTCAACTCGGCGCGCACGCGCCCGCTCGATCTCGCGATCGCGCTGGTCGGCAGCGGCGGGTCCGTCAGCGCGACCGGCCGGCTGCGCGCGCTGCCCGGCGAGGGCGCGCGGCTCGAGCTGACGCTCGCCGACGGCGCGATCGAGATCCACGAACGCACCGCCGCCGACTACCGCGTGACGCGGGACGGAGTGCGCGTCGAGCGCGCGCTGCCGCTGATTCCGCCGCTCGAAGTGCTGCAGGCCGGCACCGCGACGGCCGTCGTCGACGCGCTGCGCAGCATGGGCGTCGATCCCGCGCGCGTGGATCTCGGGATGTCGAGCCGTCATGACTGCTGGGTGATCGGCGGCCGCGATCCCGGCGACTTCGACGCGAACACGCGCCCGTCCGTCTGGGTCGATCAGGAGTCGCAGCAGCCGGTGCGCATCGACGACGCGAACGGCGTGCAGTACCGCATGTCCGACGTCTCGCCGAAGGACGGCGTCCGCTTCCCGAGCCAGATCGACGTGCGCGCGCCGGGCTGGCCGCTCCAGCGCATCCAGGTCGCGACGCCCGCGCCGCCGGGCGCGCGTCCGCCGGAAGCTGCGGGCGCCGCCGCGGCCCCATGACCGCCGCCGCGGGCTGAGGCATCTTCCGAGCCGCATCCATCACTTGCACGCCTCACGGCGGCCCGCACGGAGGACGCCACACTGCGCTCGGTCGAGGAGACGCACCCCCGCAAGGGCTTGTCCGTCCCCGTCATCACGGTGGTGGACGAGCAGGGCGAGCTGATCGAGGCCGATCAGCGCGCGCTCGTCCGCTACGTGATCCAGGACGGCTACGGCGCCGACGTGGTGTTCGCGGCCGGCACCACCGGCGAGTGGGACCGCGTGCACAACGGCGTGCGCCAGCGCGTCATCGAGGTCTGCGCCGAGGAGGTCGCCGCCTGCAACGCCGAGCTCGCGGGGCGCGTCGAGCGCGGCGTCGAGCTGTGGGCGGGCATCACGGCCCCGAGCCCCGAGGAGACGCTCGAGAACCTCGAGGTCGCGGTCGCCTGCGGCGCCGCGGCGGCGGTGCTCGCCCCGCTCTCGATCAAGGGCGTCGACGACCCGGTGCGCTTCGTCGCGCGCGACGTCGCCGACGTGCTCGACGCGCAGCCGCGCCGCATCCCCATCTATCTCTACGACAACGCCGACATCGCGATCGACCCGAAGGTGCCGCACATCCGCACCCGCCAGGTGAAGGCGCTCTCGCGCCTCGACTTCGTGCGCGGGATCAAGGTGTCGGCGCCGCGCAAGGTGCTCGGCAACTACACGAAGGCGGCGGCCAGCTTCAACGAGCGCGGCGACTTCGCGATCTACGTCGGCGACGCCATGCTGATCTTCGACGTCTTCCGGCCGCGCTCGGGCTTGGTCGGCACGCTGGTCGAGCACTGGAACCGCTGGCGCCTCTCGGGCGAGCTGCCGGCCGGCGTCGTCGCGGGGCCCGCCAACGTGCTGCCGCGCGAGTGGGCGCGCGCCTGGCAGGCCTGCCGCGCGGGCGACCTCGAGCGGATGGAGCAGGCGCGCGAGGTGCTCGAGGCCTTCCGCCAGGGCACGCGCGCGGCGGGCGGGCGCCGCACGATCGCGTGCTTGAAGCGCGCGCTGCGCCGGCTCGGCGTCATCAGCAGCGATCTCGTCGCGCCCGGCACGCCGTTCCTCACGCGGCCCGACGCCGAGCGCTTCGACGAGGTCTTCGACCAGGTGCGCGACCTCGCCGCGCGCCGCATCCGCCCTCCGTGGGTGAGCGTCCCGCCCAAGAGCGAGCAGTGAGCCGAGGCCAGCCGGGCGCGCGGGACGCCGGCGATCTCGACGTCGTCGGCCTCGGCTCTATGGTCGTCGACCGCGTGCACCGCGCCGCGCGCATCGTGGGTCCCGATCAGAAGGGGCCGCTGCAGCCGATCGACGGCGGCGCGTCGATGCGCACCTTCATCGGCGGCGTCGTGCTCAACCAGCTCGGCTGGTCGAGCGCGCTCGGACTGCGCACCGGCATCTTCGGCAAGGGCGCCGACGACGAGAACGGGCGTCTGCTGCGCGCGGCGATGGACCGCGCCGGCATCGAGCATCAGCTCGTGCTCGACGGCTCCGCGAGCGCGGTCGCCGCGATCTTCGTCGAGCCGGGCGGCGAGCGCGCGATCTACTTCGATCCCGCCGCGACCGCCGAGACGACCGCCGCGCACGTGCGCGAACACCACGCCGCGTACATCCCGCGCGCACGCCGGCTCTCGACCGAGGTGCACCAGGTGCCGCTCGACGCGGTGCACGAGGCGCTGCGCATCGCGAAGTCGCACCGGCTCGCCACGACGGTCGATCTCGACGTGCCGCCGTCGGAGGCCGTGCCGAGTCTCGGCGACGAGAAGACGCTCGCCGCCGTGCTCGGCGCCGCGGACCTGCTGAAGCCTTCCAAGCGCGCGGCGCGCGAGCTGCTCGACGCGCCCGACGCCGACGCGCTGGTGCTCGCGCGCCGGCTGCGCCAGCGCTTCGGCAGCCAGGCGGTCGTGGTGACCGACGGCGCCACCGGCTGCGCGATCTCGAGCGCCGACTTCGAGGGCGCGATCGCCGCGCCGCGCGTGCACGCGGTCGACGCGACCGGCGCCGGCGACGCCTTCCTCGGCGGGCTCCACGCGGGCCTGCACCAGGGCCTCTCGATCGCCGACGCCGCGCGCCTGGGCAACGCCGCCGGCGCCGCGTGCGTCGAGCGGCTCGGCGCGTTCCCGGCCGACCTCGCCTGGGCGCGCCAGCGCGCGCTCGAGCTCTACGACGGCGCGCCGTTCGCGCCGCGCGAGTCGCCGCCCGATCCCACCGGCCGCGCGATGCAGGGCGCGCTCGGCGTGATGATCGACGAGCTGGTCGCGCTGCGCGATCGCGCCGACACCGGCCGCTACCTCGCGGCGCTCGCGCTGATCCGCGACGCGGAGGCGGGCGGCGGCCGCGTCCACGTCACCGGCGTCGGCAAGCCCGAGCACCTGGCGCGCTACGGCGCGTCGATCCTCTCGTCCACCGGCACGCCGTCCGCGTTCCTGCACGCCACCGAGACGGTGCACGGCAGCGCCGGGCAGATCGTGCCCGGCGACGTCGTGATCGCGATCAGCAACAGCGGCCGCACGCAGGAGCTCCTCATCGCGGTCGCCGCGCTGCGCGCGCTCGGCGCCAAGATCATCGGCATCACGGGCGATCTCGAGTCGCCGCTCGCGAAGGAGTCGCACGTCGTGCTCGACGCGCGCGTCGGCCGCGAGGGCGGCGGGCTCGGGCTCGCGCCGCGCGCCAGCATCGCGGCGGAGCTGCTCGTGCTCGCGACGCTCTCCGCTGGCCTCGAGGTCGCCCGCGGCTTCACGCGCGAGGAGTACCACGCGCGTCATCCGGCCGGCACGCTCGGCCAGATCTCCAAGCGAACGCGCTAGCCGATGGACACGCCGTCTCAGCTTCGGCGCGGCCTCGTCCGCACGCGTCCGGCGGGTTCACCGCCCCGGCCCTCCGACCGATAGGATTCCCCATCCATGGATGCCCCGACCCAGGCGCCGCTGCTGTCCGTCCTGATCCCGGTCTACAACGAGATCGCGACGCTCGACAAGCTGCTCGCGCGCGTGCGCGCCGTGCCGATCGACAAGGAGATCGTCGTCGTGGACGACGGCTCCACCGACGGCACGCGCGAGCGGCTGCGCGAGCTCGCAGCGGAGAACGACCCACGGCTGCGCGTCTTCTTCCACGAGCACAACCGCGGCAAGAGCGCGGCGCTGCGCACCGCGATCGCGCAGGCGCGCGGCCGCATCTCGATCGTGCAGGACGCCGACCTCGAGTACGACCCGGCCGAGTTCCCGAAGGTCGTGAAGCCGATCGTCGAGGGGAAGGCGGACGTGGTGTACGGCTCGCGCTTCCTCGGCGCCGAACGGCGCGTCCTGCTCTTCTGGCACACGGTCGGCAATCGCCTGCTGACGCTGTTCTCCAACATGTTCACCAACTTGAACCTCACGGACATGGAGACCTGCTACAAGGCGTTCCGCACCGAGCTGCTGCAATCCATCCCGTTGAGCTCGGAGCGCTTCGGCTTCGAGGCCGAGGTGACCGTCAAGGTCTCGCAGCGCGGCTGCCGCGTGTACGAGGTGCCGATCTCGTACCACGGGCGCGAGTACTGGGAAGGCAAGAAGATCGGCTGGCGCGACGGCGTGCAGGCGCTCTGGCTGATCCTCCGACACTCGATGGCGTCGGACGACCCGGGCCTCACGACGCTGCGCCGCGTCGACTCGCTCCAGCGCTACAACGGCTTCCTGTGGTCGAAGATGCGCCCGCACGTGTCGGGCCGCGTGCTCGAGATCGGGTCCGGCACCGGCGGCATCAGCCGGAACCTGCTCGGCGCGAAGCGCCTCGTCGTGACCGACACGCGCGCCGACTACCGCGACATGCTGGCGCGCATGTTCTCCAACTACGAGCACGTCGCCGTGCGCCCGCTCACGCTGGGCGAGCCCGCGCCGGAGCTGGCGGGCGAGCGCTTCGACACGGTCGTGTGCGCCAACGTGCTGGAGCACGTCGAGGACGACGTCGCGGCGCTGCGCCAGATCCACGACCTGCTCGCGCCGGGCGGGCGGCTCGTGCTGGTCGTGCCGATGCTGCGGGCGCTCTACGGCGAGATGGACCGCGCGATCCATCACCACCGCCGCTACGAGCGCGCGGAGATCGAAGAGAAGCTCGCGAAGGCGGGCTTCGCGCTCGAAGAGTTCGCCGCGCTCAACGCGCTCGGGATCCCGGGCTGGTGGCTCAACTCCGTGGTGTTGCGGCGCCGCGCGGTGCCCGGCCTCCAGGCGCGCCTCAACGACTGGCTGGTGCCGTGGGTGCGCTTCGAGCAGCGCCTCGGCCTGCGCGTCGGGATGTCGATGCTCGCCGTCGCGCGCCGCGCCGACGACTCCGTCAACGGCGCTTGAGCCGCTGCTCGAGCGCGCGCCGGGCGCGTTCGCTCGGGCTCGCCACGAAGGCCGCCATCTCGTTCGCCGCCACGACGCCGCTCTGCGCGATCGCCTCGATGCGCCAGGCGCCGTCCGCTCCGCGCGCGAGCGTGAAGCGCTGCTCGAACGGCGGTCCCTCGGCGCTCCGCACGCGCACCGCGACCTCGGCGCGATTGCCGGCGACGCGCGCCGGCGTCGGCTCGACGCGGAGCGCCGCCGCCGCCTCGCGATAGCCGGGCCGCGCCTGCACGCCGAGCCAGCCGAGCTGGAAGCGGTCGAGCGCGGCCTCCCCCGGCGCCGCCTCCGGCGCGGTCGCGCCGCTGCGCAGCGCGGCGGCCTCGCCGGCCGTGACGACGTGCAGGCCGTGCGAAGCGTGGAACGCGGCGGCGAGGAGCGGGAGCGTCCGCATCGGATCGCGCCCGAGCGCGCGGAAGTACGCGTCCGCCACGGCGCCCGGCTCGGACGGCGCACCGCCGCAGGCGAGCGCGAGCGCGACACAGGCGAGGATCGCCGCGCGGCGCCTCACGACCACCACCCGTACCAGGTGAGGAAGGTCGCGTACGCGCCGACTCCGAGCAGCGCCGCGCGTGCGGCTGCGCGGCCGCGACCGGCGAGCGCGGCGAGACCCGCGGCGAGCGCGATCGCCGCCGCGATCGACGCCGACAGCAGGTAGCTGGCCTTCACCGCCGAGTAGACCGGCACGACCCACGTCTGCACCAGCAGCGCGACGACAAGCAGCGCGCCGAACGCGAGCGCGGGCGCCGTGCCCGCGAACGCGCGCCGCCGCGCGATCCGCACGAGGCCCGCGATCGCGAGCGCCGTCGGGAAGAGGCCGAGCAGCGAGCCGACCGCGGCCGCGCCGACCACGGCCGGCACGCGCACCGGGAGGAACTGCCCGTGGCCGTCCGCCCAGGTGGACGCGTAGAGGAGGCCCGGCACGGAGCGCACCATGCCCGGCGCGTCCTTGAAGGGCGCGAGGAACGTCGCGATCGGCACCAGGAAGTAGTCTGCGACGTGCCGCACGCCGGGCGGCTGCGCCGCCATCTCGCTGCCCTGCGCGTCGGAGGGATCGCCGCCGCGCACGATCGAGAGCAGCGAGCCGCTCTCGACGACGCGCGGCCCGTACACCGGCGCGAGCAGCAGGGCCGCCGGCAGCGCCGCCGCGGCGAGCGCGCGCGCCACCGCGCCG
>QEVM01000169.1 GCA_003576805.1 Pseudomonadota bacterium | reverse complement strand
GGCGCTCGAGCGCGCGGCCGCGACGGCGCTCGTGCACGCGCGCGGCGCGGCCGCGTGCGTCGCCGCCGCGCGAAGCCGGCTCCCGCGCCTGCGCGTCGTGCTGTCGGTGGACGACGGCAGCGGCGCCGATCTCACGCGCGCCGGCTCCGAGGACTTCGACTCGGCGCTCGCCGGCGCGGCGCCGAGCTGGGACCGGACCCCGAGCTGACAGGAGACGACGATGGCCGACCACGGCTTCTGGACGTACGCGCAGAAGGATCCGAGCCAGCTCGCGCTGGTCGAGCCGGACGGGCGCGAGTGGACGCGCGGCGAGCTGCACGCCGCCTGCAACCGCATCGTGCACGGACTGCGCGCGCTCGGGCTCGGCAAGGGCGACGTCGTCGCCGCCGTGCTGCCCAACGAGGCGGCGATCTTCGAGCTCTACCTCGCCGTCGCGCAGGCCGGCATGTACCTCGTGCCGATCAACTGGCACCTCACCGCGCCCGAGATCGCGTACATCGTGCAGGACAGCGAGGCGAAGGTGCTGGTCGCGCACGAGCGCTTCGGCGACGCGGCCTCGAAGGCGGCGGCGGAGATCGGCTTCGCGAAGGACCGCTGCTTCGCGGTCGGCGCGATCGCGGGCTTCCGGCCGTTCGCGGACATCGGCGCCGGACAGCCCGACACGCCGCCGGCGGACCGCGCGGCCGGCGCGGTGATGAACTACACGTCGGGCACGACGGGCCGGCCGAAGGGCGTGCGCCGCCCGCTGCCGCCGATCGACCCCGACATCGCCGCGACGCTGCTGACCGGCTTCTTCGCGATGTTCGGCATCCAGCCCGAGGACGCCAACGTCCACCTGTGCGGCTCGCCGCTCTACCACACGGCGGTGCTGGTGTTCTCGTCGACGTCGCTGCACTACGGGCACGCCGTGGTGCTGATGGAGCGCTGGTCGCCGGAGCTGTGCCTCGAGGCGATCCAGAAGTACCGCGTCACGACCAGCCACATGGTGCCGACGCAGTTCCACCGCCTGCTCGGGCTGCCCGAGGCGGTGCGCCGCCGCTACGACGTGTCGTCGGTGCGCTGCATGGTGCACGCCGCCGCGCCGTGTCCGGTGGACGTGAAGAAGCGCATGATCGAGTGGTGGGGCCCGGCGATCTGCGAGTACTACGCCGCGACCGAGGGCGGCGGCACGCTGGTCCGCGCCGAGGAGTGGATGCGCAAGCCCGGCACGGTCGGCCGCCCGTGGGCCGGCGCCGAGGTCCGCATCTACGACGACGCCGGACGCCAGCTCCCGCCCGGCGAGATCGGCACCGTCTACATGAAGCTCGGCGCCGCCGACTTCGAGTACTACAAGGACAAGGAGAAGACGCGCAAGAACCGCATCGAGAACTTCTTCACCGTCGGCGACGTCGGCTATCTCGACGCCGACGGCTACCTGTTCCTGTGCGATCGCAAGTCCGACATGATCATCTCGGGCGGCGTCAACATCTATCCCGCCGAGATCGAGAACGAGTTCCTCTCGCACCCGAAGGTCGGCGACGTCGCCGTGTTCGGCATTCCGCACGAGGAGTGGGGCGAGGAGGTGAAGGCGGTGATCGAGCCGGCGGCGGGCGTCGAGCCCGGTCCGGCGCTGGCGGCCGAGCTGCTCGGCTGGTGCAAGGACCGCCTCGCCAAGTACAAGACGCCCAAGTCGATCGACTTCATCGCCGAGATGCCGCGCGACCCCAACGGCAAGCTCTACAAGCGCAAGCTCCGCGACCCCTACTGGGAAGGCCGCGAACGAGCCATCTGAAGCCGCCGCAAATGAATCGCCGCGCAACTTCGCGGCACCGAGCCCCGTTTCCGCCGTAGCGAGCCGAAGGCGAGCGGGCCGAACCCATAAGGCTCGCCGTCGCACACCACCGACCCCGAACGGAGCGCACTCGAAGAACCATGGATTTTGCCTTCAGCGACGAACAAGACGAGTTTCGCGCGATGCTGCGGCGCTTCCTCGAGGAGCGCTGGTCGGTCGCCGAGGTGCGCAAGCTCGCCGAGACGCCGGCCGGCTTCGATCGCGCGACCTGGAAGCAGATGGCGTCGGAGCTCGGGCTGCAGGGGCTCGCGATCCCGGAGGCGCACGGCGGGCAGGGCTTCGGCTTCCTCGAGCTCGGCATCGCGCTCGAGGAGATGGGCCGCCAGCTCTCGGGCGGACCGTTCCTCGCGAGCGCGGTGCTGGCGGCGCAAGCGGTGCAGTGCGCCGGCAGCGCGGCGGAGCAGGCGGAGTGGCTGCCGGGCCTCGCGGCGGGCGAGGCGATCGCGACGCTCGCGGTGCTCGAGGCGTCGGGGCGTCACGGCGCGGGCGAGGTCGAGGCGACCTGCGCGCGCAGCGGCGGAGGCTGGACGGTGTCGGGCCGCAAGGTCGCGGTGCTCGATGCGCCGAACGCCGACTGGTTCGTCGTCGCGGCGCGCGAGCCGGGCAGCCGCGGCGAGGCCGGCGTCACGCTGCTCGCGGTGCGCGCCGACGCGGCGGGCGTCGCGGTGAAGGCGAGCGACGGCCTCGACCTCACGCGGAAGCTGGGGACGCTGGAGCTCGACGCCGCGCCGGCGACGCTGATCGGTGACGCCGGCGCCGGCGCCGCGCCGCTCGCGCGCACGCTCGACCTCGCCGCGATCGCGCTCGCCGCCGAGTGCACCGGCGCGGCGGCGCGCTGCCTCGAGGCGGCGGTCGCCTACGCGCAGGGGCGCATCCAGTTCGGCCGCCCGATCGGCGCCTTCCAGGCGATCAAGCACAAGGCCGCCGAGGTGATGCTCGAGCTCGAGACCGCGCGCTCCGCCGCGTACTGGTCGTGGTGGACCGCCGCGCAGCAGGGCGTCGCCGCCGGCGACCTCGCCGACGCGGCGAGCGTCGCGAAGTCGTGCTGCAACGAAGCCTTCTCCCGCGCCGCCGCCGAGAACGTGCACATCCACGGCGGCATCGGCTTCACCTGGGAGTTCGACTGCCACCTCTACTTCCGCCGCGCCAAGGCCGCCGAGCTGCTCTTCGGCGATCCCCTCTGGCACCGCGCGCGCATCGCGGACCGCTTGGGCTTCTGAGCGCGGCGAGCGCGGCGAGCGCCGCCGCGCTCGCGAAGTCCGCTTCCGGCACCGCGACGACGTCGAGCGGCTCGGCGAGCCGCGGGCCGTCGCCGGCCGCGAACGAGCAGACGGCGTCGGCGCAGCCCGACACCAGCGTGCGATCGCCGCTGGCGCGGTCGACGCGCAGCACCGCGTCGAGCTCGCCGTCGGTGACGAGGACGCCGCCGCCCGGCGCAATGGCGACGCCGAAGAGGTCCACGAAGGCGGGTCCGGCGCCGCGCAGCACGTTGCACGCGGCGTCCTCACAGCCAGACACGAGCGTGCGATCGCCGCTCGCGGGATCGACCCGGCGCAGCGCGCCGAACGGAACGCCCTCGACGCGATAGGTCACGAGCAGCGCGCCGTCGCCGTCCACGGCGACGTCGGCCGGCCGCCCGAAGCTCGGGCCCGTGCCGACGGCGCCGGCGCACGCCTCGTCGAGGCAGCCCGAGACGCGCGTGCGATCGCCGCTCAGCGGATCGATCCGGAAGACGGCGAGGTCGTCGGCGACGAAGATCGCGTCGCCGGCGCCGACGGCGATCCCGAGCAGGCGCCCGATCGCGGGCCCCGCGCCGATCGTCTGCGCGCACGTGGCGTCCGCGCATCCCGACACCACGCTGCGATCACCGCTCGCGCGGTCGACGCGCACGACCGCGTACGTCCCCGGCGTCGAGCGGTCCGCGACGAGCGGGTCGCCGTCCGCGGCGAGCGCGACGAAGCGCGGCGCGAGGAAGGCGGCGCCGGCGCCCGCGGCCGACGCGCACGCGGCGTCGGCGCAGCCCGACACGAGCGTGCGATCGCCGCTCGCCGGGTCCACGCGCAGCAGGTTGCGGCCGAAGGGATTCGCGACCAGCACGCCGCCGTCGGCCTCGCGCGCGAGGCCTTCGGTGCCGTCGAGCGCGGGGCCGCTGCCGCGCAGGCGCGACGACGCCACCCAGCGATCGCCGCTCGCGCCGTCGAGCTGGCCGACCTCGTCGCCCGCGAAGCTCGCGACGAAGAGCGCGCCGGGCAGCGGCGCGGGCGGCGGCGGATCCTCGGGCAGCGTCGTGACCCAGAGCTGATACGCGGCGGCGCCGGCCGGAACCTGCACCAGCGCCGACCACGTGCCGGGCGCGGGATCCTGGATCTCGCACAGCTCCTCGTTGCCCGCGAAGTCCGACGCGCAGACGGCGTTCGCCGGCGACGGCGCGGCGCCCGGGCTCACGACGAGGTCGAGGCTGCCGGTCTGCACGCCGTTGAGCCCGACGCGCAGCAGCTTGGTGCCGGCCGGCACGCCGAACGCGTGCGTCGCCGACGACGTGCCCGGTCCGGAGAACGCCACCGAGCCGACGCCCGCGTCGCCGACCTGGCCGCCGTCGCCGCACGCGGTGGCGTCGAGGTCGACGCCCGCCTGCGCGCGCAGCCAGTCGCGCACGACGTGCACGTCCGTGTCGAAGCTGGCGCCCGGCGCCGCGCACGAGTCGCCGAAGCCGCCCGAGTGGATGCCCGCGAGCACGAATCCCGCGCCCGTGTTCCACAAGAGCGGCCCGCCCGAGTCGCCGGGACAGGTGTTCGAGTCGGTGCCGGGGAACCCGATCGGCTCGGCGTAGGACCAGCACAGGTGCGTGGCGTCGTCGATCGCGAACGGCGCGCACGCGGTCGTGTCGACCGCGCCGGCGCGCTTCAAGCCGGCGTCGCCCGCGGCGTCCTCCGTGCGGCCCCAGCCGACGATCGTCGCGCGCGTGCCGGGCGGCGGGCGTCCGTCCAGCGCGATGCGGCGCGGGCGCACGCCGCGCAGCGGCGCGTCGAGCTCGAGCACCGCGACGTCGCCCCGCACGCCGAACGCGTAGTCGTCCGGCACGCGGATCGACTCGATCGCGAACACGCCGCCCTGCGGTGCGAACAGCAGCGCGGCGGCGGGCGCGATCACCGCCTCGCCGCCGCCGCACGGCGCGCCCGTTCCGCCCGGCTGACACACGCAGTGTGCGGCCGTCAGCGCCGTGCGGCAGCCGACGAACGACGCCGTGCAGGTGTTCTCGTTGGTGAGCAGCATGCCCACGTCGGGCCACTCGGCGGTCGTCACGCCGTTCGCGATGCGCGGCCGGATCGGCTGGGCCGCGACGGCGCTCGCGACGAGCCCCGCGAGCAGCCACGACGCGAGCGCGGCGCGCATCATGCCCGGATGCCGAGCTCCGCGAGCGCGCGCTCGGCCTGCTGCGCCCAGCCGCGATTGGCGGCCGGGCTCGCCGGGCTCGGGTGCGGGATGCGTCCGATCGCGACGCCCGCGTCGCCGAGCGCCTGGCGCGCGCGCGACTCCGCGAAGTGTCCGACCCCGACCACCACGCGCGGCCGCAGGATCTCGATCGTGCGCCGCAGCGCCGCGTCGCAGGCGCGCTCGAGCGGCGCGCGCTCCGCGGCGGGCAGCTTGTCGGGCGTGCGGTTGCGGCCGCTCTCTTCGAGGAACACCAAGGGACAATAGTTGGCGACGAAGAAGCGCGCGAAGAAGCGCTCGGGCTTCTCGAAGCGGTCGCGCGCCCAGCCCCACAGGCGCGCCCCCGACACCTCGCTGCGGGTACACGCGAAGCCTTCGATCGGACGCTTCGGGTGCTGGCGCGCGGGGCGGCCGATCGGCGCGTCGATGCCCAGCCAGTCGCGCACGAGCCCGACCTCCCCGAACGGGACACCCGTCTGCGTCATGCCGAACGGGCCCGGATTCATGCCGATCAGCACGACCTCCTTGGGCCCGCCCGCCCAGCGCTCGAGGTACGCCTTCCAGGCGGGGCGCGCGTAGACGAGCGGCTGGTAGACGTGCGTCACCGGCGCGCCGAAGCGCAGCCGCGCGAGCGCGCGCACCAGCGCGTCGGAGCTCGCGAGCAGCGCGGCGGCGGGGTCAGCGCGCGGCGGCATCGCCGACCACGACCGGAACGCTCGCGAACCCGAAGTGCCCCTTCGCCGCGTCCTCGTAGCGCACCACGACGACGCCCCAGCCCGGCGGGCCGAACGCGCCGCTCGCGGCGATCTTCGCGTACGCGGCGGCGTAGTCGGGCGTCGGCGACGCGGTGACGGCGCCGTGCGCGTCCACCGTCGTGGCCCAGCCCGTCGGCGAGAAGAACTGCGTCGCGGCCGCGCGCGTCACGTCGGCGGGCGGCGCGCCCGGCGCGGCCAGCGAGACCTGGAGCTGCGCCTCGGCTCCGGGCGCGAGCTGCAGCGGCGCCTGCTCGGAGACCGGCGCGCCGTTCGCCGACACCGCGAGCGCGACCGTCCGCTTCGGCTTGCCGCCGTAGAACTGCCCCTGCTCCGGCACGAAGCCCTGCGGCGATCCGACACCGAAGCGGATCGGAACGGTCTCGGTGCGGCCCGGCTCGACGCGCCGCGCCACGTCGAAGTGCAGGTGCGGGCCCGCCGTGTAGCCGGTGTTGCCGCTCGCCGCGATGCGGTCGCCCTGCTTCACCGCCTGGCCCTCGCGCACCGCGATGCCCGGCGAGAGGTGCACGTAGCTGGCGAACGTCCCGTCGGCGTGCAGCACGATCACCTCGTTCGCCGCGCCGCCGTAGCGCTCCTCGAGCCCGCCTTCGCGCGAGCCGTCGCGCACGCGCACGACGGTGCCCTCGCGCGCCGCGAGCACGGCCGAGCCGACCGGCATCGCGAAGTCGAAGGCGTAGCGGGCCCGGCCCGTGTGCGTGAAGCGCCCATTCACGCCCTGTGCGAGGAAGCACGGCTCGTCGAGCGGGAACGGCAGCCGGTAGCGAGCCGTGTCGTCGTGCCGCGCGCCGACCGGCGCGAAGTCGTAGTAGGCGACGCCGACCGCGAGCGCGATGCGCTCGAAGAAGCGCTCGCGCGGCTCGCCGGGCGCCGCGGCGGCGGCCGCTGCCGCGGCGATCGCGGCGGCGTCGTAGCGGTCCGGCGCGTCGCGCAGCGCGCGCACCCACTGCGCGACCCAGCGCTCGCCCTGTCGCACGAGCGGCTCGGACGACGGCGGCGGAATCGGCACCGAGATGGAGCCGGGCCGTCCCACCTCCGCGCGCGCGGGCGCCGCGAGGAGCAGCAGCGCGACGGCGATTCGGCGCAGCGGCGCGCGCAGTCTCACGCGCCGCCGTCCTCGTCGTTCGCGTCGAGCGCCGGCTCGAGCTTCCACGGCCCGCGCCGCGTGGACGCCTCCAGCGACTTGCGCAGCGCGGCCAGGAAGCGGCGCCGCGACCACTCGCGCGCACCGAAGCGCGCGAGGTGCTCGGTGTGCACCTGGCAGTCGATCAGGTCGAAGCGCCACGCCGCGAGCTGCTGCACCAGCCGCACGAACGCGACCTTCGAAGCGTCGGGCCGATCCGCGAACATCGACTCGCCGAAGAAGCTCGCGCCGAGCGACACGCCGTAGAGCCCGCCGACCAGCTCGCCGTCCTGCCACGCTTCGGCCGAGTGCGCGTAGCCGAGCTCGTGCAGGCGCGCGTACGCGGCCGCCATGTCGCGCGTGATCCAGGTGCCGGCCTCGCCGCGCCGCGGGATTTCGGCGCAGCGCGCGACGACGCGCGCGAAGGCGGTGTCGAGCCGCACCTCGTAGACGCCGCGCCGCAGCGTCTTGCGCAAGCTGCGCGAAACCTCGAGCTCGCGCGGGCGCAGCACCATGCGCGGCTCGGGCGAGAACCACAGCAGCGGCCGCTCGACGAGCGGCCACGGGAAGATCCCCATCGAGTACGCGAGCAGCAGCCGGTCCGGCTCGAGGTCGCCGCCCACCGCCAAGAGCCCGGACGGCTCCGCCTCCTCCGGCGGAGGAAAGGCGAGCGCGTCTCCCAGGCGGTAGATCGGCACGCCGGTCAGGATAGCTGCGCGCGGCTCCGCACCCGCCGCGGCGGGAAGAACGCGAGCCAGATGCCGCCGGCTGCGACGACGCCGAGCAGCGAGGCCGCCGCGAGCAGCGCGGGCGGCACCGGCGCCGTTCCGAACTGCGCGCGTCCGAACATGCTGATCGCGTGCATCGCGACCGCGGCGCACCCGGAGACGCCCCAGAGCGCGAAACGGTTCGCGATCCACGCCTCGGCGAGGCCGATCCGCACGCGGCGGCGCAGCGTCACGGCGTAGTGGATCGACTCGGCCGCGCTCCAGGCGTATGCGGCGCACGACGCGAGACTCGACGTCCAGAAGATCCACGGCGCCGACGGCATGCGCATCGGCTCGAGACAGCGTCCGAGCAGCGAGACGGCGAGCGCGGCGGCGAGCAGCGCGATCCCGCGGCGGGCGTAAACGTCGCCCGGCCGGAAGATCGCGCGCACGCCGACGGCGAGCGACACGACGCCGATCGCGAGGCACGCCGAGCCGGCGAGCAGCGCGGCCGCGGCGGCCGGGCCGGAGAGGACGCGCACGCCCGTGCTCAGCATGACGAGCAGGTATCCGGCGCCGCCGCCCGCGAGGAACGCGACGCCGATCGAGAGCTCGGCCGCCTGGCGCGTGCGGCGCGCGAGCAGCAGCAGGCGCGCGCCGACCGCGAAGCTCGCGATCACGAAGGCGCCGAAGCCGATGACGTGGAGCGCAGCCATGACGACGCCGCATCGGCCAGCCGTGGCCGGGGCTCGAGCCGCAATTCGAGCGCGGCTCAGGCCTTCGGCAGCGCCTCGAACGGCACGTCGCGGTCGCTGCGCGCCTCGCGCGGCAATCCGAGCACGCGCTCGGCGACGAGGTTCTTCTGGATCTCGTCGGTGCCGCCCGCGATGTGCAGCGAGGGCGCGGTCAGGAACGAGTGCTGCCACGGCCCGCGGCGCAGCAGCGCGTCGGGCCCCGCGACGCGCAGGCCGAGGTCGCCGCCGAGCGTGAGGATGCGCCCGAGCGCGAGCTTCATCACCGACGACTCGGCGTCGGGGATCTGGCCGCGCCCGAGCTTGGTCACGACGCGCGCGTTGAGCAGGTCGAGCGCCTTGTTCCACACGTAGAGGCGCGCGAGCTGGTCGCGCGTCACGCCGTCGATGCGTTCCTTGTGGGCGCGCGCGTGCTCGGCGAGCGCGTCGAAGGAGAAAAAGCCCGACGTGCCGCCGAGCGCCATGCGCTCGTTCAACAACGTCGTCATCGCGCCCTGCCAGCCGAAGTGCTCCGGCCCGAGCCGGTTGGCGTCGGGGATGCGCACCTCGTTCAGGAAGACGTCGTTGAAGTGAGAGCCGCCCGACATCTGCTTGAGCGGCCGGATCTCGATGCCCGGCGACTTCATGTCGACGAGCAGATACGTGATGCCCTTGTGCTTGGGCACGCTCGGATCGCTGCGCACCAGCAGGATTCCCCAGTCCGCGTAGTGCGCGCCCGAGCACCAGGTCTTCTGGCCCGTCACGACCCAGTGATCGCCGTCTCTGATGGCGCGCGCCGAGAGCGCCGCGAGATCCGAGCCCGCCCCCGGCTCGCTGAAGAGCTGGCACCAGATCTCGTCGCCGCGCGCGAGCGGCTCGAGGAAGCGCGCCTTCTGCTCGGGCGTGCCGTGCGCGATGATCGTCGGGCCCGCCATCGCGGTGCCGACTACGAAGATCGACTCGCCGAGCCCGAGCCGGTCGAGCTCCTGGTTCCAGATGATCGCCTCGATCGGGCCGACGCCGCGCCCGCCGTATTCCTTCGGCCACAGGATCGCGCCCCAGCCGTTCTCGAAGAGCGTGCGCTGCCACGCCTTCGAGCCGGCGAGCAGCGCGTGCTCGTCGACGTCCTCCGCGAAGGGATGCTCCCAGCGCGCGGGCTTGTGGGCTTCGAGGAAGGCGCGCGCTTCGGCGCGGAAGGCGGCCTCACGAGGGGAGTCGCGGAAGTCCATGCGCGAAAACTAGAACGTGTTTCAACTTCATTCCAGCGCGCGACGCAGGCCCCCGCTTCGTCTACCCACTGAGAAGTGGGGACGGGTGGAGACCCACTGTGGCGGCCAAGAAGAAGAACGTTCGCAAGGCATCGAAGAAGAAGGCGTCCCGCTCGCGTTCGAGGTCGCGCTCCGCGCCCCGCCGCGCATCCGCGGCGCAGGCCCGCCGGCCCGACGTCCTCGCGCTGCTCCGCGAGGACCACGAGCGCGTCCAGGGCCTGTTCGACCGCTTCGAGAACACGCGCGGCAACGATCGCAAGTCCAAGCTCGCCGAGCAGGTCTGCATGGAGCTCCAGATCCACGCGTGCGTGGAGGAGGAGCTGTTCTACCCGGCCGTGCGCGAGGCGACCGGCGACGAGGACCTCGTGAACGAGGCGACCGTCGAGCACCAGTCCGCGAAGGACCTGATCGCGAAGATCCAGGCGATGTCGGCCGACGACGAGATGTTCGACGCGACCGTCAAGGTGCTCGGCGAGTACGTGAAGCACCACGTGAAGGAAGAGCAGAACGAGATGTTCCCGAAGGCGCGCAAGTCGGGGATCGATCTCAAGGAGCTCGGCGAGCGCGTGCGCGACCGCAAGGAAGCGCTGATGAGCGGCAGCCCGCTCGGCAAGCTGCGCCGGATGCTGATGTAGCCGGCGCGCTCAACGCGCTCCCGTGTCGTCTCCGGCGCCGGATCCGAACGCGGCGGCGATCCCCGCGATCGCGGCGAGCGCCATCGCGGCGCCGAGCACCGGCCGCAGCGGGAACGGCGCGCGCTCGGCGACGAGCGCGCGCCGCACCGCCGCGACCTGCTCGGGCGGCCGCGGCTGCGCGGCCTGCAG
>QEVM01000168.1 GCA_003576805.1 Pseudomonadota bacterium | reverse complement strand
GCGGCGGCGCGCTCGCGCGGGTCCGCGCTGCGCAGCCGCTCGGCGAGCGGCGCGCTCACGCGCGGCTCCAGACGGCCTCGAGCGGCGCGCGCGCATCCAGGCGCCGCACGCGCCCCTCGCGCTCGAGCTTGCCGAGGTGCGCCGCGACCGAGTGTCCCGCGGCGGCGTGCAGCGCCTCGGGCACGTCGACGTAGACGCGCTTCACGATCGCCGCGATCGCCGCGTCGCCCTGCGCGAGCGCCGCCAGGATCTGCCGTTCGCGCGCGTCGCGGTGCGCGATGTACTCGCGCAGCTTCTGCGCGCCGTCCTCGACGAGCGGCCCGTGCGCCGGATAGATGCGGCGCGGCGAGAGCGCCAGCATGCGCTCGAGCGACCGCATGTAGTCGAGCAGGTCGCCGCCGTGGCTCGGGATCACCGTCGTGCCGATGCCGAGCACGTTGTCGCCCGAGAAGAGCGCGTCCTCTTCCTCCAAGATGAAACAGAGGTGGTCGGTGGCGTGGCCGGGCGTGTGGACGGCGCGCAGCGTCGCGCCTTCGGTGCGCACGACGGCGCCGTCGGCGAGCGGCGCGAAGCCGAGCGCGGGCGCGTCCTCGGGATCGGGCAGCTTCGACACGCGCAGCGGGCCCCAGCGCGCCTGCACCTGCGCGACGCCGCCCAGATGGTCGACGTGCGCGTGCGTCAGCACGATCTCCTGCAGGGCGTCGCAGCCGGCGCGCTGCATCGCGCGCGCGAGCACGTCGGGATAGGCGTCGGCGCCCGAGCCGGTGTCGAGCAGGATGCGCCGGCGCCCGCTGCCGACGAGATACGTGTTGGTGCCCGGGCCGGTGAAGAGCCCGGGGTTCTGCCCCAGCGCGACGGTGACGCGCTCCGACCAGACGTCGACGTCGGGCAGCGTGGTGCCCAGCATCGTGCCCATCGGCTTGGCCGCTTCGCTCAGGGGCTCAGCTCCCCGCCACCGTCATGCGCGCGACGCGCACGGTCGGCGCCGCCGTCGCGCCCGCCCACAGCAGGTCGCTGCCGACCAGGTCGATCGCGGCTAGCATCTCGCCGAGGTGGCCCGCGATGGTGATCTCCTCGACGGCGTGCACGATGCGCCCGTCCTCGATCCACAGCCCCGCGGCGCCGCGCGAGTAGTCGCCCGTCACCGCGTTGAAGCCCATCCCGATCAGCTCCGTCACGAGCAGGCCGCGCTCGGTGCGCCGCACGATTTCCTCCGGCGAGAGCGCGCCCGGCTCCAACCACAAATTGGTGGAGGAGGGCGACGGCGCGCCCGCCGCGCCGCGCGCCGCGCTGCCCGTGCTCTGCATGCCGAGCTTGCGCGCGCTGTAGCCGTCGAGCAGGTACGTCTTCAGGATGCCGCCCTCGAGCACGACGTTACGGCGCGTCGGCAGGCCCTCGCCGTCGAAGGGGCGGCTGCCGAGTCCGCCGGGCAGGCGGCCGTCGTCGACGACGGTGACGAGCTCGCTCGCGATGCGCTCGCCGAGGCGGCCGGCGAGGAACGACGCCTCGCGGTAGATCGCGCCGCCCGACACGCAGCCCGCGACGTGCCCGAGCAGGCTGCGCGCCACGAGCGGCTCGAAGATCACCGGCACCTCGCAGGTCGGCACGCGCCGCCCGTTCAGCCGGCGCAGCGCGCGTTCGGCGGCGCGGCGGCCGACCGCGGCGGGATCCTCGAGGCGGTCGATGCGGCGCGCCGCGGTGAGCCAGTAGTCGCGCTGCATCGAGCCGTTCTCGCGCGCGAGCGGCTCGCTGAAGAGCGAGTGCCCGGCGCTCTCGTAGGCGCCGGTGAAGCCGCGCGTGTTGCCGTACGCGACGCGGCGGAACTCGCCGCTCACCTCGGAGCCCTCGGAGTTCACGATGCGCGGGTCGAGCGCGCGCGCCGCGGCCTCGGCGCGCTTCGCGTCGTCGATGCGCGCCTCGACCGCGACCTCGCGGTCCGCGGGATCGAAGAGGCCGAGCTCCGGCGCGTCGCTCGCGAAGCCGCCGTCGGGCAGGCCCGCGACCGGATCGGGCGCGGTGGCGCGCGCGAGCGCGACCGCCTCGTCGGCGACGCGGTCGATCGTGTCCGGCGCGAGGTCGCTCGTCGACACGGAGCCGGTCGCCAGCCCGCCGCGCTTCGCGACGAACACGCGCAGCCCGAGCACGCGCTCGCGCGCCTGCTTCACGAAGTCGATCTCGGCGCCGCGCACGCGCGCCGACAGCGAGTCCGACTCGAGCAGCATCGCGTCGGCGTCCGCCGCGCCCGCCGCCTTCGCGCGCGCGAGCGCGCGCTCGACGGCGTCCGTTCCGGTGAGAGGCGCCTGGCTCAAGCTTCCGTTCCTCCGACGGTGAGTCCGTCGACGCGGATCGTGGGCAGGCCGACGCCGACCGGCACCGACTGGCCGTCCTTGCCGCAGGTGCCGACGCCGAGGTCGAGCTTCAGGTCGTGGCCGATGCGCGAGACGCGCGTCAGCACGTCGGGGCCGTTGCCGATCAGCGTCGCGCCCTTCACCGGCGCGCCGAGCCGGCCGTTCTCGATGCGGTACGCCTCGCTCGCGCTGAACACGAACTTGCCGCTCGTGATGTCGACCTGGCCGCCGCCGAACGACACCGCGTAGAGGCCGCGCTCGACCGAGCGCAGGATCTCGGCGGGATCGTCGCCGCCCGCGAGCATGAAGGTGTTGGTCATGCGCGGCATCGGCAGGTGCGCGTAGCTCTCGCGGCGCCCGTTGCCGGTCGGCGCCATGCCCATGAGACGCGCGTTGAGCTTGTCCTGGAGATACCCGACGAGGATGCCGTCCTCGATCAGCACCGTGCGCTGCGACGGCGTGCCCTCGTCGTCGACGTTGAGCGAGCCGCGCCGGCCGGGGATCGTGCCGTCGTCGACGACGGTGACGCCGGGCGCCGCGACGCGCTGGCCGAGCCGGTCGGCGAAGGCGCTCGTCTTCTTGCGGTTGAAGTCGCCCTCGAGGCCGTGGCCGATCGCTTCGTGCAGCAGGATCCCGGGCCAGCCCGGGCCGAGCACGACGTCCATCGTGCAGGCGGGGCAGGGCGCCGCCGCGAGGTTCAGCGTGCCGACGCGCACCGCGTCGTCGACGATCGGCTTCCACACCGCGGGATCGAAGAGCCGCTCGATCTCGTAGCGGCCGCCGGTGCCCTGGTAGCCGATCTCGCGGCGCGCGCCGTCGGCGACGATCACCTGCACGTTGAGCCGCACGAGCGGCCGCACGTCGCCGGCGAGCGTGCCGTCGTGCGTCGCGACGAGCACGTGCCGGTGCTGCGCGACGATGCTGGCCATCACCTGCTTGACGCGCGGATCGCGGCCGCGCGCGTAGGCGTCGATCTCGCCGAGCAACGCGACCTTGCGCTCGACCGGCACGTCGGTCGGCGCGGTCGCGACCGGATACAGGTCGCGCCCCGCGGCGCCGCCGCGCAGCGCGACCGGGCCCGCCGCGCCGTGCGACTCCGAGATCGCGCGCGCCGTCGCGGCCGCGCCCTCGAGGCTCGCGAGGCTGATCTCGTCGGCGTGCGCGTAGCCCTGGCGTTCGCCGCTCTGGACGCGCACGCCGACGCCCTGCTCGACGTGGCGCTCGCCGGTCTTCACGATGCCCTCCTCGAGCACGACCTGGTCCTGCACCGCGTACTCGAAGAAGAGGTCCGAGGCGTCCACGCGCCGCTCGAGCGCGACGCCGAGGGCGCGCTCGACCGCGCGCTCGTCGACGCCGAAGCGCTCGCGGAAGAAGCCCAGCGACCGGTCGCCGGCGCCCGCTGCGTCGATCTCGCTCATCCGGCTCATCCCGCTCATCCAGCCTCCTCGGCTTCGCCGCGCTCGATCGCGTCGATGCGCTGCGCAAGAGCGCCGAGACTAGCAAGCGTGTCCACCGCGATCGCGGCGAGCCCGGCGCGGCGCGCGGCGGCGACGTCCTCCTCGGGATCGTCGCCGACCGCGAGCGCGGCCGCGGGCGCCACGCCGAGCCGCGCGCACGCGCCGGTGAAGAACGCGGGATCGGGCTTCGACGTGCCGGCGTCGCGCGGCAGCCAGACGAGATCGAGCGAGGCGGCGAGCCCGAGCCCGGCGAGGATGCCGTGCAGGCGCTGGTCGAAGTTCGACGCGACCGCGACGCGGCGGCCGCTCGCGCGCAGCGCGGCGAGGCCCTCGTGCGCGCCCGGCATCGCGCGCCACGCGTCGGCCTGCGCATAGTGCGCGAAGAGCGCGGCGAAGAACGCCTCGAAGTCGTCGAAGCGCACCATCTGGTCGGCGGCGCGGAAGGTCGCGCGCACGACGCCGCGCCACCACGCGCGCTCGGCGTCGTCGTCGCTGGCCGGCATCGGCGGAGCGCCGCGCAGCACGCGGCGGAAGGCGTCGCCGAGCCGGCACGCCGGCACGCGCACGCCGTGCTGCGCGGCGATGCGCGCGTACACCTCGCCGACGGGCTCGCGCATGCGGATCAGCGTTCCGCCCGCGTCGAGCAGCACGGCGCGGATGCGGCGCGGCGCGCCCTCGCTCAATGCTTCTCGGCGGACGCGACGAAGGTGGCGGGCAGGTCGGGGCGCGCCGACGCGCTCGCGAACTGCTCGATGCGCACGCCGGCGAGACCCGCGGCGGCGAGCCAGCCCTCGATCTCCTCGGGCGGGAAGCCGAGCCAGAGCAGGCCGAGCTCGTCGCGCATCCACTCCGCCTCGTGGCGCACGAAGTCGACGACCACGACGCGCCCGCCCGGCTTCACCACGCGCGCCATCTCGCGGATCGCCTCGCCCGGCTGCGGCACGTAGTGCAGCACCATGTGCGCGAACGCGGCGTGCACCTCGCCGTCCGCGAGCGGCAGCGCCTGCGCTTCGCCGCCGCGCAGCTCGACGCTGGTGATGCCGTCCTTGTCGAGCGCGCGGCGCGCGGCGGCGAGCCGCTTGGGCGCCGGATCGACCGCGATGACGCGCAGGCCGAGCCGCGCCAGCTCCTTCGCCAGGATGCCGGTGCCGGTGCCGACGTCGCACACCGTCCAGCCCGCCGGCGCGAGGTGCGCGATGGCGCGCGCGCGCAGCGCGTCGTCGTTGAAGAAGCGGCGCAGCGCGTCCCACTCGGGGCCCACGCTGTCGAAGAAGGTGCGGATGCGCGATGCGCGCGCCTCGACGGCGCGCTCCAGCGAGGCGGCGTCGCGCGCGGCCTGCGGATCGCCCGCCAGCGCGCGCCGCGCCAGCTCCCAGGCGTCGCGCCAGACGCCGTCCTGCGGCGCGGCGAAGCGGTAGAAGACGTACGTGCCCTCGCGCCGGTCGCGCAGCAGGCCGGCCTCGCGCAGGATGCCGAGGTGCCGCGAGACGCGGCTCTGCGGCATGCCGAGCACGTCCATCAGCTCCTGCACCGCGAGCTCTTCGCGCTCGAGCAGCGCGAGGATGCGCACGCGCGTCGAGTCGGCGAGCGTCTTGAAGACCTTCTGGAGCGCGTCGGTGCTCATCGCGGCCGCGCGCCGCGCCGGCCGCTCTCGGGCCTCGGATTGCCGAGCGTGCCGCCGACGTGCAGCTCGGCGCGCCCCGACGCGTCGAGCGCGATCCCTTGGCCGCCGATCATCGAGCGCACGGTCGGGTCGCGCACCTCGAGCGTCGCGTCGAGGTCGAGCGGCGCGTCCACCGCGACCGGCGCCGCGCCGACCACGCCCTTCGCCTGGAACGCGATCAAGGGGCCGGCGAGATCGAGCGCCTCGATCTTCGCGAGCGCGTCGCCGCCGAGCACGAGGTCGCCGTGAAGCGACTCGAAGGGGACACCGATCGGGAGCAGCGGCAGCGCGAGCGAGCCGTTCGCGACGTCGAAGCGCGCGCTGCCCGCGGGCCCGCTCTCGGCGAGCGCGAGGTCGATCTCGGCGTCGGCGCGGCCGTCGAGCGCCGCGCCCGGCGCGATCGACTCGAGCAGCGCGAGCGGGCCGAGCTGCAGCGCGCGCAGCTCGCCGCGGAACGCGGGCTCGCCGCGCACGACCACCGTGCCGTCGAGCTCGCCGAGCGGCGAGCGCAGCGCGAGCGCGAGCGCGGGGCGGCCGCGCAGCCACGCGAGCGAAGGAGCCGGGTGCACGCGCACGCGGGCGAGCTGCAGGCGCCGCCCGGCGGGCGTCGTCACGTCGACGTCCCACGCGCGCAGCTGCGGCAGCAGCCAGTGCAGCCCGATCGCGAAGCGGCCGATCTCGACGCGCGCGCCCGTCGCCGCCTCCACCGCCCGCTCGATGCGCGCGGTGACGAGGTGGTACGGGAAGCCGATCACGACGAAGAACGCGGTGAGCACGGACGCCGCGAGCGCGATCGCGAGGGCGCGGCGCGCGCCGGTCAGTCCGAAGGGCGGGGCGAGCTCGGGCTGTGCGGTCGCCATCAGATCAGCTCGAAGGACGAGACGGTGAAGGTGACGTCGAGCAGGTCCTCCTTCTGCTCGGAGCGCGTGCGGATGCGCAGGCTCTTCACCGACAGCAGCTGCGGCGCCGACTCGATGCCGTGCAGGAACGAGACGGTTTGCGCGAGCGTCACCTGCTTCAGCACCACCTGGACCTTGGTCTCCCGGTAGCGGTCCTGCGCCGGCGCGGCCTGCGGCTCCATCGACTCGACCTTCACCGCCGACTTCTGCGCGAGCTCCTCGAGCGTGGTGAAGATGTTGCCCTTCGGGCCTTCGCGGATGCGGCGTTCGACCGTGCCGAGGCGTCCCTGCACGTCGGCGAGATCGCCCTGCAGCCGGCGCGCCACCTCGAGGTCGCGCTCGGCGTTCGCGACGCGCGCCTCCGCGTCGCGAACGTGCGCGAGCGCGGGCCGCAGCAGCGCGAACCAGAGCAGCGCGACGAGCAGCATGGCGGCCGTCGCGCCGAGCAGCAGGCGCTCGCGCGGCGCGAGGCCGCCGAGCGCGGTGCGGATGCGCTCGAACAGATCGCTCACGGGCGGCGCCCTCCGGCCGGACGCGGCGGCCGCGGCGGCGGCGCGCCGGCGGCGTCGGCGCTCGCGCCCTTGGTGAGTCCGATCGTCACGCTGAAGGTGTTGCCGCCGCGCGTCGCGTCGGCCTGGATCTCGGCCACGCGGATCTCGCCGAAGTGCGGGAACGCCGCGAGCGCGGTCTTGAGCCGGTCCACGGCGGCGAAGCTCGGCGTGTGGCCGCGGAAGCGCACGACCTGGCCGTCGATCGACATCTCCTCGAACACGACCGCGAGGTCCTTCGGCACGAGCTTCGAGATCTCGGTGAGGATGTCGAGCGCCGAGAGGTTGCCGCCGTAGAGCCCGAGGAAGTCGGCCCGCTGCTGCGAAGCGCGCAGCTCCTGGTCGAGCGCGCGCGACACGTTCTCGGGCACCGGCTTGTTCGGCTGCACCTGCTGCCAGATCGCCGCGAGCTGCGACTCGAGCTCGCTGGCGCGCCGCGACTGCACTGCGATGCGCGCGCCGCCCGAGAGCAGCGCGAGCACCAGCGCGATCGCCGCCAGCACGAAGGTCGAGCGCAGCTGCCGGCCGATGCGCCGCAGGTCGACGCGCGGCGCGAACTCGGCCTGCAGGAAGTTCATGCGCGTGCGCGCGCGCAGCGTGCCGCGCAGCGCGAGCGCGAGCGCCGGCGCGAAGCGCAGCGGGTCGCCGGCGGCGAGGAACGCGCCGGTGCCCTCGCCGGGCGGCACCGAGAAGCGCGCGGCGCGGATGCCGAGCTGCGCCGAGAGGTAGTCGTCGATGCGCTGCAGGCGCGCGCCGCCGCCGAGCAGCGTGATCTCGTCGATCGCCTTCTCGGGCGGCATGCCGAGCGCCGACTCGAAGCCGCCGATCGTGCGGACCAGCTCGCGCACGAGCCGCTCGAGCGTGCGCGCCACCGCGGGCGACACCGGCGCGAGATCGGGGCCCAGCACGCCGAGCTGGTGCTTGCGCCGCTCGGCCTCGTCCCAGTCGACGCCGGCGTCGCGCGCGACGGCCTCGGTGAGCGCGCGGCCGCCGATCGGCAGCGTGCGCGCCGCGCGCGCGGCGCCCTCGACGAGCAGGCAGAGCGTCGTCTTGCGGTGGCCGAGGTCGACGACGAGGCGCGTGCCGGCGAGCGGCACGAACGCCGCGAGGTTCGCGAGCGCCAGGCCTTCCACCTCGAGCAGGCGCGTCTCGACGCCGGCCTCGCGCATCGACTCGAGCTGGCGCGCGACCTCGCCGCGCGGCACGACGGTGGCGACGACCTCCGCGCCGGTGGCGGCGTCGCCGACCGGCTCCCAGTCGACGAACACCTCGTCGAGGTCGAAGGGCGTCTCGCTCTCGATCTCGAACGGCACCGCCTGCGCGATGCGGCGGCGGTCGCGGAACGGGAAGCGGATCGGACGGCGCGCGACGCGGTCGCCCGGCAGCGCGCTGACGACGCGCTCGCCGCCGAGGCCGAGCGTCGCGGCGGCGCCGTGCAGCGCCTCGAGCGGCGTCTGGCCGGGCGCGACGGGAACCGCCGCCAGCCGCACGAGCTCGACCGAGCGCAGGCTCTGCCGCAGCTCGACCAGCTTGATCGAGTGGCTCCCGAGATCGAGCCCCGTGCTCTTGCCCAGCATGGCGGATGGATACCTCACTCGACGCGCCAGGACAGCCGTTTGGGCTCGGCGGGATCGCTGCGGTCCACGACGGCTTCGATGCGCCGCTCGACATCCACGACGCGCGCGATCGCGCGCACCACGAACACGCTCGAGCGTTCCGCCGGCGTCGGCGCGAGCTGCTCGCCTTCGAGCAGCTCCGCGAGCGGCATGCAGCCGGGCGCCTGCGTCTCGCCGGCGCACAGCAGGCTCTCCTCGCGCGCCTCGACGATGCGCTTCACGTCGTCCTCTTCGAGCGGGCGCTGCCCGGAGACGTCGGTGCCGCGCAGCAGCTGCATCAGCACCCACGGCGGCGCCGTGTTGACGTTGATGCCGCCGCCGCCGACCAGCGGATACACGCCGACGAAGGGCCGCAGCGCCTCGACGAGCCGGCCGTCGAAGCCCTCGACGAGGCGCAGCTCGTCCACCGAGAGCAGCGGCCGGTTCTGCGGGAACGAGGGCGGCTCGCGGCGCGCGTACGGCTCGTCCTCGGGCGCGCCGTCGATGCCGACGTCGTCGGCGTCGATCCAGTCGGCGAGCCGCAGCGCCAGCTCGGCGGGGTCGTACGCGTTCTCCTCGGGCCGGCCCGGCATGATCGCGACGACGCCCGCGAAGAGCTGTTCGAGATAGAGGCGTCCGTTCTCGTCGACGGCGCCCTCCTTCAGGAAGCCGTTCAGGTTCACGCGCGCGGCCGCGTCCTCGATCTCGAGCCGCAGCTCGACGTCGGGGTCGTCGTCGAGGTCGAGCCCGCGCACGAGCGCCCAGACGTCGTGCTGGCTGTCGGGCCCCGGCGCCGCGCCCTTGTTGCGCAGGTCCTCGAGCAGCAGCACCTCGCCGAGCCGGATGCCGCCGCGCGCGACCGCCTCCGCCTGGCGCGCGCGGTCGCGGTGCGACGCGATGCCCGCGTCCATCGCGACGCGCCGCAGGAAGGTCGCGATCGACGCCGTCAGCAGCAGCACGAAGAAGAGCACCATGACGAGCACGATGCCCTCGCGCCCGCGTGCGCCGCGGTGTCGGGTCGCCGCGCTCATTGGCAGTCCGGCGGCAGGCCGCCGAGCCCGAGGCCCGCGACGATGCCCGCGAAGTCGCGCGCGCACTGGCCCATCGAGCCGTTCACGACCGCCTGCGCCTGCGGCGAGCCGGACAGCATCTGCTGGATCTCCGGATGCGCGCCGAGACACTGCGCGACGGTGACGCAGTCCTCGTCTTCCTCGCCGCCTTCCTCCGCCTGGCGCTCGGCGGCGATCTCCGCGTCGTCCTCGTCGATGTCGCCGTCGCCGTCCTCGTCGCGCACGCCCTCTTGCAGCGTCTGACCCGCGGCTTCCGCGAGCTCGGCGGCGAGGTCGAGGGGGCGCAGCGGCAGCAGCACGCGCCGCACGTAGGGACCGTCCACCTCGCCGTCGACGCCGGTCGCGAACGACACCTCGATCTCCGCGGCGATCGGCAGCTCGCTCGCGCCCGCGAGCGTCGACGAGTCCCAGCGCCCGGTCCAGCCGCCGCTCTCGTCCTGAAGCCGGACGCCGAAGCTCGCGAGCCCGCCCGCGAAGAGGTCGCTTTGCTCCGCGCTCGGGAAGCTGCGGTCGAGGCCGTCGGGAAGCTGCGCCCAGCGCGCGCGGCGCAGCTCGACGTCGCCCTCGAGGCCGGGCTCGGCGATCCACGCGACCATCTCGAGGTCCGACTCCGCCGCCTGCGTGCTGGCGGGCGCGTGGCCGCGGCGCACGAACTTGATGCGATCCGCGCCCGCGTCGGGATCCTCGGACTCGGCGAGGAACAGCCACGGGTGCGCGAGCGGGTCGACGTCGGGCGGCTTCACGAGCAGCACGGCGCCTTCGAGGTCGCGCGCGACGCGGTCGAGCAGCACGACCGCGCGGCGCACGCTGCGCGTCTGCTCGGCTGCGGCGTTGCTCGCGCGCGAGAGGTCGAGATAGAAGTCGATCGCGACGACGACGAGCAGCGAGATGAGGAACATCACCGCCAGCATCTCGAGCAGCGTGAAGCCGGCGCGCGCGCGGGCCCGCATCACGGCCTCTGCTGCAGCGGCGGCGCGCTGCCCTCGGGCACCGGGCGGTCGTCGCCGCCGAGCGGATTGTTCGGCTGCCCGCCCGCGCCGCCGGCGCCCGCGGCGGCGCTCTGCGCGATCGCGGCCAGCGCCTCGCTCGCGGCCTCGACGTCGAGCGCCCAGGTCGTGCGCCGCGTGCTGCGCTCGCCGACGCCTTCCTGCCACGCCACCTCGACGGTGATGCGCCGCAGCGGCGACTCGCCGCCGCGCGCGCCTTCGGCGCCGAGCAGGCTCGGAC
>QEVM01000167.1 GCA_003576805.1 Pseudomonadota bacterium | reverse complement strand
GACGGCGGCCGCCGTCGGCCCGCCGCTGCGCATCAGGCCCTCGACGACGCGCGCGCCGAGGACGGTCAAGCTGCCGGCCCCGAGGACGCTCCACCAAACGGCCGCCGGCCCGCCCGATCTCGTAGCCGGCGCGCTCCAGGAAGACGACGAAGCCCACCGTCCAGGCGACGCCGGCCCCGGCGTGCCAGCCGCGCCGCCAGCGGGCGGGCACGAGCCGCGCCAGCGCCGCGAGGAGGGCGATCCCGGCGGCGATCCCGAGCGCGGTGGCGACCACGCCGACGGCGGCCGCCGTCGGCCCGCCGCTGCGCATCAGGCCCTCGACGACGCGCGCGCCGAGGAAGGTGAAGCTGCCGGCCCCGAGGACGCTCCACCAAACGCCCGCCGGCTGCATGCGCCGCACGGCGGGCACGAGGGCGAAGGCGGCGCCCCAGCCCGCGAAGATCGCGAGGTGCCAGGGCAGCACGCGCACCAGGCGCGTGCCGAGCTCGGCGAGCGAGAGCGCCGGCAGCGTCGCGACGGTCACGACGGCCTCGATCGCGATCCAGGCGAGGCCGACGCCGAGAGCGATCGCGACGACGCGCAGCGGTCGCTCAGGCGCGCGGCGCATGCGTGTCCGGGGCGGCGGCTCGCGCGACCGGCGAGCCGGCGAGCTGGAAACCCGGCGCGCGGCCCGGGTCGACCTCATCCTTCATGCGGCTGCTCACTCCCCGGTGCGTCCGGACGCCGCGACCTGCCGAGGCGCTGCGCCGGAGCTGTCGAATCGGCCTTCTGGTCCGCCCGGTGAAGCCGATCGAAGCGTGCATCCCAGGTCCGGAAGTCCCAGGTCCGGAGCGCCGCGTCCGCGCCGCCCGCGGGCCGCTCCGCGCGGCAGGCGGCCGCGGGGAGCCCGGCAGTATCGCGGCCGCGGCCGGCGCCGTCCATCAGCCGGCTGCACCCGCGATCGCCCCCGTGACGAGCCGCCCGTCGAGCCCGCGCACGGCCTGGCCGCTGACGTGCAACGTCGCGCGCTCGCTGCGGCCGCGCGGCAGCACCAGCGAGCCGAACTGGAAGTAGTCGGCGTGCCAGCGGTCCTTCGGCGCGCGCAGCACGCAATGCCAGGCGTCGAGGTCGCGCGACACCCAGAGCGTCGCGTCGCGCGACGGGTTCACCGGCGACGGCTCGACCGTGGTGGTGATCGCGAACCACGCGCCGAAGCGGCAGGCGTAGATGCAGCTGCCCTCGAAGGGCCGGCCGCGCTCGCTGCGGCCGGTGCGCTTGTCGAGCGAGACGAGCGAGTTGGCCTCGAGCTGCGTGTCGGTCGCGTACACGAGGCGGTCGCCGCAGTCGAAGACGTCGACCGCGCGGAAGCGCTGCTCGCCGCGCACGAACCACTCGAAGCGCGCGAGGTCCGACGAGAGCCGCCCGATGCCGGGCTGCGCGTCGAAGTCGCCGGTCAGCACCCAGTAGTGTCGCTCGCCGGCGTCCCACACGACGTTGTGCACGTGCAGCACCTCGCCGGGCGCGAACGCGTGCACCGGCGCGAAGCGCGCGCCGCCGTCGCGCGAGGCGAACAGCCGCATCGGGCGGCCGCGCGGCGAGCCGTACTCGCCGAACACGACGGCGCCCGGCCCGGCGCCGATGCACAGCGGCGGCAGCGCCGGCAGGCCGCCGTCGTCGATCTGGCTGCGCGCGAGCCGCGCGTCGCCGGGCCGGCCCGCGAAGACGCCGACGCGGTTGGCCGCGACGAGGCGGCCGTCGTCGAGCTCCGCGAGCGCGCGCACCTCGTGGCGCAGCAGGCGCGACGCCAGCCGCGACCACTCCGCGGCGCGGCGCAGCGGATCGCGCGGCAGCGCCGTGACGCGCTCCCAGCTCGCGCCGTCGTCGCGCGAGCGCACGATCGCGAGGTGCCGCGACGCGTAGAGCGTGCCGTCGGGGCGCACCAGCAGCGCCCGCCCGCGCCCGCGGCGCAGCGCTTCGAGGCGGACCTGCGAGCCGGCCGCGGCGGCCGCGTTCAGAGCGTCACCTCCTCGCCGCGGCGGTCCACGTAGGTCTGCAGCCAGAGCTCGAGCGTGAGCAGCGCGTAGATCAGGTAGGCGTGGTCGGCCTCGTCGCGCTCGTTCTCGCGCAGCACGCGCTCGACGACCGCGGGATCGAAGAGCCCGCGCTCCTCGACGCGCTTGCGCCCGAGCAGCTCCTCGATCGGGCGGTGCAGGTCTTCGGCGATCCACTGGCGCAGCGGCGCGCCGAAGCCGGTCTTCGAGCGGTACAGCACGGACGCGGGCAGGTAGCGCTCCATCGCCTTCTTCAGCACGTACTTGGTCGTCGCGCCGCGCAGCTTGTAGTCCTCGGGGATGCGCGCGGCGAGCCGCATCAGCTCGACGTCCATGAACGGCACGCGCGTCTCGACCGACACCGCCATGCTCGTCTTGTCGGTGTAGAGGAAGTTGTGCGACGCGAGGAACGTCTGGATCAGCAGGTGCGAATGGCGGTTCAGCTCGCCGCGTCCCGCGAAGCTCTCGTAGTACTTGCGCATGCAGGCGGGCTCGACGCGCGCGTCGGCGAGCGACGCGCCGTCGACGTCGGGCCGCAGGATCTCGTCGCGGATCGGCACGCTCGACCACTCGGAGAGCGCGAGGTGTCGTTCGAGCGCGGACTGGTGCAAACCCTTCTGGAACTTGCGCAGCCGGCGCGCGACGCGGTTCTGCGCGCCGAGCGCCGCCGTGCTGGCGGCGGCCGCCGCGGAGAGCGCGGGGCCGCCCGGAAAGCGTCCGAGCCAGCGCAGCCGCTCGTAGGTCCGGTACGCCACGTGGCTGCGGTAGCCGAAGAACACCTCGTCGCCGCCGGTGCCCGAGAGCAGCACCGTGGTGCCGTCCTCGCGCGCGAGCTTGCAGATCAGGTACGACGGGAAGATCGCGGGGTCGGCGTCCGGCTCGTCGAGGTGCCAGATCATCTTGGGCAGCAGCCGGATCACGTTCGGCTTGAGCAGCACGCCCTTCAGCTTGACGTCGAGGACCTCGGCGACGCGCCGCGCGTAGGGGTAGTCGTCGGCGCCCTGGTCGCGCGCCATGTCGTTGGCGTCGAAGCGCACCGTGTAGCAGGTGATCTCGCGGTCGGGGAACGCCTCGCGCATCGACGACACGATGCTCGACGAGTCGAGGCCGCCCGACAGGAACGCGCCGAGCGGGACGTCCGACACCATCTGGCGACGCGTCGTGCGCACGAAGGTCTCGTGCACCTGCTCGATCCAGTCCGACTCGGAGACGGAGTCGTCGGGCTCGTAGCGGAGCTGGAACCAGGGACGCACCTCCGCCTTGCCGTCGCGCCAGAGCAGGTAGTGGCCGGGCTCGAGCTTGCGGATGCCGCGCAGCAGCGTCTCTTCGCCCGGCACCCACAGGAAGGTCAGGTAGTGGCGCACGGCGGCCGCGTTCAGCTCGTTCGGGACCTCGGGGATGCGCAGCAGCGCCTTGATCTCGGAGGCGAAGTAGAGGCGGTCGCCGGCGACGCGGTAGTAGAGCGGCTTGATGCCGACGTGGTCGCGCGCGAGCAGGAGCTGGCGGCGGCGCTGGTCCCAGATCGCGAACGCGAACATGCCGTTCAGCTCTTGCAGCATGTCCGGGCCGCGCTCTTCGTACAGGTGGAGCAGGACCTCGGTGTCGGTGTGGCTGCGGAAGCGGTGGCCCTTTTGCTCGAGCGGGCCGCGCAGCTCCTGGAAGTTGTAGATCTCCCCATTGAACGAGACCCAGACGGTGCCGTCCTCGTTGCTCATGGGCTGCCGGCCCGCCTCGGAGAGATCGATGATCGAGAGGCGGCGATGGCCGAGTCCGACGCCGGCGGCGCCGTCGTGCCAGGTGCCGTGGCCGTCGGGTCCGCGGTGCGGCATCGCCGCGATCATGGCGTCGAGCAGCTCCGGGCGATGGTCGCCGGCGTATCCGCAAATCCCGCACACGTGCGCGCGCTCCTCCACTCGGTCGTTCGACGAGAACCCGGTACTGTACCGTGCTTCGCTTCCAGGAGTCCCATCGATGGCATCGCGCAGCCAGCCCGCCGCGTCGCTGACCCGGCGCGCCGCGGAATGGATCTTGATCCTGCTCGTCACCTGCGCGATCGGGGAGGTCGGCGCGCGCCTGGCCGGCCGGCAGCCGCTGACGCCCGGATCGCTGCTGTGGAGCCATCACGACCGCTGGGGCTGGCACCACCAGCCGAACGCGGAGGAGCGCTTCGTCAAGCTCGGCTTCGAGCAGGTGATCCGCATCAACTCGCGCGGGCTGCGCGAGCGCGAGATCCCGTACGAGAAGCCGGCGGGCGTCGTGCGCGTGCTCGTGATCGGCGACTCCAGCGTCGCGGGCTTCGAGGTCGCCGAGGAGGACCGCTACACGCGCGTCCTCGAGGATCTGCTGCGCGCGCAGGGCCACGCCGTCGAGGTGATCAACGCCGGCACGCGCGGCTGGGGCACCGACCAGAGCCTGCTCTTCTTGCAGGACGAAGGGCTGCGCTATCAGCCGGACATCGTCCTCTACCAGTGGATCGACAACGATCCCTACGACAACGCGACGATCCACCGCCCGTACCGCCGCTACGGGAAGCCCTGGTTCCAGCTCGCCGCGGACGACCGGCTCGTGCTGCGCGGCGTGCCGGTTCCCACCTACCCGTACGTCTCGAACCTGCGCGTCGACGAGAAGGGCGAGCCGATGGAGCTGCCGGTCGGCTGGCGCAAGCGCGCGCTGCTCTGGGTGCGCGACGTGTTCGTCTGCCACAGCGCCTTCGCGGCGTGGCTGACGGAGCTGGCGGTCGCGGTTCCCGCGCTGACGCAGCCGGTGAACGAGGCCGGCAGCTTCGGCGACGCGACGGATCGGCCCGCGGACATGTCGAACACGAGCCACGTGTTCCGCGTGACCGTGGCGATGGTGCGCGAGATGGAGCGGCTCGCGCGCGAGTCGGGCGCGCGCTTCGGCATGCTGACCGCCGACTACGGCTTCGGGCGCGACGTGCGCGAAGCGGCCGGCGTGCCCGACATCGGCGACCTCGTGCGGCTGCGCGATCTCACGCCGCGCGGCGCCGTCGTGCACGCCGAGAACGACCCGCACTGGAACGAGCTCGGCCACTCGTTGTATGCGCAGGCGCTCGCCGGCGCGCTCGTCGGCACGGGCTGGCTCGAGGCGGCGGCGGACGGCAACGCCGGCGTCGCGTCGCGCTCCAGCGAGCCCGCGTCGCCGCCGATGGACCGCTGACCGTGCGCTGCGCCACGCGTCCGCCGAGGGCTTGCCGCCCCGTGGGGTCTATTGACACTCACCCCGCGCAGCGGGCAGGCTGACGGGCTGCTCGCGGGCTTGGGGCGCGCACGCCGCGTCCAGGAGGATCCATGGATACGAAGACGTTGATCTCGGCGGTCACCCGGCGGCGCGCCTGGCTGTTCGGCCGGATGAACGCGCGCAAGGCCTTCAACATGGTCGCCGCGGCGAAGGACTTCGCCTTGAAGCGCGAGACCATGAACGCCTATCCGGCGATCGTGAAGATCGACATCTCGCCGCTCTGCAACCTGCGCTGCACGGCGTGCGTGCACGCGGATCCCAACGGCAACCCGACGCTGGAGAAGCAGGTCTTCGAGCCGAAGCACCGCATGAGCGTCGACCAGTTCCAGAAGATCGTCGACCAGATCAAGGGCAAGGCCACGGCGGTGTCGCTCTACTACCTCGGCGACCCGATGGTCCACCCCGACCTCGACCGCATGAGCCGCATCGCCGCCGACGCCGGCCTCCAGGTGCACGTGTCGAGCAACTTCAGCTTCGGCCTGAAGGACGATCGCATCCGCAGCATCGTGACGAGCGGGCTCTCGCACCTGACCGTCTGCATCGACGGGCTCACCCAGGAGAACTACCAGCGCACGCGCGTCGGCGGGAACATCGGGCGCGTGCTGAACAACCTCGAGCGGGTCAGCAAGGTGCGGCGCGAGCTCGGCCAGAAGTATCCGCTGATCGAGGTCCAGTACATCATGTTCCAGCACAATCTCCACGAGGTGGAGAAGGCGCGGAAGATCTGCGAGGACCTCGGCGTCGAGCAGTTCACCACCTTCTGGGGCGATCTGCACAACTGGACCGATCGCGATCCCGGCAACTTCGACGTGATCGGGCCGCGCGCGAAGAAGGCGATCCCCCACTGCTCGTGGCCGTACTTCTCGACCGTGATCAAGTACAACGGCGACGTGATCCCGTGCTGCACGCACCGCCAGGGCATGCAGTACGCGCCCGGCGCCGACGCGCGCGTGTTCGGCAACGTCTTCGACAAGCCCTTCGCCGAGATCTGGAACTCCGAGGAGTACCGCCAGGCGCGCCGGATCGTCTCCGACCCGACCCGTTCGGACGCGGAGCCGCAGCTGAAGAGCCACTTCTGCGACTCGTGCCCGGTGCTGTTCGAGACGACGCGCAACGAGAAGGCCCACTGGGCGAACCAGGTCGCCTTCGAAGAGCTCTACGTGCTGAACGAGAAGGGCAAGCCGGTGCGCAAGAGCGCCGCCGGCGGAGGCGGCTCGCAGAGCTAGCGCGGGCTACGCGGCGCGCAGGCGCGCCGCGAGCCGCCGTCCGAGCTCGATGCCCGGCTTCTCCACCCAGCGGTGCAGCGCGAACGACGCCGCCGCGATCAGCGGGAACGAGATCGCGACGTGCAGCGCCAGCATCGCCGGCGGCGACGGCTCGCCGGCCGCGCTGCGGAAGGCCGCCTGGCAGAGCGTGAACAGCGGCCAGTGCACGAGATAGGTGGCGTACGACACCGCGCCGAGTCGCTCGAGCGGCGGCCAGGCGAGCGCCCGGCGCGTCGTTCCGGCCAGGCGCCCGCCCGCGCCGGCGGCGGTCGCGAGCAGCGCCGCGAGCGTGAACGCCCAGATCGCGAGCGGGAGCCAGTCGCCGGGCGACGTGCCGCGCAGCAGCCCGAAGCGCGCGCTGCGCGCGGCGAGGTAGCTGGCGACGGCGAGCAGCACCGCGTGCGGCGCCCAGCGCAGCAGCGCCGGCGGGCGCGGTGACGTCACGACCCACTTGTAGGCGTAGTAGCTCGCGATCCCGATCGCGAACCAGTGCAGCTGCTGCGGCAGGAACGCGTCGAAGCGGAACTCGGGCCAGCGTTCGCGCGTCGCGAACGCGACGATTGCGACGGCCGCCCACGCCGCCGCGCCCGCGCCGCCGCGCCGCACGCCCCAGAAGATCAGCGGCGCGACCAGGTAGAACTGCCACTCGAGCGAGATGCTCCAGGCCGGCATCAGGAACGCGCCGGCGGCGTTGTGCAGCCACGCCTCCGGGACCGCGCCGTGCAGCATCAGCGCGTGCACCGCGAGCTGCGCGCCGAGGTCGCGCACCGGCTGCTCCGCGTCGTGGAGGACCCTGTCCAGCAGCTCCGGCGCGAGGTGCGGCGCGTTCGCGTGCAGGTTCCCGACGTAGGCGCCGTGCAGCAGAAGCGTCGCGCCGAAGCACACGGCATACACGGGATAGAGGCGCAGCAGCCGGCGCAGCGCGAAGACGCGGTACGGCTCGTGCTCGCGGTCGAGCAGGTAGAAGATCACGAAGCCCGACAGGATCATGAACGCGTCCACCGCGAGCGTGCCCTGCGAGAGCACTGCCAGCGGACCGAGCGGGACCTCGAACGCGGCCGAGAACAGCGAGCCGCGCGCGTGGTAGACGACGACCCACCACGCGAGCAGGGCGCGCAGGCCGTCGAGACCGGCGACGCGCGGGAGACGCACGGGCCCGACGGAACGGCTCTCTCGGTCCACGGCGCTGGCGTCGCCCGCGGCGCTGAACGTCGGCACGCGCGGGGTGTAGCAAAGGGCTGCGCGGGCCCTGCAGTCGCACCGCTGCAGAATGGGGCCCGCTCCGACGTGAACGCCTGTCTGTCATGCGGACGGAAGGAAGCCCGTCGGTCCGGGCTCCTCCGGTCGTAGGCTAGAACGCCCTGTTGTCGGCCACGTCCGGATTGAGCGGCTCGTTGACGCCGCAGATGCCGTTCGCGCCCGCCGCGCTCCCGCTTCCCAACTCGAAGACGTTGCCATGGATGACGTTATTTCGATTGAGGGCCGCAGACGCGCCGAACCAGATTGGACAGGTCGCCCCCGAGTCGACGACGTGGTCGAAGACGTTGCCCGACATCAGATTCTGCTCGTTGCACACATCGCTCGTCCCGCAGTTGCCGGTTCCCGCGATGAACGCGATCCCGTTGGCCGTGCATCCATATTCGGCGTTGTTCGGTTCCGGTTCACAGGCGAAGAGATTGTTCGAGATGTTCGCCCGATTGTATCCGTACATATAAATCGCGAGCTGCGCATTCGAGCCGCCCGGCCCCGTCCAGCCGTCGCGCAGGTTCACGAATGAGTTTCCGATGATTTGCGCCGTGGCGGCCGTGTGCAGGACGGATGGGCTCGTTTGCGATCGGAGCACCAATCCGGACTGTACGTTTCCGCCCATGTCGAAAGTGTTGTTTGTGAACCGCACGCCGAATCCCGTGGCCTTGTTCGCGAGCGCGTAGACCGGTCGGCTGTGATCCGTGATTGGGCCGAACCAGCTCGCGTTGAACCAGCAGTCCTCGCACTTCGTGGAGCTCAGTCCGTACCCGGTCGCGTGAAAGTTGCAGTTGTGTGCGGTGACCCGCTCGACCGGCGTGGCGCCCGTCCCGAGCAGGAGACCACCTGGGAACGGAGCAAACGCGGAGCTGCTCGAGCGGTCCGCGGCATGGAAGTGCACCCGCTCGAACATGATGTCGGCGCTCCCGTTGTCCACGAATCCCGCGAACGTCGCGTTTCCCGAGCAGTCGGCCGAGCAGTCGATCTCGAGCTTCACGTCTTCGATCGTGATCCAGCGGCTCCCGCCGGTGATCACGAGCAGCTTCCCGCCCGCGGGTGGATCGGTGAACTTGACCGTCGTCCCGTTCATGCCGCACCCCGTGATGCGGATGTTCTGTCGATTGTTGATCGTGATCTGGTGGCCGGGGAGATCATCGACCCATTCCCCGCACGGCAGCACGATGTGGCACCCGACCGCCGTGCCGCCTCCCGCAGCCGCCTCGGGACACTTGGTCGGATCGTCGATGTAGCTCTGGATGGTGCTGGGTCGCGCGTCGGGGAGCGTCCAGGACGCCCGCGCGCCAGAAGCCACTCCGAGCGTTAGGGCGGCGACAACGGTGAGCGGAAGGAATGCCCTGCGCGTGGCGGGAACGTTCGAGAAGCAGTGCATGATGTCGACCTCCATCGACACCACTCGCATGACGCACTGCGGACGTCAACGCTTTGTTGGCGTGGCGGCGCGAACGTCGCTCTGCCGTTGCGGAGGCGTGGCACTCGAGCCACGCGACGAGCCGAGGGGCGCCCTCGCGTGTACCAACCGATCGGGACTCAGTGCGTCGGTGTAGCTGGCTCGCCGAGCACCATCGCGGTCACGACTTGCGCGATGCGGGCCGCGCCGGCGCGGTCGAGATGGCAGCTGTCGGTGAACGACTCGCGCGCCCTCGGGTCGTCGAAGAGCGCGTAGAGGTCGATCACCGGCACCTGCTCCTGCGCCGCCACGCGCGCGATGGATTCGTTGTAGGTGCGCACGAGGCGGTGCAGGGCCCGCATGTTCTTGTCCATGCCCGTCGGATAGTGGGCGCGCGCCAGCTCCGACGGGGTCGGATGGTCGCTCGTGATCGTGGCGAGGTTCATCGCCACGACGCGCGGATACCGCGATTTGGCGAGACGCAGGATCGCCTGGAGGTTCGCCTCGAAGTGACGCGGCTGGTAGTCGTCGTAGAGCCGCCGCTCGGCTGCGTCGAGGGGCCGGTCGAAGCTCGGTCGCCAGCGTCGGACCCAGTCCTGGAGCGAGTACACGAACCGCAGCGTGTAGACGTGCGTGAGCGCGCTTTGCACCGGATTCAGCTCGTAGCCCATGTCGCGACGTTTGTACGGAAGCCCCTCGGGACCGTACTTGCCGAGGTCGTTCCAGCCCAGGTAGACGAAGAACCAGTCGGCGTCCCAGCGGGCGAGCTCGGTCTCCAGGAGCGCGCGTGCGTTCTCGCTCGAGTAGCCGGGAACCGCGGCGTTCAGCGTCTCGACCTGCATGCCGCGCGCCGCGAGCATCGCCTCGACCTGAGCCGGATAGAAGCCGCGTACGGGCAGCACCGTGACCGAATCCCCGAGGTAGACGAGTCGAACTACGCCGGGCCGCTTCGCGGTCGGGAGATTCGGGGCGGCGAGGAATCCGTATTCGTTGGTGTACACGCCATCGCCGAGCCGGTGGTTCGGCTTCAAGCGGAAGTAGCTCTTCGGGTCGAAGCGCAACGCGGTGCCCAGCCGGACGTTCCAGCGGCTGCTCCGGTCGGTCAGCACACGAAGGCCGATTTCGGTCGCGGCGAAGGCGGCGAGTGTGACGGCGATCGCGGCGACGCTGATTCGGCTGGGCAAAGCGCGGATGCCTATACCACGTCCGTATCGGACCAGCCCAGGGTCCAGGCGCGTGCGTCGCGCAGCTCCGGGCGTCCACCGAAGCCGCCCAATCCGCGCACGCTGAAGCGGATCAGCTGCGGATGCAGCGGCTCGGGCACGGGGATGAAGCCGGCCCGAGCCAGCGCGCGCCGCGCGGGGCCGGCGCCGGGCCGAAGCGCCGAGAGCAGGGCGCAGCCCTCGGCGTGCGCGAGCGCGACCGCTCCGCGCAAGAGGGCGCGGCCGGACGCGTCCGCGCCCGGCGCGAGCACGAAGTCGACGACGAAGCCCGCCGGCACCCCGCGCAGCGCGAGTCCGCGGTAGGCGAGCCAGCCGGCGGGCTCGCCCGCCTGCTCGGCGAGGAGCAAGCGATAGCCCGCATCGGGCCGCGTCGCGTAGCGCCAGCGCGCGAAGGCGCCGTCGCGCACCGCGCCGACCGCGACCGCCTCCGCCGCGCGCTGCCAGATCGCGTCGATGCGCGCGTCGTCGGGCTCGCACGGT
>QEVM01000166.1 GCA_003576805.1 Pseudomonadota bacterium | reverse complement strand
TGCGCGCGTTCTCGGAGGGGAAGTGATGAGGTTGCGTCACGGGGTCCGGTTCGCGCTCGCGGCGCTCGCGCTCACGGCGTGCACGCCGCGCGTCGCGGTGGAGGCGCCGAAGGAGCCGATCACCATCAACATGAACATCAAGATCGAGCACGAGATCCGCGTCAAGGTGGATCGCGATCTCGAGGACGCCTTCGCCACCCAGGAGGACATCTTCTGATGCAGACGCTGCGTTCGTGGATCGCGCTCGGATTCGTCCTCGCCGCGCTGGGCCTCGCGGGCGCCGCGTCGGCGCTCGACCTCGACGGCGCCAAGGCGCAGGGGCTCGTCGGCGAGACGACCGACGGCTACGTCGCGGCCGTCGAGGCGTCGCCGAGCGAGGAAGTCGAGCGGCTCGTGGACGACGTCAACGGCCGGCGCCGCGCTTCGTACGAGGCGATCGCCAAGAAGAACGGCACGCCGACCGCGACGGTCGCGAAGCTGGCGGCCGAGAAGCTGCTGCACAAGGCGCCGAGCGGGGCGTGGATCCGCGACGGCGGCCGCTGGTACCAGAAGAAGTGACGCGGGGCGCGCGCCCTACTCCACCAGCACCACGCGGATCAGGTTGGTGGAGCCCGGCGCGCCCGCGACGCCCGCCGTCACGACCAGCGCGTCGCCGATCCGCGTGACGCCGTGCTTGGACGCCCATGCGATCGCGAAGCGCACGCGCTCGTCGTCCGGGCCGGGCGGGTGCAGGAGCGGCGTCACGCCCCACGAGAGCGTCAGGCGGCGCTGCACCTTCGGCGACGCGGTGATCGCGAGGATCGGGCACGGCGGCCGGTACTTCGACACGAAGCGCGACGTCGAGCCGGTCTCGGTGAGGCTCACGATCGCGGCGGCGTGCAGCTCGCGCGCGAGCGCGACCGCGGACTCGGCCACCGCCTCGGTGACGTTCTCCGAGTGCGGCATCTCGATGCGCTGGAGGTCGCCGTAGTCGCCGAGCGCGGGCTCGGCCTGGCGCGCCAGCTCCACCATCGTGCGCACCGAGGCCACCGGGTGCCGCCCGCCCGCGGTCTCGCCCGACAGCATCACCGCCGACGTGCCGTCGAAGATCGCGTTCGCGACGTCGCTCGCCTCGGCGCGCGTCGGACGCGGGTTGCGCTCCATCGAGTCGAGCATCTGCGTGGCGGTCACGACGGGCTTGCCGCGCGACACGGTCTCGCGGATGACGCGCTTCTGGACGAGCGGCACCTCGCCGACCGGCAGCAGCACGCCGAGGTCGCCGCGCGCGACCATCGCCCCGTCCGACACGGCGAGGATCGCGTCGAGGTTCGCGACCGCGTCCGGGTCCTCGATCTTCGCGAGGATCGGGATCTCGCCGCGATGACGCCGGATCGTGTCGCGGATGTTCACGACGTCGTCGGCCGTGCGCACGAACGACGCCGCGATCCAGTCGGCGTCCTGCCGGGCCGCGAACGCGAGATCGGCGCGGTCGGCGTCCGAGAGCGCCTCGAGCGAGAGGCGCGCGCCCTGCACGTGCACGCTCTTGCGGCCGCCGAGCTCGCCGCCGCACACCACCTCGCACACGAGCGCGCCGGGCCGCGCGGCGACGGCGCGCAGCTCGATCTGGCCGTCGTCGATCAGGATCGTCGCGCCGACCGGCACCTCCTTCGGCAGCCCGGCGTGCGTGACCGACGTCCCGCTGCGGGTCGCGGGGCTGCCGTCCACCGTCAGCGTGAACGGATCGCCCGCGAACAGCACGACCGGCTCCTCCGCGAGCGGCGCGGTGCGCACCTCGGGCCCCTTGGTGTCGATCATGATCGCGACCGGCACGCCGCAGCGCTCCGCCGCGGCGCGCACGCGCGCGATGCGCGCGGCGTGCTCGGCGTGCGTCCCGTGCGAGAGGTTGACGCGCGCCACGTTCACGCCCGCGCGGATCATCGCTTCGAGCGTCTCGGGCGCATCGCAGGCGGGCCCGATCGTCGCGACGATCTTGGTGAGGCGCAGCGCCGCCGGTTGGCTCACGCGGCCAGCATGGCGCAGCCGGAACGCGGCGGGAAGCCGCTGCGCCGAGCTCGGCTACTCGGGGCTGCCTCCGCGCGCGAGGCAGTCGTCCTTCTCCATGAACTCGACGCCGCGCGAGAGCCGGCAGCCGACGATGTCCGCGCTGCTCTCCTCGGACGTCAGCGTGCGCGCGGTCTCCCACCAGCTCTTCGCGCTCGGCGCGCCCGGCTTCGCGTTCGCCGCCTGGGCGGCCGACGCGGTCTTCTTCTCGGCGGCGGGCCGGGCGCCGTCCTTCGACGGCGGCTTGTTGCCGATCGCGGCGCCCATGTCGATCGCCTTGGCCTTGTCCATCTCGTCGAAGACGAAGCAGCCGGAGAGGAGGGCGGCGGCGAGCGCCGCGATCGCCAGCCGCCAGAGCGAACGTCGCGTGCGCATGCCGAATCTCCTCAGAGCCGCTCGAGCAGCTTCACCACCAGCTTCGCGAGCTGCCGGCGCGCGCCGAGCGTGATGCCGTGGAAGACGAGCCCGAGCCGGTCGCCCTGCTCGTAGGCGACGTCGGCGGGCACCGAGATGCGCTCGCCCCACGGCATCTCGACGGTGAGCGTGAAGGCGGCGTCGAAGGGCGGCAGCTGCTCGCCGCTGACGAGGCAGCCGTTCTCGGATAGCGACTCGACCACGAGCTCCCAGTGCTGGCCGTCGTCGCCGAGCGCACGGCCGGCGAGACGCGCCGGCACGCGCGGCACGGCGCGCGGGTTCGGCTCGAGCGCCGTCTGCAGCAGCTTGTAGATCTCGTGCAGGCCGGCGGGGCGCTTCACGCGGCCCGTGATGCGCGGGTCGCCCACGCGCTCGATGCGGCCGCTCGTCAGCACGATCAGCGGGACGGCGGGCTCGGTGGCTTCGCCGATGCGCTCCTCGCGCACGATGCGCACGTCGGGCTGCGGCGCCTCCTCGGGCGGGAGCAGCGCGTAGCCGAGCTTCGCGAGCAGCACCCGGCACGTCGGTGCGTAGTCGGACGGAGCCGCGTGCGAGGCGATGCAGCGCTGCGGGGCGGTCATGCCGGTCGGATCGGTCCGGGCCGCAGATCGATTGAGCTGCACACGTCCGTGCGGCGGCAACTCGGCGGAAGCGCGTGCGCGGGAGCCGCATCCAGCGCCGCCGCGCGGCGCTCTTCCGCCGCGGCGCGCCCGCAGCAGCGGAACGCGCTTCGTCTATGCTCGGCCCGCCATGCCGTCGCGTCATGCGATTCCGCGGGCCTCGAGGGCCTGGCTGCTCTGTCTGCTCACGTGGCTGGCGCCCGGCGCCGTGCACGCGCAGAGCGCGGCGGACGCGCTGCGCGGGATCGCCGCCGCGGCGCAGCTGCCGGGACTGCGCTGGCCGCGCTTTCCCGATCACGCGGGCACGCTCGCCGCGCTCTACGAGCCGCGCGCGTGGGCGCCGCTGTGGCTCGACGGCGGCGGCGAGCCGAACGCTCCCGCGCGCGAGGCCATCGAGGTGTTGCAGGAGGCCGCGCTGCACGGCCTCGAGCCGGACGACTACGACGCGCAGTGGCTCGCCACGGAAGCCGAGCGCCTGGGCGACGAGCGCGAGTCGCCGCCGGACCGGCAGGCGCGCTTCGACGCCGCGCTCTCCGTGGCGCTGCTGCGCCACGTGTCGGACCTGCACGTCGGCCGCGTGAACCCGCGCACCGTGAAGTTCGACTACGACGTCGCGCCCAAGCAGCTCGATCTCGCGGTGTACGTCGCGGACGCCGTGCGCGACGACCGCGTGCGCGACGCCGTCGCCGCCGCGGCGCCGGTCCTCCCGCAGCACCGGCTGCTCGAGGAGCAGCTCGCGCGCTACCGCGAGATCGCGGCGGACGCGTCGCTCGCGCCGCTCGCGATCGACCTGCGCACCGCCAAGCGACGGAGGGTCGCGCCGGGCGATCCGTTCGAGGAAGGCGCGGCCCTCTCGAAGTGGTTGATCGCGCTCGGCGACCTGCCGCCCGACGCGCCGGCGGCGCCGCTCGTGCTCGACGGCGCGCTGCTCGACGCGCTGCGCCGCTTCCAGGCGCGCCACGGTCTCGACCCCGACGGCGTGATCGGTCCCGCGACGGCGCGGGCGCTGGCGGTGCCCGCGCCGGTGCGCGTGCGCCAGATCGAGCTCGCGCTCGAGCGGCTGCGCTGGATCCCGCCGCTCGACGACACGCGCGTCGTGTTCGTGAACGTGGCCGGCTTCCAGCTCAGCGCCTTCGACCGCGTCGGGCCCGACGAAGGACCCGTGCTGCAGATGGCGGTGGTCGTCGGCAAGGCGGCGCGCACGCAGACGCCGGTCTTCGCGGGCACGATGCGGACGGTCGTGTTCGCGCCGTACTGGCACGTGCCGCGCAGCATCGTGCGCAACGAGATCCTGCCCAAGCAGGCGAGCAACCCCGGCTACGTCGCGTCGCAGAACATGGAGATCGTGATGGGCCGGAGCGCCGTCGCGACGACGCCGGAATCGCTCGCGGCGCTCGCCGCCGGCGACGCGCGGCTGCGGCAGCGGCCGGGGCCGCGGAACTCGCTCGGGCGCGTCAAGTTCTTGTTCCCGAACGAGCACGACGTCTATCTGCACGACACGCCTTCGCAGTCGCTCTTCCAGCGCGCGCGCCGCGACTTCAGTCACGGCTGCATCCGCGTGGCGGATCCGGAGGCGCTGGCGCGCTGGGTGCTCGGGCCCGAGGGCTGGGACGCCGAGCGCGTCGCCGCCGGGCTCGCGCTGAGGCGGGAGCTGCCCGTGCCGCTCGCGAAGCCCTTTCCCGTCGTGATCCACTACACGACCGCGCTGGCGCGCCGCGACGGGACGATCGCGTTCTACCCGGACATCTACGGCCACGACGCGGCGCTCGAGCGGGCGCTCGCGGGCGGGTATCCCTATCGGCCGTGAGCGAAGCCCGCGGCCGCCGCCGCGGCGACGCCGCCCGCGGCGCGACCGGGAACGTCGCCGGCCACGCGCGTCGGCGTCTCGCTGCCGTCGACGCCGTCCACGAACAGCACGCCGCCGTCGCGGATGCGGTCGATGATCTTGCGCGACACGGCGGGATCGAGCGCGGGGCAGCCCCAGCTCCGGCCGAGCCGGCCGCCGCTCTGCGCGCGGAAGCTCGCGCTCGCGTAGTCGGCCGGGTGCATGACGATGCGCCGCTCCCAGGCGCGGTCGTTGACGCCTCGCTCCTGTCCGTGCAGCTCGAGCGAGTGGCCGTGCTGACCGGTGTACGTCGAGCCGGTGAGGAACACGCCGCGGCTCGAGCGCAGGCTCGCCGGCTCGTTGCCGTAGCGCACGAGCCGGTCGGGATCGGCCTCGTGCGCCGAGCCGCGCCCGTGCGCCACGAAGTCGTGGAAGAGGACGCGCCGCGTCGCCGGCTCGATCACCCAAAGGCGCCGCTGCGACGAAGGCCGCGCGTAGTCGATCACCGTGAGCACGGGATTGCGCACGCGGCCCGCGCGATCGAGCGCCCGATACGCCGACAACGCGCGCTCGAGCAGGTCGCGGCGCGGGAGCTTCGCCTCGCGCTCGCGGCTCGCCTCGGCGGCGGGCGCCGCGAAGAGCGCGCACGCGAGCGCGATCGCGATCGACGCGCGGCGCGTCGCGGCCGCTGACGCCGTCCGCAGCCGCTCGGGCCTCGGTCCGGGCCCGCTCTCGTTCCCCCGCGCTCGCACGATCGCCACCCTAACCGCCGGACGCGCGGCGGGGCAATCTTCTTTCGCGATGGGCGTCATGCAGGAGTAAGGCGCGGCGCGCTGCACGGCCCCGCATCGTCGGATTCCTGGGATGGCTTGATGCCGCCGGCCTGCGCCTATCGGCTGGCCGACGGCGCGCCGATCGCGGCGCGGCAACGCGCCCGCAACTCAGCCGCCCGGGATGCGCTCGAACGCCGGGATGCCGTCGGCCACGTGGTGGAAGCTCTGCCGGTCGATCGTGAAGATCGCCATCTGCGGCGCGCCGAACACGCTCGGGTCGTCGAGCGTTCCGACCTTCAGCAGCACCGCGCCGGGCATGGCGGGCGCACGCGCCAGGATGTGGGTGCCGCACGTGCCGCAGAACTCGCGCGTCGCGGGCCGCTCGAGGTCGCTGCGCGTGAACTGCTTCGGCTCGCCCTCGAGCCAGCGGAAGCCGGCGGCCGGCATCGCCATCACCACGTTCGGCTGTCCGCCGCTGATGTACTGGCACTCGCGGCAGTGGCACTGCCCCTTGAACAGCGGATCGCCCTCCGCCGCGTAGCGCAGCGCGCCGCAGTAGCAGCGCCCTTCGACCTTCATGCGTCCTCCTTCGCGTGCGTGCACCGATCATCGCACACGCGACCCGACTTGGAGCGCGCGCCGAGCTGCATCAGAATGCCCGCGAAACGGGAGGGGCGAGAGGATGAAGCTCGGCATCGACTTCGGCACGACGCGCACCGTGGTCGCCGCCGTGCAGGACGGCCGCTACCCCGTCGCGTGCTTCCAGGCCGGCGACGCGCTCGCGGACCACGTGCCCGGCTTCGCCGCGCGCACCGACGCGGGCGTCGTGTTCGGCGCGGACGCGGCGGCGCACGGCGTGCCGCAGCGGCTGGTGCGTTCGATCAAGCGCGTCGCGTCGCGCATCGCGCCCGACGAGCGCGTCGAAGGCCTCGGCCTCACCGCGCTGGAGCTGGTGACCGAGTACGTGCGCGCGCTGCGCCGCGCGCTCGTCGAGAGCAGCAACCTCGACCTCGATCCCGCCGAGCCGCTCGAGGCGATGGTCGCGGTGCCGGCGAGCGCGAGCGCGCGCCAGCGCTACGTCACGCTCGAGGCGTTCCGCGCCGCGGGCATCGAGGTGCTCGGCATGATCAACGAGCCGACCGCCGCGGCGATCGAGTACGCGCACCGCGACCTGCGCCAGCTCGGCCCGCGCAGCCCGAAGCGTTCGCTCGTCGTGTACGACCTGGGCGGCGGCACCTTCGACGCATCCACCATCTCGCTGGCGGGCCAGCGCTTCGAGCTGATCGCGAGCGACGGCATCGGGCAGCTCGGCGGCGACGACTTCGACGTCGAGATCCTCGTCCTCGCGCTCGAGACGCTCGGCATCGATCCCGCCACGGTGGACGTCTCGAACGCGACCGCGCTGCTCGAGCGCTGCCGTCAGGCCAAGGAAGGGCTCGGCGCCAACAGCCGCCGCCTGCTGGTGGACCTCTCCGATCTCGTCCCGGGCGCGGAGCCCGCGATCCTGCCGGTCGCCGAGCTCTACGCGCGCTGCCAGCCGCACGTCGAGCGCACGCTCGAGTGCCTCGACCGCCTGCTCGGCGACCTGCCCTTCGGCGGCCGCGAGCTCGCCGCGATCTACGTGGCCGGCGGCAGCGCGGTCTTCCCGCCGGTGCTGCGCTCGCTGCGCCAGCGCCACGCGCGCAAGATCAAGCTCGCGCCGCTTCCGCACGCCGCGACGGCGGTCGGCCTCGCGGTCGCGGCCGACCCGGACGCCGGCGTGTTCGTGCGCGAGGCCACGACCCGACACGTGGGCGTGTGGCGCGAGGGCGCCGACGGGCGCGAGAAGATCTTCGATCCGCTGGTCGCGAAGGACGACCTTCCGCAGAGCGACGAGCCGCTCGTCGTGCAGCGCCGCTACCAGCCCGCGCACCGCGTCGGCCACCTGCGCTTCGTCGAGTGCACCCGCCTCGGCGCGCACGGCGATCCGGTCGGCGAGCTGACGCCGCTCGGCGAAGTGCTGTTCCCGTACGATCCCCACCTCGCCGACCGCGACCTGCGCGAGCACGCCGCCCAGCGCACCGCCGACCTCGCCGGCCACGAGATCGTGGAGACCTACACCTACGGCCGCGACGGCCGCGTGTCGGTCGTGATCGAGAACCGCACGCGCGGGCACCGGCGCGAGTACCGGCTCGGCGAGTCCCCGCGCAGCGCCCGCGCCGCGCACTCCTCCGCGTGAGCCGCGTGGTCACTCGCCCAGCTCGCCGGCGCCGAGCGCGACGCCCGCGCCCGCCATCCGCTCCGCCTGGAGCTCGCTGCCCCACGTCGGCGACACGACCTCGCGTCGCTCGCCGTGGGGCGCGTCCGGCGTGAACGCGTCGACCCAGACGGCCGGGCCGTCGCTGCGAAGGACGCGCGCTTCGACGCGCAGCCGTCTTTCCGCGTCGCGGACGATCGAGAGCGGCGCGCCGTGGGCGTGCAGACCGAGCCGCCGGGCTTCGTCGAGCAGCGCGACCGCCTCGGCGTTCGAAGCTCCGTCCGTCGCGACGGCTGCGTGATGGTCGGCGAGGCTTCCGTCCTCGCGGAAGACGAGCACGCCGTGGTCGTCGAGCGGCACGGCGTCCGCGCCGCGGCCCTGGGTGAGCTGCACGCGGACGATCGTCTGCCGGAAGCGCTCGTCGCGCGTCGCGCTCTCGACGCGCAGGCCGAAGTCCGGACCGACGCCGAGGCGGTCGAGGTTCGCGCCGACCACGTCGGCGGCCGCCCGCACCCCGAGCCCGAACGGAAGGCGCACGTCCGGCAGCGCCGCCTCGTGGGCCAGCCACTCGCCGAACGATTGCGCGTCGAAGATCTCGCGCCGCTCGAACTCGTCGATCAGCCGATCGCGGTAGCGGCCGGCGAAGAGCTCCGCGTCCACCTTCAGATACGCCTTGCCGACGTCCTCGAGCGTCACCTGGTTCTCCGGCGTGTAGTCGGCCGCGCGCACGAGGAAGACGCCGAGGATGGTGCTCGCCTGCTCGACGGCGGATGCGCGCCCCTGGCGGCTCAGCTCGCCGTAGAGATCCAAGAAGAAGGCGTAGGCCGCGCCGGTCAACACCTCGGAGCGAGCGTGGACCTGCGGCGGCGTGCTCGAGACCGTCGCGTCGTTGACGGCGTCGCGCTGCGCTTCGCCCGTGCCGGCGAAGACGCCGAACGCCTCGCCCATCCGGCTCAGCGCGTTCGACTCGCCGAGATCGGAAGCGGCGAGCAGCGCGCGCACGCGGCCCGGATCGCGGAGCTGCGTCCACATCGCCGCCTGGTCGCCGAACGACTCCGTCCACGTTCGCCAGCCGAAGTCGGTCCCGTCCGCGTGCGGCTTCAGCGGGTGGTGCAGCGCGTGTCCCACCTCGTGCGCCGCGATCTCCCACGAGGTCGCCGTCTCGAAGACCCTGAGCTCGGTGGTGTCGGGGAGGCGGTAGGCGACGACGCCGAAGAAGAGCATGCGCGACGACGGGCTGTAGAAGGCGTTGTAGTCGTAGAACGCGTGCGCTTCCACGCCGAGGACGCCGCCGACGCCCCAGGGCACCGCGCGCCCCGACCAGTCCTCGACCGCGTCCTTCACGTTGTTGGCGGCCTCGAAGATCGTGGTCGCGCCGCGCTGCAGGTCGAAGGGCTTCCACACCTGGGCGCCGTCTCGCAGGACGGGCCTGCCGTCCGGGCCGCGCTCGATCTCGAGCAGCGGGAAGCGCGGCTCGTCGGGGTAGCGGAAGCTGCCGTCGCCGTTGGAGAGCGGAAGCCGCGGCCAGGGGTTCCAGGCGAAGCGCCTGAACACGCCGGCGGCCTCGTCGAAGCGGTAGATGAACGGCTCGTCCTCGATCGCGACGCGCGCGTTCGCGAGCACCAGGCGGCCGTCGTCGTTCGCGGCAAAGCCGCCGCCCGGCAGGCACTCGACGGTCGCGTCCGCGACGAAGGGGTCGTCGTCGTAGGACGAGAGCGGCATCAGTTGGCCGCGCTCGAACGACTGCTCGATCTGCGCGGCCGATGCCAGATCGCAGCGGGCCCACGCGCCGTTCACGGGCGACGCCGACTGCCACGTCGCGGTGGGCTCGACCGCGCGTCCCGCCGCGACCAGCGGCGGTGTTGCGAGCAGCAGCAGGCCTGCGACTGCCGCTGCGAGAGGAGCTGCGCGCTTCTCGGGTCGGGTCGATCGTCTCATCTTCGTTCTCCGTCGACGTCGCCGTCGAAAATCGCCGGCGCCTGCCGGCGAGTTGGTTGAGTGGTGTCGGGCCGCGGGAGTAGACTCGTGCGGTCCGTCGTTCGGAGCGTTCGGATCGTTCGGATCGTTCGGATCGTTCGGAGCGGCAGCGGGGGCGGCGTCGGGGACCGAGGTGAAGAACGCCAGTAGACCTCGGAGCGAGGAGAAGTGCGCGCTCGCGCCCGACGCGAGGTGCTCGACGCGTCCCTGGAACCGCCTCCGCCCCGAGCCGCCGCCGGCGACGAGATGCACGACGAACGCGCGCCGCGCCGAGAGACTCGCCTCGCATTCATGCGTCGGTGTCAAGCGCTCTGCTCCTGCGTCGCCGGACGCCTTGGTTCACGGCCGCCACGGTGCCTCGGAAGCGCGTGCGGAGTCCTGGGAGAGCCGCGGGGATTCGCGGGCGAAGTTCGGGGAGTCGCCTGGGGGGCCGGCATGACCCAGGCCCGCGCGAGCGACGCACCCGCCGTGCGGATCGAGTCCGAGAACGAGTGGGCGTGGTGCGGCGAGCGGCGGCTCGTGCTGATGCCGCGCGCGTACGCCGTGCTCCGGCACCTCGTCGATCACGCGGGGCGGCTCGTCACGAAGGAGGAGCTGCTCACGAGCGTCTGGCGCGACGCGGTCGTGAGCGAAGCCGCGCTCACGAGCTGCATTCGCGATCTGCGCCGGGCGCTCGGCGACTCGCCGCGCGCGGCCCGCTACATCGAGACCGTGCACCGGCGCGGCTTCCGGTTCATCGGCCCGATCGCGCGCCCGAGCGCGCCGGCGGACGCGGCCGGCGCCGGCGCGGCGAGCGGCGAACGCCCCGCTCCCTCGGCCGCAACACCCATGCTGGTCGCGCGCGAGACGGAGCTGGCCCGGCTCCACGCGCTGCTCGGCCGCGCGCTCGGCGGCCGACGCAGCATCGTGTTCGTCACCGGTGAGCCCGGGATCGGCAAGACGGCGCTGCTCGAGGCGTTCCTCGCGCAGATCGGCGAGGCGGAGCAGCTCCGCATCGGACGCGGCCAGTGCGTCGAGCAGTACGGCGCGGGCGAGGCCTACCTGCCGGTGCTCGAGGCGCTCGGACGCCTCGGCCGCGACGCGCGGGGCGCGCACATCGCCGAGGTTCTGAAGCGCCACGCGCCGACCTGGCTCGTGCAGCTCCCGGCGCTGCTCGGCGACGACGAGCTCGAGGCGGTGCAGCGGCGAGCGCTCGGCGCGACGCGCGAGCGCATGCTGCGCGAGCTGGTGGAAGCGCTCGACGCGCTCAGCGTCGACGCGCCGCTCGTCCTCGTCCTCGAGGATCTCCACTGGAGCGACTCGGCGACGATCGACCTGCTCGCCATGCTGGCGCGGCGGCGCGAGGCGGCGCGCCTGCTCGTGCTCGGCACGTACCGCCCCGCCGACCTCGCGATCGGCGAGCATCCGTTGAAGGCGGCCAAGCGCGAGCTGGAGCTGCACGCACAGTGCGAGGAGATCCCGCTCGACTTCCTCGGCGTCGGCGACGTCGCGGAGTATCTGTCGCGCCGCTTCGAGCAGCGGCGCTGGCCCGCCGAGCTGCCGCGGGTGCTGCATCGCCTCACCGACGGCAACCCGCTCTTCCTGGTGAACACGGTCGACGACCTGCTCGCGCGCGGACGGCTGCGCGAGAGCGGAGGCGAATGGGCGCTCGCGGTGCCGCTGAAGGACCTCGCGATCGACACGCCCGACACGCTCTGGCAGATGGTCGAGAAGCAGGTCGATCGACTCACGGCGGACGAGCAGGCCGTGCTCGCGATCGCCAGCGTGGCGGGCGCCGAGTTCTCGGCCGCGATCGCGACGGTGGACGGCATCGGCGCGCAGCAGGGAGAGCGGCTCTGCGAATCGCTGGCACGGCGCGGGCAGTTCTTGCGCGCGACGGGCGTCGCCGACTGGCCCGACGGGACGGTGGCCGGCCGCTACGCCTTCATCCACGCGCTGTATCAGAACGTGCTGTACGCGCGCGTTCCGATCGGGCACCGGGTGGGCCTGCACCTGCGCACGGCCGAGCGGCTCGAGCAAGCGCACGGCGCGCGCGCGAGAGAGATCGCGGGCGAGCTCGCCATGCACTTCGCCGAAGGCCGCGACTTCGTGCGGGGCGCGCGCTACCACCGCCAGGCCGGCGAGATCGCGCTCCACCAGCACGGCTACCGCGAAGCGGCCGATCACCTGGCGCGCGCGCTCGGGCTGCTCGACGCGCTACCCGACACCCAGTCGCGACGTCTCGAGGAGCTGTCCCTGCGCATGATGCTGGGCTCGGCACTGACAGCGATCGAGGGCCACGCGACGCCGGAGGTCGAGCAGAACTACGCGCGCGCCCGCGAGCTGTGCGCTCAAGTGGACGATGCCGAGCGCTGCTTCCGCGTGTTGCCCGGACTCGGATGGTTCTACCTGATCCTCGGGTCGCTGCCCGCCGCGCGCGACGTGGGACAGCGGCTGCGGTCGATGGCCGAGTCGACGGGAGACACGGCGATCCTGCTGGCCGCGCACAACACGCTGGGCGTGGCGTCCTTCTACGGCGGCGACTTCACGGAGGCGCTCGGGGACCTCGAGCGCGGAAGCGAGCTCTACGATCCGGTCGCGCACAGTCCCACCCGCGCGTCGGCGCCTCGCCTGACGATCGATTCGGGCCTCTCCTGCCTCGTGCACGCCGCTTGGATCCTGTGGGTGCTCGGTCATCCGGCGCGCGCCGCGACGCGGATGCGCGAGGCGCTCGCGATGGTGCGCGCGGCCGGTCATCCGTTCTCGCTGGCGCACGCCTACCGTTCCGCCGCCGCCTTCCACCATTGCCTGCGCGACCGCGCCGCCGTCGAGGAGCACGCGCAGGCCTGTGTGGCCGTCGCGGAGGAGCACGGCTTCGGCGCCGTGCTCATGGCGGCGAACTTCCACCTCGGCTGGCTGCTCCTCGAGCGAGAGCGCGAGGCGGAAGGGCTCGCGTCGATGCGCGCGTGGGTGACGCGCTGCCGGGAGATCCGCGCGCGGTCGCTGATCCCGAACTACCTGGGATGGCTCGCGGAGGCGTACGGCAAGGTGGGCCGGCCGCGAGACGGACTCGATCTCGTGGCCGAAGGCTTGGCCGCGGCGAACCACTCCGGGAACCACTACTGGACCGCGGAGCTGTACCGGGTGCGCGGCAGGCTCGCGGACTCGGCGCAGGAGGCGGAGTCCGCGTTCCGCGAGGCGCTCGCGCTCGCACGGCGGCAGAGCGCCAAGTCCTTCGAGCTGCGTGCGGCCACGGACTCGAGTCGGCTGTGGGCCGGGCAGGGGAAGGCGCGCGACGCGCACGCGCTGCTCGGCGAGATCCACGGCTGGTTCGACGACGGCTTGGTCACGGCAGATCTCGAAGACGCGCGCGTCCTGCTCGCGGAGCTCGCGCGCGCGGCGAACGCGACCGCCATCGCCGGCGATCCCCCGAACATTCCTCGCGCAATCCCTCGGTTCCCCCAGGACTCGTGAGCGTCTCGCGGAGTACGTCTCTCCACGACCCCGGCGCGCCCGGTGAACGAGGAGAGACGAACCGTGAAGAGAGCCACCCGCGCGTTCCCGCCGCGCATCCCGACTTGTGCGCCGATCCTCCTGCTGGCGCTGCTGCTGAACGCCGGCGGCGCTGCGAGCGCCGCCGGCACGCACGCCGCGCTGCGACCTCCGCCGGTCGCGTTCGAGGCGAACCGCGGGCAGACGGATCCGCAGGTGCGCTTCCTCGCCCGCGGCGCCGGCTACACCGCCTTCCTCACGCCGACCGGAGCGGTGCTCGACCTGGGCGGCCGCGGAGATGCCCGCGCGGTCGTCCGCCTGAAGCCGATCGGCGCGAGCCCGGCCGCGCGCCTCGTCGCCGACGAGCCTCTCCCGGGCGTCGTCCACTACGCCAACGCCCCCGCGCCCGCGCCGATCAGCGCCCCCACCTACGCGAAGGTGCGTCAGGACGACGTCTATCCCGGCGTGGATCTCGTGTACTACGGGCGCGCCCGGCAGCTCGAGTACGACTTCGTGGTCGCCCCCGGCGCGGATCCGAGCCGCATCGAGCTGGCGCTCGAGGGCGCGCAGCGGCTGGAGCTCGGCGCCGACGGCGCGCTCGTCGCACACACCGCCGCGGGCGTCCTGCGCCAGCCGCGCCCGTTCGCGTACCAGGAGGTGGGCGGCGCGCGGCGTGCGGTGGACGCGGACTACGTCGTCGGCGAGGGCGGGCGCGTGCGCCTGCGCCTCGGCGCATACGACGCCTCGCGCGAGCTCGTGATCGACCCGGTGCTCGTCTACTCGACGTATCTCGGCGGCAGCAACGACGAGAGCGACTGGCTGTGGGGACCCGTCTTCGGCATCGCGGTCGACGCGGCCGGCAACACCTACGTGACGGGCTCGACGACCTCGGTCGACTTTCCGACCACGACCGGCGCCGATCGAACCCTCGACGGCAGCCAGGACGCCTTCGTGACCAAGCTCACGCCCACCGGCGCCGTCCTCTACTCGACCTACGTCGGCGGTCCGTGCGACGACATCGCGAACGACGTCGCGGTCGACGCGGCCGGCAACGCGTACATCACGGGACGAGCGCACGGCAGCGTCTGCTGGGCGGGCCTCACCCCCGGCGTGCTGGTCGCGAAGCTCGGCCCGACGGGCGCACTGCTCTCCTCGCTCGTGTTCGGCGGGTACCTCGTGGACACGTCGGCCGGCAGCGCCATCGCCGTCGATGCGCAGGGACACGCCTACGTGACGGGCACGACCTCGTCGCCCGACTTCCCCACCACGCCCGGAGCCTTCCGGACGGCGCCCTGCCCCACCGCGATCGATCCCACCTACACCGACGGCTTCGTCGCGAAGGTGAGCGCCGACGGCGGCGGGCTCGTCTACTCCACGTTCCTGTGCGGCGACGGATACGACTCGCCGAACGGGATCGCGGTCGACGCGGCCGGCAACGCGTTCGTCGCGGGCTGGACGCGAGCGGCCGACTTCCCCACCGTGAATGCGCTGCAGCCGACGAATCGCGCGCAGCCGTTCGGCACGAACGGCTTCGTCGCCAAGCTCGGCGCCGACGGCTCGCAGCTTCTCTACTCGACGTACCTCGGCGGCACGATCAACGACGTGATCAACGGCGTGGCGATCGACGGCGGCGGCAACGCCTACGTCACGGGCTCGAGCGAGTCCACCGACTTCCCGACGACGCCCGGCGTCGTGCAGCCGCAGCGGGGCAGAGTCATCTGCCTCGACGAGTTCTGCACCGACGCCTTCGTGGCCAAGATCGCGGCGGCCGGCAACGCGCTCGTGTACGCGACGTACCTCTACGGCGAGGGCGACGACGCGGGCGCCGACGTCGCGGTCGACGCGGCGGGCAACGCGTACGTCGTCGGCACGACCGCGTCGCTCTTCTTCCCGATTCGCAACGCCTTCCAGCCGACGAGCCACGTCCGCGGCCCGACGGATGCGTTCGTCGCGAAGCTGAACCCGAACGCGACGCGGCTGCTCCACTCGTCGTATCTCGGCGGCAGCGGAGGCGCCAGCACGCTGACGGGATGGGACGAAGGCTCCGCCATCGCGATCGATGCGGCGGGCAACGCGTACGTGACCGGCGCCACCAAGTCGTTCGACCTGCCGACGACGCCCGGCGCGTTCCAGCCGAACATCGGCGGCGGCGTGTGCGACTACTTCGGCGGCCCGTGCGGCGACGCGTTCGTCGCGAAGATCGGCGCCGACGGACCCGGCGCGCCCGCGCCGATCGAGGTCGTTGCGACGCCGGGCGTGACGACTCCGGGCGGCACGCTGACCGCCACCTGGGCCGGCATCCCGAACCCCGGCCCCACCGACTATCTCATCCTGTACGCGCTCGGCGCGAGCAGTGAGGAGCCGTACATGGCGTGGTGGACGACGGGCGGCGCCGCCGGCGGCGCGCTCGCGCTCACGCTTCCCGCCGGCCTTCCGCACGGTAGCTACGAGATCCGGCTGCTGACGCCGGATCCCAACTACGGCGGCCTGCTGCAGTCGGTCGCGCGCAGCCAGCCGATCCGCGTCGCAGCGCCGGAAGCGGGCACGTGCGGGCTCGGCGCGGAGGTCGCCGCCGCGATGCCGCTGCTCGCGGCGATGCGCAAGCGCGCGCGGCGCAACATTTACAAAACGACACGCTTTGCGGTATGCGGCCTCTCGTGAGCGTGGGGCACGGGAGCACCTCTGACACGGATCGATCCCGCCGCACCACCTCCCTACCGGAGACGTCGCGCATTTCGACTCGGGTGGGCGGGACGAGGTGAAAGATGAAACGCACGCTCATCGATCTGTTGGTGTGCCCGCGTCACGGCCGGCCGCTCGATCTCGAGAAGGAAGAGGTGCTCGCAGCGAACGGCTCGGACGGCGCGCGCGGCGAGATCGCGTCCGGGGCGCTGGTCTGCCCGGAGGGCTGCCACCATCCGATCGTCGGCGGGATCCCGCGCTTCGTGGAGAGCGATCGCTACGCGCAGAATTTCGGCATGCAATGGAACCTCCATGCGCGCACCCAGCTCGACGGCGCCGCCTCCTCGCTGTCCAGGGATCGTTTCTTCTCCGAGACCGCGCTCGGAGCGGCCGATCTCGACGGCAAGCTCGTGCTCGACGCCGGCTGCGGCATGGGCCGCTTCTCCGACGTCGTCGCGGGCGAAGGCGCCACGGTCGTCGGCGTCGACCTGACGCGCGCCGTCGAGTCCGCCCACGCGAACGTGGGCGGGCGCGAGCGCGCGCACTTCGCGCAGGCGGATCTGTTCGAGCTGCCCTTCCGGCCGGCGACGTTCGACGTCGTGTTCTCGATCGGCGTGCTGCATCACACGCCCGACCCGCCGCGCGCGTTCCAGCGGTTGGTGGAGCTCGTGAAGCCGGGCGGCTGCCTCGCCATCTCCGTCTACTCGAAGTATCCGGGCTGGGGCTGGCACGAGAAGGTGCGGGAGCGCTTCACGTCGAAGATGGATCCGGAAAAGCTCTACCGGCTCTGCAAGCTGCTCGTTCCGCTGGCCCCGCTCTTCTCGCTTCGCATCCCCGGCGACCCGCTCTACCGGCTCGTCTGGTACCCGCGCGGCAGCTCGGGCTATCGCGATCCGCAGTGGCGGCTGCTCGATCTCTTCGATCACTACTCGCCCACGTACCAGTTCCGCTACGACTACCCCGAAGTGGCGGAGTGGTTCCGCCGCGCCGGCATCCGCCAGATCGAGCTGATGCCCGTGCCGGTCTGCATCACGGGCTGGAAGGAATCGAGGGATTGGGCCGCCACGGAATCCGGCGGACATGAGGATCGGCCCCACTACGGGCACGAGCTCACCGCGCACTAGCGCACCGAGCAGCGCCGGCCGCACGCCGGCGTGAGACGGCTCGCCTCCGACGCCGCGATCTACGGGCTCGGCAGCGTCGCCAACCAGGCGTTGGCGGTGCTGCTGCTGCCGCTCTACACGCGCTACCTGACGCCGGAGGAGTACGGCGCGTACGCGCTACTCGCGGCGGCGGGCGGGCTGATCGCGCTCGCGGCAGCGCTCGGCATCCACTCGGGCCTCGGGCGGATCTTCTTCGTCTACGACGGCGCCGAGGAGCGCGGCCGCGTCGTCTTCACCGCCTTCGCGTTCGCGTTGGCGGCGACCGCGTTCTCCGGCGGAGCGCTGTTCGCCGCGGCGCCCGCGCTGAATCGCGCGCTGTTCGGCGCGGCGGACCACGTCGGCTGGGTGCGCCTCGCGATCGCGATCTTCTGCCTGAGCGCGCTCAACTCGGTGGCGCTCATGACGCTGCAGGTGCACCGGCGCCCGCGCGTCTACGTCGCGTGCAGCGCGCTGGGGCTGCTGACCTCGTGCGCCGCGTCGATCTGGCTCGTGGTCGGGCTCGGACGCGGCGTGACCGGCGTCCTCCAGGGCCAGCTCGTCGGCATCGCGGTGCAGCTCGCGCTCGCGACGGCGGCGTGCGCGACGTCGCTGCGCGTCGGCTTCCACGCGCGCGCGCTGCGCGAGATGCTGGCCTTCGCCGCTCCGCTGCTGCCCGCCAACCTCGCGGCGTGGGGGCTCGGGCTCGCCGATCGCTCGTTCCTCACGCAGTACGCGAGCCTCACGGACGTAGGCCTGTACGCCTTGGGCTACCGGTTCGGCGCGGCGCTCGAGATGCTCTTCGTGGCGCCCTTCACGCTCGCCTGGTTCCCCTATCTCTACTCGATCGCGCAGCAGCCCGATCACCGCGACGTCGTCGCGCGCGTCCTCGAGTACTACGCGTTCGTCGGCGGCGGCGTGGTGCTCGCGCTCGCGCTCTTCGGCGGCGACGTGATCCGCCTGATCGCCGATCCCGCCTTCCAGGACGCCGAGCGCGTGATCGTCTGGATCGGGCTCGCCGTGCTGTTCCGCGGCATGACGTTCATCACGATGAGCGGCATGAACCTGACCCGGCGCAATCCGCTCTCCGCCGTCGTGTACGGACTCGGCGTCGCGCTCAACCTCGCGCTGCTCGCGCTGCTCGTGCCGCGCCACGGCATGATGGGCGCCGCGGCCGCCACCGTCGTCACCTACTTCGCGATCAACCTGGGATTCTGGCGGGTCTCCGAGCACTACTACCCGATCCCGTTCCGGCCGTGGAAGGTCGCGTGGCTGATCGGCGTCCTGCTCGCGATCCACGCCGCCGCGCAGCTCGTGCCGCCCGCGCCGCTCCCGCTGTCACTCGCGCTGAAGACACTGCTGCTGGCGGCGTTCCCCGCGATCCTGCTCGCGTCGCGCTTCTTCGCCGCCGCCGACCTCGCGCGCGCGCGCGAGCTGGTGCGCACGCTGCGCGCGGCGTGAGGGGCGGCGGGCCGGATCCTCGCGGACCGTCTCCGCTGGCGGTCGTTCGATCAGCGGACGCGCCGCCGACCGACCAGAGCCGTCAATCCCATCCCGATCAGGAGGAAAGTCGACGGCTCCGGGATCGGCGCGCTCGAGTAGGTGAAGTCGTCGATCGCGAAGGCGTCGTCGAAGCCGATCGTCACTCCCCGAACGTCTGCCGAATCGCGTTGGATTCCGATGAACTGGCCGGCATTGCCGGTCACGCTGAAGTCCCCGGTCGCGAGGTTCGTGTTGTTGGAGTCTTTGAGGATCAGCTGAATGTTGCTGCCCTCGGTGATCCAGAAGCCGACTCGGAGGACGTCGGCGGGGAAGATGACTTCCATGAAGCCGTTGTTGAAGGCTTCGCCGGAGCCATCGCCCACCAGCGGCCCGGCGACGTTGTCGGGCGAAACGACGTCCCCGGCGATGGCGCCGTCCGGATCGAAGATTCCGATGGCGACTCCGGGATTTCCGACGGGATCGTTGAAGCTGGCGCCGCCACTGTTGAAGAACGGAGACGTGAAGGCCGCGAGATCGCGCGAGCTGAACTGGTTCGCTGCCGGAACGATCTGCCCGGCGTCGTACGACGTGATCGTCAAAGCCGGCAGGTCGTCGAAGCCCTCGACGGTGGCTCCCGTCTGGAACAGCGCCGCCTCACTGGGGTCACTGGTGATCAGGGCGAGGCCGGACGACGCAGTGGGCTGCATCGCCACGAGGCAAACCAGGACGGCGCCGCCAATCTGCAGCATCCGAGATGCGCTTCGGCTCGGTGAGATCATGGATGGCTCTCCGCCCGGGAATCGCGTCGTTCCCGAGCATTCCTCGTCCCTCGTGGCCGTTCGCTCCACTCAGGATGTGGGACGTTGCGCGGCGCCTGTGTCAAAACTTTCAGCTGTGGTGCGTAGCGTCGCCGCCGGCGTCGCTCGGGCTCTTTTCTGCGGCCGCCTGCCGGCGGTATCGTGGCTGGCGCGCCACGCGGGGAGCATCGCGACGTCCGTCAGTCGCGCGACCCGGCGGATCTCCGAGAGGTTGGCAGACCGCCCGCCCAGCAGAACGAGGCAGCCCCAGCACGTCACCGAGGACGCATCGTGAACCCGCCGAATCCGCCTGCCTCCCGCCCGCGCTGGATGACCGCGATGTCGCTCTTTTGCCTCGCCACTCTCCTCTTCCTCATCCCGCGCGACCTCTTCCATCCGCCGACGCGCGACGTCGAGGTGTGGCTCGGTTTCGAGCTGCGCGGCGCCGCGGCGCTGCTCACCGCACCGCTGCACTGGCTGATCTTCGCGGTCGGCGCGTGGGCGTTCTGGACAGGGAAACGGTGGATCGTGCCGGCCGCTGCCGCGTACGCGTTCTACGTCGCCTTCAGCCATCTCGTCTGGAGCGAGGTCAGCCCGAACGGAAACGGGTGGCTCGTTGGGCTCGCGCAGGCGATCGCGCTCTCCATCCCGGGCCTGCTGCTGCTGCGTGCGCATCGCGCGCGACGCGACCGCGTCCTTGGCTGAGGCGCGACTGCACGCCGCGAACGCGCTCAGCGCGGCGCGCATCGCGTGTGCGCCGCTCGGGCTCGTGCTCGCTTGGCGCGGCGCGACCGCCGCATTCGTCGCGGTGTTTGCGCTCGCGCTACTGACCGACGTTCTCGACGGGATCGTCGCCCGGCGCTTCCAGCTCGTCTCGGAGTCCGGCGCGCGGCTCGATCAGTGGGGCGACTTCGCGCTGTGGGCGTCGCTGCCGCTCGCCGCGTGGTGGCTCTGGCCGGCGACGCTCGCGCGTGAAGCGTGGTTCGTCGCGCTCGCGTTCGCGTGCATGCTGCTGCCCACGGCGATTGCGTACTGCAAGTACCGCGCGGTGCCCGGCTATCACACGTGGTCGGTGAAGATCGGCGCGATCGCGATGGGCGTCGCCGCGCCGCTGCTGCTGCTCTTCGACGTCGCATGGCCGTTCCGCGCGGCGGCGCTGTTCCAAGTCGTGTGCGCGATCGACGAGCTGGGGATCACGCTGCTCTCGCCCGTCTGTCGCAACGACGTGGGGTCGGTGCTGCACGTGTTGCGCGAGCCCCGCCGCAGCTGACGACGGAGGTCGCATGCCCGCGCTGCGTGTCACTACGGCGCTAGGGAACCTCTGAACAACCGGCATCGCAGCGGCCGGAGGCAGAGGGATTGAGCGGTTGACGGAGCGGTGCTTCGCCCATTCGGGGCGTTTTCG
>QEVM01000422.1 GCA_003576805.1 Pseudomonadota bacterium | reverse complement strand
GTCCGCGCGCTCGCTGCGGGCGAGTCGCCCGCGCGCGTGCGCGAGCTCGGCGACGCGCTCGCGTCGTGGGCCGCGACCTACCAAGAGCTGCCCGTCGCGCCGGTCGCCGCGCCGGCGCGGCTCGGCGCGCGCGATGCGCTCGCGGCCGTCCGGCTCGTCCCGCCCGAGGCGCGCCGCTTTCGCGGCACGATCGTGTCGTCGCTGCACGCGCTCGGCGACGCGCCCGACTTCGCGGGCGTGATCGACCTGCTCGACGTCGACGGCGACGGCGCCGCGCGCGTGGCCGAGCTGACCGAGCTGTTCGCGCGCGTCTACCTCGCCAACGCGCACGACGTGCTGCACGCCATCGTGTTCACGCACGGCGTCACCAGCATCGCGGCGGTCGGACACCTGCTGCCGCACCTCGATCCGGCGAGCGCGCGCCGCACGCTGCGCTTCGCGTGGCAGTCGGCGGCGGCGCTCTACGCGGCGTTCGGCAGCCGGCCCGCCGTAAACGGCCCGATCGCGGCGCCGGCCTCGCCCGCCGAGCTCGCCGAGCGTGCCGTGCGGCACGGCGACGACCACGCGATCAAGCTGACCGAGGCGTGCGTCGCGCGGCACGCGCTCGATCCGGCGCCGGCGATGCTGGCCGCGGCCGCGCACGCGCTCGCGATCCTGCCGCCGGCGTAGCGCGGACTGCGCCCGCCTGCGGCTCGCTGCTACACGTCCGGCCCTCGACCGGAGGACCGCCGTGCACCCGCATCACGAGCGCGCGATCGCGCACGCGACCGAGACGCTGCGCCGCGAGCCGGGCGTGCGCGCGCTGCTGCTCGGCGGCTCGCTCGCGCACGGCTACGCGAGCGAGGCGTCGGACGTCGATCTGCTGATCGTCGTCGACGACGCCGAGTGGGACGCCCGCATGCGCGAGGGCCGCGTGCAGTGGGCGACGAACGAGGCCTGCGACTGGCCGGGCGGCTACGCCGAGGGCAAGTACGTGTGCCCGCGCTTCCTCGCCGAGGTCGCGCGCCGCGGCAGCGAGCCGGCGCGCTTCGCCTTCGCGGACGCGCGCATCCTGTTCTCGCAGCTCGACGATCTGGGCGCGACGCTGCGCGCCATCGCCCGCTACCCCGTCGAGGCGAAGACCGAGCGCATCCGCCGCTTCGGCGCCCAGCTCGAGGCGTGGCACTGGTACGGGCACGAGGCGCTGAAGCGAAGCGACCGCTATCTGCTCGGGCTCGCCGTCGCGCGCACCGTGCTGTTCGGCGGCCGCATGCTGCTCGCGCACAACGAGCTGCTGTTCCCCTATCACAAATGGTTCCTGCGCGTCCTCGAGAGCGCGCCCGACCGACCGGCCGATTTGATGCAGCGCATCGACGCGAGCGTGCGGAACTTCCGCGCCTGGGAAGACGCAGGCGCGCCGTGGCCCGCGCAGTTCCTGCACGACAGCGAGCTCGCCTGGCTGACCGGTCCTACACCGGTGGATGATCTGTGAGAGTCGCAAACGCGAGCGCGATGCCCCGACCGCAGCGCACGAGCCCGTTTCCCGCGTAGCGAGCCAACGGCGAGCGGCGAGCCCCATGAGGCTCGCGGTCGTACACGAAGCTCGAAAGCAACGAGTCTGCACACGGGGCGTGCAGCACGTGCGCGGAGTGCGCGGTCGGCGGGCAGCGCGCGCCGGTCTCGGCACGACTTTCACGGTCGTGACGAGGCCGTGCGCG
>QEVM01000421.1 GCA_003576805.1 Pseudomonadota bacterium | reverse complement strand
GGCGCGGTCGCGCAGCGGGTGTACGCCGCGGCGCCGCTCGAGCGCGGCCGCGGACGCGAAGCCCGCTGCGCGGGCCTCGCGCGCGAGCGAGCCGGAGGCGCCGTCCGGCTCGGGCGGATAGGCGAGCGCGACCTCGTGGCCGCGCGCGCGCAGCGCTTCGGCGAGGCGCAGCATCGGCTCGGCCGGCCCCGTCCACTTCCAGTCGCTGGTGAGCTGGAGGATCCTCAACGCGGCGGCGGCGCCGGGCGCCGGCTCTTCTCCCACAGCTTCACGTGCTTCGCGAAGACGTAGAAGGCCGACGTCGCCGCGATCACGAAGCCGGGCCAGCCGTCGCGAAAGCCCTGCTTCCAGACGAAGCACTCGAGGAACTTGACGGGCGGGTGCAGCGCGGCGCGCAGCAGCGACGGGCGCCGCCCCGCGCGCAGCCACGCGTCCGACACCACGTCCGAGAAGCGCTGCACGGTGCGCAGGTGGTCCGCGAAGTCGCGGTAGGTGAGGTGCACGAGGTCGGCGTCGAGCCGCGCGACCGGGCCGTCGGACAGCAGCTTGTCGTGCGGATCGGCGCCGCCCCAGCGCGCGCGCCCGCGCCGCACGACGCGCAGCTTCCAGTCGGGATACCAGCCGCCGTGGCCGATCCAGCGGCCGAGGTAGAAGACGTGGCGCCGCACCGCGAAGCCGGCGACCGCCGGATCGCCCGCGAGCGCGCGCCGGATCGCGTCCGCCAGCTCGGGCGTGCAGCGCTCGTCCGCGTCGAGACACAGGATCCAGTCGGCCGTCGTCTGCTCGAGCGCGAAGTTCTTCTGCGCGACGTAGCCGGGCCACGCGTTGCGCACGACGCGCGTCGCGCGCTTCTCGGCGATCAGGGCGGTGCGGTCGCGGCTGCCCGCGTCGACGACCACGATCTCGTCGCACCAGGCGACGCTCTCGAGGCAGGCCGCGATGCGGTCCTCCTCGTCCTGGCAGATCACGGCCGCCGCGATGCGCGGCCGCGGCGGCTCGCTCACGTGCGCACCCGCTCCACCGAGAGCACGCCGCGCACGCGCTCGATCTCCTTCATGACGGCGTTGAGCGCGCGCAGGTCGGCCACCCACAGGTCGAACTCGTGCATCGCGGTCTGGTCGCTGTTGGTCTTGACGCGCGCCGCGCCGATGTTGACGCCCGCGGTCGAGATCGACTTGGTGATCTTGGCGAGCACGCCGGGCTGGTCCATCGAGATCGCGCGCACCTTGACGAGGCGCGGCTGCGCCGACTTCGCCTCCCACTGCACGGAGATGCGGCGGTCGGGGTCGAGCGTGAAGGCGTGCTGGCAGTCCTTCTGGTGCACGGTGACGCCGCGCCCGCGCGTGACGAAGCCGATCACGTCGTCGCCGGGCAGCGGGTTGCAGCAGTTGGCGAAGCGCACCAGCACGTCGGGCACGCCGTCCACGCGGATGCCGCTCGCGGGCGGCGCCGGGCGCGCGCGGCCGAACAGCCGCCGCCGCGGCGCGGGCTCGGGCGGCGGC
>QEVM01000008.1 GCA_003576805.1 Pseudomonadota bacterium | reverse complement strand
CGCGCAGCCGCCGCGCGCACGCCGCGCAGCGCGCGACGTGCGCCTCGACTTCCGCCGCCCGCGCCGCGCCGAGCTCGCCGTCGAGCAGCGCGGAGAGATCGTCCTCGAACGCCTGGCAGCCCGCCGCTTCCGTCATGTCTCAGGCCTCCGCCTTCGCGCCGAGCCGCAGCGCGAGCGTGCAGCGCGCGCGGTGCACCAGCGCCTTCACCGACTTCTCCGTCGTCGATAGCGCCGCCGCGATCTCCGCGTACGAGTGCCCCTCCACCGCCGAGAGCCAGAGCGCCGCGCGCTGGCGCTCGGGCAGGTCGCCGAGCGCCGCCTCCACCGACTCGCCGACGCGGCGCGCGTGCGCGACGTCGTCGGCGCGCGGCTCTTCGCTCGCGAGCACCAGCGAGCGCCCTTCGTCGTCGACTTCGTCGGCGCTCTGGTGCGGCCTCTGGTGGTGCGGGCGGCGCAGCTCGTTCAGCGCGAGCCGCGTCGCGATCGTGTAGAGCCAGGTCGAGAAGCGCGCCTCGGGCCGGTAGCGGTCGCGCGCCCGGTAGAGGCGCAGAAACGATTCTTGCACGAGCTCCTCCGCCGACGCGGCGTCGCGCACCATGCGCTCGACGTAGCGCAGCAGCGGCGCGGACCAGCGCGCGAAGAGCGCGTCGAAGGCCGCCTCGTCCCCGTCGCGCAGGGCGAGCATCAGCCGGACGTCCTCGTCGCCGTCTTGCAACCGCGTCTCCGCCGCGTTGGGTGCAACCGCCCCCCGCCCGGGAGGTTGCGCGGACGTCAGCTCGGCAGCGACCGCAGGAACCCGACGATCGCCGCGTTCACCGCTTCCGGCTCCTCGATCGTCGTGACGTGGCCGGCGCGCGGGATCACGACCTTCGTGGCGTTGGGCAAGCGCGCGGCCATCACGTCGGCGGCGCGCAGGTACGCCTCGTCCTCCTGGCCGACGACGACCAGCGCGGGGTGCGTGATCTTGGGCAGGTCGTCGATGCAGCCGGGCACCGGGCCGGAGACGCGGCGGCCGAAGTGGGCGACGCCGTGCGGCTTCATCGCGGCGATGGCGCGCGCGGCGCGCTGCGCGGCGGGCAGCTCCGGGCGGCGGCCGATCGCGGTGGCGGCGGCGCGGCTCTCGACGAACGACGCGAGGCCCTTGGTCTCGACGTTCTGCGCGATGCGCTCGACCTGCGCCAGCCACTTCTGCTGTGCGTCGGGGTTCTTGAAGCCGGGCCCGGTGTCGAGCAGCACGAGCGCGCGCACCCGCTCGGGGCGGCGCAGCGCGAAGTGCAGCGACGCCGCGCCGCCGAACGAGAAGCCCGCGAGCACGACGGGCGCGTCCGGCGAGAAGTGATCGAGGACGCGCGCGAGGTCGTCCTGCACCTGCTCGAACGAGTACGCCGCGGGGTCGGCGGGGGCGTCGGAGTCGCCGTGGCCGCGGTAGTCCCAGAGCAGCACGCGGAAGCCGGCGGCGACGAGAGGCTCCACCTGCGGGCGGAAGTTCTCGCGCGTCGTCGAGTAGCCGCACGAGAAGAGCACGGGCGGGCCGTCGCCGTGCGACTCGACGCAGAGCGCGACGCCGTCGCTCGCGCGCACCGTCTCGATCATGCCTTCGCTCCCAGGCGGCGGCGCAGCGCCTTCGCCATCTGCTCGAGCTGGTCCTGCATCGGGCCGCGGATCGTGAACTCGGGCACGAGCGCCTTGGTGCGGCCCTCGAGCTCGATCCGCACGCGCGTCTTCGCCTTGTCCTTCTTGCCCTCGACGAGCGTCACGGCGCCATGCAGCTCGCGCCAGACGCGGCCGTCGCAGACCTTCTCGAAGCGCACGTCGCCGCTCGGCTCGTAGTCGAAGTGGAAGGTCGCGACGCCCTCGCGACCGAGCGCGGTGTAGTGGCTCGCGATCGTCTTGCGCGAGCCCTTGCGCGCGACGATCTCGGTCTGCGTGTCCGGGAAGAGGTCGCAGAGCACGCCGTCGTCGGCGAGCAGCGCGGCCGCCTCGGCGCGCGGCTTCGCGACGTCGAACTCCTTCTCCATGCGCATCGGGTCCTCCGATCGGATTCAGCGGATCTCGATCCACAGCGGCGGCAGCGCGATCGGCCCGCCCGTCGCGACCGCCTCGAGCCAGCCGCGCACGCGCGCGAGCGCCGGGCTCCACGGCAGCGCCGCGCCGAGCTCGTGCGCGACCGACACGCGCAGCGCGTCGCGCAGCTCTTCGGCGAGCGGCTTCGGCGGCGGGTACACGGTGAGCGCGACGTCCGCCCCCTGCGCGATGCCGGCGCGGTCCTTCGCCTTGGCGACCGCCGAGCGCAGGCCGCCGATCGCGTCCACGAGCCCGCGCGTCACCGCCTGCTCGCCGGTCCACACCGCGCCTTCGGCGACGGCGGCCACTTCCTCGACCGACCGACCGCGCCCCTCCGCGACGCGCGCGAGGAAGCGCCGGTAGGTGTCCTCGACGTCCGACTGGAGCCAGTCGCGCGTGTCGGGCGAGAGCTCGGGCGACATCAGGTTGATCTCGGCGTGCGGGCCGCGGCCGAGCGTCGAGGTGTGCACGTCGAAGCGTTCGAAGAGGCCGCCGAGGGCGGGCCGCACCGCGAACACGCCGATCGAGCCGGTCAGCGTCGCGGGCTGCGCGACGATCGCGTCGGCCGCCGACGCCAGGTAGTAGCCGCCCGACGCCGCGTAGTCCGAGAACGACGCGACCACGGGCTTGCGCTTCTTGGCGTCGCGGATCGCGTGCCAGATCTGCTCGGACGGGAACGCGCTGCCGCCCGGGCTGTCGATGCGCAGCACGATGGCGCGGATCTCGTCGTCCTTGGCGGCGTCGCGCAGCGCCGCGATCACGGTGTCGGACGCGAACACCGGCTGCCCCGAGCGCGACACCGAGCCGCTGCCGCTCTGGATCGCGCCGCTGCCGTAGATCAGCGCGAAGGTCGCCTCCGGCGCGAAGCCGAGCGACGCGGGATCCACCGAGGCGTAGGCGGCGGCGTCGACGCGCCGCTCCTCGGGCACCCGATCGAGCAGCGCCTGACGCGTCTCGACGCCGTCGACGAGACCGAGCTCTTGCAGCACCTCGGGCCGCGACGGCGCCGCGCCGATCACCTTGCGCACGACGTCCACCGCGACGCCGCGCGCCTCCGCGATGCCGGCGACGAACTGGCCGTCCACCGAGTCGAGCAGGCGCTCGGCCTGCTCGCGGTAGAACTCGTTCATCTCCTTGCCGGCGATGCTGTCCGCGGCGCCCTTGTAACGGCCGACCTGCGCGACCTGCACGGTGAGGCCGATCTTCTCCCACAGGCCGCCGAGGAACATGTGCTCTTCCGCGAGCCCGAGCAGCGGCGCGCCGCCGCCCGGCGCGACGTAGAGCTTCTCGGCCGCGCTCGCGACGTAGTACTCGAGGTTCGCGCCGAAGCCTTCCACCTCGAGGATCACGACGGGCCGGCGGCCCTTGTCGCGCAGCGCGCGGATCGCGTCGCGCAGCTCCTGCGCCTTGGCCCAGCCGATCTGCAGGTCGCGGATCGTGATCAGCACCTGCTCGATGCGGTCGTCGCGTTCCGCCTTGCGCAGCTCCGAGAGCTGGCCGAGCAGCGACTGGCGGTGCAGGCCGAGCACCGACGCGAAGAGCGGCGCGTCGGGCGCCTCCAGGTACTGGCCCGAGAGCTCGAGCACGAGCGTGCTGCCGCGCTCGATGCGCGGCCCGCCGCGCAGGTACGAGAGCGCGACCACGAGCGCCAGCACGAGCAGCGCGATCAGCACCCAGCGAGGTCGTCTCATCCGCTCTCACCCCCTTTGCGGCCTTGGGCGGCGCCGCGACGCCGCGTCTCCCGGCCTCGATCGAGCACCGGGGCGGCTATGCTAGGGCCGTGGCGCGGGAGGTCTACATCGCAGCCGTCGGTCTCACCAAGGTGGACCTGACGGGCCGCATCTTCGCCTCCGTCTTCGATCTGTTCGCCGAAGCCTACCACCGCGCACTCGAAGACTCCCCGATCCGCGCGTTCGAAGCGCTGCAGATCGGCATCATGGACAGCGAGGAGTTCGAGAACCGCGCGAACCTCGCGGCCAAGGTCGCCGACCGCCTCGGCTTGACGGGCATTCCCGCGATCCGCTCCGAGACCGCGTCGTCCACCGGCGCCGCCGCGTTCCACGAGGCGTACTACAAGATCGCGTCGGGCCAGTGCGACACGGTGCTGGTGCTGGCGGGCGAGCGCATGAAGAACGTCACGACCGAGGTCGCGACGTCGATCATGTCGAAGACGATCGACCCGGTGGAGCGGCAGTTCGGCTTCACCATGCCGGCGCTGATCGCGCTGATCACGCAGGCGTGGCTCGGCGAGCGGCGGCTGCGCGGCAAGGCGGTCGCCGACCTGCTCGCGCGGCTCATGTTCCGCGCCCACGCGCTCGGCGCCGACAACCCGCTCGCCGCCTTCCACGCGCGCCCCGAGCCGCTCGACAGCTACTTCGACACGACCAAGAACCTGCCGGTCGCGACGCCGCTGATGCGCAAGGACTGCTCGCCGATCTGCGACGGCGCGGCGTGCGTGATCCTGACCTCGCGCCCGCAGCCGGTGCGCGTCGCGGGACTCGGCTCGGCGACCGAGACGTCCTCGATCCTCGACCGCACCCACCTCGCCTGCCTCGACGCGACGCGCGCCGCGGCGAAGGTCGCGTACTGGCGCGCCGGCATCGCGCGCCCGCGCGAGCTCGAAGGGCTCTACGTCGAGTGCCACGACGCCTTCAACTCGTTGCTGCCGATCGACCTCACCGACCTCGGGCTCGTCGAGGCGGAGGAGGCGATCGAGGCGGTCGTCGGCAGCACCAAGCGGGATCCGCAGGATCCCCTCGACCATCCGGTGACGGGCGTGCGCGGCCGGCTGCCGTGCAACTTCTCCGGCGGCTTGAAGGCGCGCGGCCATCCGGTCGGCGGTACCGGCCTGTTCCAAATCGCGGAGTGCCACCTGCAGCTCACCGGGCGCTTCCCGAACCCGCGCGCGCAGGTCCCGAACGCGCGCATCGGGCTCGCGCACTCGATCGGCGGGCCGGGCAACAACGTCTACGTGACCCTCATCGAGCGCGCCGACGGCAAGCGCAAGCCCGACGCGAACGTGCAGCGCCCGCCGCTCGCGTTCCGCTCGAGCGGGCCGCCGCGCCTCGCCGAGGCGCCCGCGCAGCCGTCGGGGCTGCACGGCGCCAGCGCGCTGCTCGAGGCGTACACGAGCATCTACGTGACGTCGGGCGCGCAGCCGAGCCCCGTGCACGTCGGGCTCGTGCGGATCGGCGACCGCCGCGCCTTCGCGAAGCTCGACCGCCTGCCCGGCGAAGGCGAGCGCCACGACGAGGTGCTCGCCGGCCAGCGCGTGCGCCTGCTCGTGAAGGACGACGGCGACCAGTACTTCCAGATCACGCGCAGCCGCGGCTTCGATCTCACCGGGCTCGTCGAGCGCGTGAAGTCGCGCGTCGGCTGGGGCCGCGCGCAGGCAGCCCAAATTGCGGCCGCGCGCGCGGAGGACGCCGCGGCTGCGCCGGTGCCCGCCGCAGAGCCGCCCGACGAAGCGCCCGCGAAGTAGCGCGCGAACGCGGAACGGCCCCGGAACGCGGGGCGCTCCGGGGCCGTTCGGAAAGCGGCTCGCGCGACGCGCGCGCTAGAACACGATCACGCCGCGCGCGTTGACGCCGGCGACCATGTCGTCGAACGCCTGCTGCGCCTGGTCGATCGAGTAGGTCGCGGTGACCAGCTCGTCGAGCTTCAGGCGCCCGCTCTTGTAGAGGTCGAGCAGGCGCGGGAAGTCGATGCTCGGGCGCGCGCCGCCGTACATCGAGCCGGTCAGCACCTTCTCCTGGAACGGCATCAGGAACGCGCCGAGCGTCACCGTCTCGGTCGGCTTCGACACGCCGACGACGATCGCCATGCCGCCCTTGTGCACGCAGTTGTACGCCTGCTGGATCGTGGCGCCGAGGCCGATGCACTCGAAGGCGTAGTCCGCGCCGCCGCCGGTCATCGCCATGATCTTGCCGACCGCGTCGCCGTCGCTGTCGGGGTTGATCGTGTCGGTCGCGCCGAACGCGCGCGCGAACTCGAGCTTCTTGTCCGACATGTCGACCGCGATGATGCGGTTGGCGCCCGCGATCGCGCAGCCTTGGATCGTGTTGAGGCCGACGCCGCCGGCGCCGAACACGACGCAGGTCGAGCCCGGCTCCACCTTCGCGGTGTTGAGCGCCGCGCCCGCGCCCGTCATCACCGCGCAGCCGACGATCGCCGCCTTGTCCATGCCGATCGAGGAGTCGATCTTGATGACGTTCTCGCGCGTCAGCGTCGCGTACTCGGTCATGACGCCCGTGCCGGCGAAGTGGTTCAGCGTCTGACCCTTCGAGTCCTTGTAGCGGCTGGTGCCGTCGGGCAGCGTGACGGTCGCCTTGGCCGACGCGTCGCAGAGCTGCGGCTTGCCCATCACGCAGTAGCGGCACTTTCCGCACATCGGTATCCACGACACCACGACGTGATCGCCCACCGCGATGTCGGTCACGCCCTCGCCCACTTCGCAGATCGTGCCCGCGGCTTCGTGGCCGAGCACGACGGGCGGCGGCAGCGGGATCGTGCCGTTGGTGGCGGACAGGTCGCTGTGGCAGACGCCGCAGGCGCCGATCTTGATCATCACCTCGCCGCGCTTGGGCGACTCGACCGTGATCGTCTCGACGACGATCGGCTTGTTCCACTCTCGGCAGATCACCGCCTTGGACTGCTGGGCCATGACTGGGGATGTCTCCTGGGCTTGGCGCGCGACCGCTCGGCACGCGACGTCGGGTTGGGGATGGGCGGTCAGTCTAGGAGAGGGCTGACTCGCGTGTCAAAGCGCGCGGCGTCGCCGGAAGCGCGCATGTCATAATGCGCCGCATGCCGATCCGAGCCTTTCGAAGCGAAGATGCGGGTGCGCTCGTCGCGATCGCGCGGAGCTGCGCGCGCGGCGAGAACGACTTCGTGCTGGTGCCGCTGTGGGAGTCGGAGCGCGATCTGTTCGCGGAGTACGAGCGCCACGGCATCGCGCCCGCGGACCATCTGCTCGTCGCGGAGGCGGGCGACGGCACGGTCGTCGGCTGCGCGGGCTTCGTACGGCGGCCGGGCGGCAGCGCCGCCGGCCTCGTGTGTCCGATCGTCTCGCGCGAGGCGCGCGGCCAGGGCACCGGCGGCGAGCTGCTGCGCGGCGCGCTCGCGCTCGGCGGCGAGCTCGGCGTGAAGCTCGTCTCGGCCGCGATCGGCGTGCGCAACCGCGCGGGCTACGCGCTGCTGACGGCGCTCGGCTTCCGCGCGTCGCGCCAGCACTTCCTGATGCGCCTCGACGACCCGCCGGTCGCGGGCAAGATGCCGATCGAGGGCCTCGCGTTCGACGACGCCGAGCCCGCCGACGCCGACGCCATCCTCGCCATCTACTCCGCGTGCGGCTTCGAGCCGCGCACGCCCGAGGCGATGCGCGCCGCGCTCGCCGACGGCCGCCACGCGCACGCGGTGGCGCGCCACGGCGGGACGATCGTCGCGTTCGCCGAGATCGAGACGCACTGGCCCGAGCGCCCGTGGGTCGCGTTCGTCGGCGTCGACGCGCTGCTCCAGAACCGCGGCGTCGGCTCCGCGCTGGTGGCATGGGCGCTCGCGCGCCGCTTCGAGGCGGGCGCGCAGACCGCCCTGCTGCTGCTCTCGCCCGGCAACCGCCCCGCGCTGCAGGCCTACGAGAAGGCGGGCTTCCACCGACACCGCCTGGTGGACGTGCTCGAGAAGGGGCTCTGAGTCAGCGCAGCGATGCGAACGCGGCGTTCATGAGCGCGGTGGCGCGCGGGCCGATCAGGAAGAGGCCCGACTCCATGCGGTTCATCGCGTAGCCGAACGCCAGCCCGGCTTCGGGATCCGCGACGCCGAGCGAGCCGCCCGCGCCCGAGTGGCCGAAGGCGCGCGGGTTCGGGCCGATCGGCTCGGCGTCGGTGCCGAGCTGATACCCGAGCGCGAACTTGGTCGGCATCATGGGGATCACGAAGTCGACGCCGCTGCGCTGCGCGCTGCGCGCGACGTCGATCTGCTCGCGCGAGAGGACGCGCACGCCGTCGAGCGCGCCGCCCGCCGCGAGCGCCGCGTAGACGCGCGCGATGCCGCGCGCGCTGCCGTGTCCGTTCGCGGCGGGGATCTCGGCGGCGCGCCACGCGCGCGAGTTCATGCCGCCCGCCGGCGGCAGCGGGTTCAGGAACGACTTGAGCGCCCACGGCTTCGCCTTCGCGGCGAGCTCGAGCAGGAAGTTGCTCTGCCCGGGCGCCGGCATCGGCGCCGGCACGAGCTGCGCGGTGCGCGCGTCGTGCTGCTCGGGCAGCCCGATCCAGACGTCGGCGCCGAGCGGTCCCGCGATCTCGTCGCGGAAGTACGCGCCGACCGAGCGCCCGGCGACGCGGCGCACGACCTCGCCGACCAGCCAGCCGAACGTCAGCGCGTGATAGCCGTGCGTGCTGCCCGGCTCCCACAGCGGCGCCTGCTCGGCGAGCGCGCTCGTCACCGCGTCCCAGTCGCACACCGCGCCCATCGGGAGCGGCTTCTCGATCGCGGCGAGTCCGGCGCTGTGGTCGAGCAGCCAGCGCACCGGGATCGCGCCCTTGTCCGCCTGCGCGAACTCGGGCCAGTAGCGCGCGACCGGCGCGTCGAGGTCGAGCTCGCCCGCGTCGGCGAGCCGGTGCGCGCAGAGCGCGGTCATGCCCTTCGTCGTCGAGAACAGGTTGACGAGCGTGTCCGCCGTCCACGGCCGCGTGCGCTTGGCGTCCGCGTGGCCCGCCCACAGGTCCACGACGAGCCGTCCGCCGAGCGTCACGGCGACCGCCGCGCCGAGCTCCTCGGGATTCGCCATCTGCTCGGCGAAGACGTCGCGCACGCGCGCGAAGCGCGCGTCGCAGTGGCCGGAGATCTCGAGTGCGCCCATCGTTCGTCGCTCCGCTCGTGCAGGGAGGGGCGAAGCTATCGGACCGGCGCGGCCGGTGCGAAGACGCCGTCGAGCGCGGCGGCGAGCCGGAAGCCCGCCTGTGCGAGCCGCTCCGCGACGGCGCTCCGTGTCGCTTCGTAGTACGCGTCGCCGAGCCGATCGCCGTCGCGCACCGCGAAGGTGTGGCGCCGCGCGAGCGCGAGCGACTCGTCGGCCCACGCGCGCGGATCGCGCGCCTCGCGCCAGCGCTGCGCGTCGGCCGGCGGCGCACGGTCGGCGAGCGCGTGCGCGAAGGCGCGCCAGCGCCCGCCGCGGCGCCGGCCGAGCTCGCGCAGGCGGCGCTCGAGCAGGCCGCCGTCCCAGAGCCGGTGCAGATTGGTGTCGCGGCCGTCGAAGACGACGTCGACCTCGTTGCCGCCGCGCCCGTCCGGGTGCGAGACGTGGAGCGGCTGGTGGACGTCGCCGACGAAGTGCGCGAGCAGGCGCAGCGCCTCGCGCCGCGTCTTGCTGCTCTCGCGCGGATCGCGCAGGCGCTCCAGCTGCTGCTCGATCGCGCCCACCACGCAGCCGCAGTCGCGGCCGACGCGCACGCGCGTGGCGCCGGGATCGACGTTCACGTAGTGGAGCGGCGTGATCCAGGCGTTGCGCGGGTCGCCGCGCACCTCGCGCCGGTCGGCCCACGCGGCCGCGTCGGCGAGCGTCTCGTCGCGGAGCAGCGCGCGCAGCGACTCCTTCGTCTTCGGCGCCATCACGCGCCAGGCGACCTCGCCGGTGATGCGGTGGCCGTCGGGGCTCCACGCGTGCGCGGGCGGCGCGGCCCACGCGACCGCGACGGCGAGCGCGAGTGCGAGCGCGAGCACGGCTGCGGAGCGGCGAGCGACGCTCAGCAGCCTTCGCAGGGCAGCTTCTGCCTGCGCCACGCGCTCATGTCGCCCTCGAGGTGGCGCACCGACGTGAAGCCGGCGCCTTGCAGCGTCGCCTGCGCGGCGCGCGCGCGCGGGCCCTTCTCGCAGTAGACGACGATGTCGCGATCGCGCGCCGGCGCGAGCGCCTCGATGCGCTGCGCGACCTCGTTCACCGGGACGTTGACGGCGCCGGGCACGCGGCCGCTCGCGAACTCGCCGGGCGTGCGCACGTCGAGCACGAGCGGCGGCTCGGGCGACTCGATCTGGCGCAGCAGCGCGTCCTGCGAGACGTCGGAGCCCGCCGATGCGGAGCACGCCAGCGACAGCAGCGCGGCGAACGCGGTGCGCGCAGCGAAGCGCACGAATGACGGTGATCGCATGATCCGGCCCTCCCCTCTTCTCTAGCCGACGCCGATCGCGCGCGCCGCACGCGAGGGCGAGCGATCAGAAGCGGTCGGACGGCCAGAAGCACAGGCGCTCGGGCGGCAGCAGGCGCGCGAGCCAGTCGGCCTCGCTCTCGTCCGGCGCGCGCGCGTCGCCGAAGCGGCGCGCGAGCGCGGCGGCGTCCACCACGCGCAGCATCGCGGAGCGCTCCTCGAAGGAGCGCCGCTCGACGCCGCGCGCGGCGAGCGCCGCGCCGAGCGCGGGATCGTCGACCGCCGGCGCGACCATCACGCGCCGCAGCTCGGCGGATCCGCGCGCGGCGCGCGCCGCGATGGGATCGGGCTCGCGCGGCGCCATCAGGTGCACGACGCAATCGGCGAGCGCGGCGGCGGCGTCCGGCGCGCGTCCGACCTCCGTGACCATGTAGATGCCTTCGAGCAGACAGCCGCGCGCGTACGCCTCGACGCGGCCCGCGGCGTCCCTCGCGACGGCGAAGTCCTCGAGCGGATTGCCGGCGAAGCCGAGCTGACCGAGCCAGTAGGCGCGCTCGCGCAGCACCGCGCCGTCGAGCGCCGCGCCGTAGCGCTCGTGCAGCGCGATCACCGCGTCGAGATCGCGCGCCGCCTCGAACGGCTCGATGCGGCGCGCGCGATCGGGCGCCGCCGTGCGCTCGCCGCGCAGCCAGAGCGGCCGGCGCCGCGGCCAGAGCATCCAGCCGAGCCGCCCGTAGAACGCGTGGCGCGAGGCGAAGAGCAGCGAGAGCTCCATGCCGCGCGCGCGCATCGCGTCGACCGCCGCCTCGAGCAGCGACGACGCGACGCCGCTGCCGCGCGCGCGCTCGCTGGTGAAGACCGAGCCGATGCCGCCCACCGGCACCGCGTCGCCGCGCACGCGCAGGCGCCGCGGAAAGATCTGCACGCAGGCCGCGAGCCGGCCGTCGTGCTCCGCCACCCAGAAGTCGTCGTCGGCGTAGTGCGGATCGAGCTCGACGTAGCGGCGGAAGAAGTCGCGGCCGCGCCAGCCGTTTGAGAGCGGCCACTCGTCGAGGAGGTCGAGCACGGCTTCGCGCTCCTCGGCGCGGAGCGTGCGCAGGACGGGCGGCGGCATGTCGCCAATTCTTCCGGTCCGCAGCGCGCGACGCACGTTCGTGCTCGCAGCATCTCCCCGAAGGGCGACGCCTCTGGCAAAGCGGGGGCCGGTCTGGGACTCTCGGGCCCACGCCACTCCGCCCCCTTTCCGGGTCCACCATGCGCAGCATCTTCGGCTTCTACTTCTCCGGGCCCCGCTCCCGGTCGTTCGGGACGATTGCGTGCCTGCTCGTCTCGGGCCTCTTCGAGGGCGTGGGCATCGCGGCGCTGATCCCGCTGGTGAGCCTCGTCGTGGGCGGCACGGAGGGCGACGGCTTCGGCGCGCGCGTGCTGCGCTGGCTCGGCGAGCGCGGCTTCCACCCGAGCCTCGGCGACGTGCTCGTGTTCGTCGCCGTGACGCTGGTCCTGAAGTCGGTGCTGCGGGCCGCGGCGATGATCTACGTGGGCTTCGCGTCGGCCGAGATCGTGACCGAGCTGCGCCGCAAGGTCGTCGCGACCATGCTGCGCGCGCGCTGGGGCTACCTGCTCCAGCAGCAGAGCGGCCGGCTCGGCAACGTGCTCTCCAGCGAGAGCGCGAAGGCGGGCGACTACTACGTCGAGATCGCGCTGCTGCTCTCGATGGCGATCCAGACCGTCACCTACACGGCGGTGTCGGTCGCGGTGTCCTGGCAGCTCGCGATCGGCGCGCTCACGATCGGCTCGCTGATCGGCTTCGGGATGCGGTCGCTGGTGCGCTACGCGCGCCAGAACGCGCGCAAGACGCTCGCCATGCAGCGCAAGCTGCTCTCGCTCTTCATGGAGTCGATCCGCAACGCCAAGCCGCTCAAGGCGATGGGGCGCGAGTCGGCGTTCATCGACCTCCTCAACGGCAACATCCGCCGCAACCGCAAGCTGCTGCGGCGCGCCGCGGTGAACCGCGAGGCGCTCGCGAACGTCCAGGACGCGCTGACCGCGCTGCTGCTGTGCGCGGCGTTCTACCCGCTCTGGTCGCTCCAGCTCGCGCCGCTGCCCGAGATGGTCGTCTCGTCGCTGCTGCTGGCGCGCATCCTCGCGTCCACCGGCAAGATCCAGAAGTCGTATCAGCGCATCGTGATGCTCGAGGGCTCCTACTCGTCGACCGCCGAGCTGATCGAGGAGGGCGAATCGGCGCGCGAGCTCTCGCCCGGCAAGGCGCCCGCGCGCTTCGAGCGGGAGATCCGCCTGGAGCACGTCGAGCTCAGCCACGGCAGCCACCTCGTGCTCGACGACGTCAGCCTCGAGATCCGCTCGCACCGCTGCACCGTGCTGCTCGGGCCGTCGGGCGCGGGCAAGACGTCGATCGTCGACCTGATCCTCGGGCTCTACCAGCCGACGCGCGGCCGCATCTCGATCGACGGGCGCTCGCTCGACGAGCTGGACCTCGGGTCGTGGCGCGACCTCGTCGGCTACGTGCCGCAGGAGAACGTGCTGCTGCACGACACGATCCGCGCCAACGTGACGCTCGGCGACGAGCGCATCAGCGACGCCGACGTCGGCCACGCGCTCGAGCTGGCGGGCGCGGCCGGCTTCGTGGCCGCGCAGCCGAAGGGGCTCGACACCGTGGTCGGCGAGACCGGCGGCCGGCTCTCGGGCGGCGAGCGCCAGCGCATCGCGCTCGCGCGCGCGCTCGCGCGGCGACCGCGGCTCCTGATCCTCGACGAGGTGACGAGCGCGCTCGATCCGGAGACGGCGCGCACCGTCGCCGCCGAGATCGGCCGGCTCAGCAGCGAGACGACGGTGCTCGCGATCACCCACCGCCCGGAATTCCTCGACGTCGCGGACGTCGTCTACCGCATCGAGAAGGGGCGCGTCGCGGACGTGCACGGCGCGGCGCCGGCGGCGCGCGAAGAGATCGCGCTGCGATGATCGCCGTCTGCATCTGCACCTGCGGCCGCAACGCCGAGCTGCGCGCCTGCCTGGAGGCCGTCGCCGCGGCGCTGCACGCGCATCCCCCAGGCGGCGGCGCGCTCGTCGTCGTCGCCGACAACGCGCCGGGCGGCGGCGCCGAGGACGTGGTCGCGGAGCTCGCGGCGCGCTTCCCGTGCCCGCTGGTCGCGGTGCGCGAGCCGCAGCCCGGCATCTCGTTCGCGCGCAACACGGTGCTGCGCGAGGCGCTCGCGCGCGGCGCCGACGCCGTCGCGTGTCTCGACGACGACGACGTCCCGCAGCCCGACTGGTTGCACCACCTCGAAGCCGCCTGGCGCGCGAGCGGCGCAGAGCTCGTGTTCGGCGGCTGGAACTGGTGCGCGGACGTGCGGCTCGCGCCTTGGCAGGAGGACCTCAAGATCTTCCGCACGCCGGCCTTCGAGGGCACCAACCGCTGGGGCCTGCCGTCGGGCGCGGGCACCTTCAACGTGCTCGTCGCGCGCCCGCTGATCGAGCGGCTCGCGGCGCGCGGCCCGGTCTTCGCGCCCGAGTTCGCGCTCTCGGGCGGCGAGGACGTCGACTTCATGATCCGCGCCGTCGGCGCCGGCGCGACGCACGCGGTCGCGCCGCGCTCCGTCGTGCTGCGCAGCTGGGACGCCGAGCGGCTCACCTTCGCGGGCGTGATGCGGCGCGCGTTCCGCGTCGGCAACCTGCGCGCGCTGCACGACCGCAACCACGACGACCCGCGCCGCTGGCGCAAGAAGCGGCGCCGCATCGCGCGCGCGCTGCTCGCCGAGGTCGCGTCGCTGCCGTGGCGGCTCGGCTCGCGCAAGCGGCTCGCGGCGTGGGCGTTCGAGGTGACGCGCCTCGCGGGCGAGGTCTACGGGCGCTGGTTCGGCGGGCGCTTCCAGTACTACGCGGCGCCGCGCCGGCGCGCGGTCGCGGGCGGCGCGCTCACGCGCTGAACGCCGCGAAGTCGCGCCCCTCCAGCGCGAGCGAGCGGTAGCGCGCGAAGGCCCGCTCCACCGAGAAGCAGCGGGCGCGCGCGACCATCGTCTCGCGCGCCGGCGGCGCGTCGAGCGTCGCGCGGATCGCCTCGGCGAGCGCCTTCGCGTCGCCCACCGGCACCAGCGGCCCGAAGCGCCCGCCCTCGAGGATCTCGCGCGGTCCCGTCGGACAGTCGGTGCTGACCACGGGCGTGCCGCACGCCATCGCCTGGATGAGCACGCCCGGCAGTCCCTCGTCGCGCGACGAGAGCGCGAACAGCGCCGCGCGCGCCATGTACGGGAACGGATTCGCGACGAAGCCGGGCAGCCGCACGTCGTCCGCGACGCCCTCCTCGCGCGCGATCGCGAGCAGCGCCTCGCGGCGGGCGACGTCGCGCTTGGCGTCGCGCTCCTTGCCGAGGATCAGCAGCCGGCACGGCCGTTCGCGCCGCACGATCGCGAAGGCGCGCACCAGGCTCTCGAAGTCCTTCTGCGTCGAGAGCCGCCCGGCGCCGAGCACGACCGGCGGCGCGCCGGGCGCGAACCACGGATCGTCGAGCGGGGCGGCCGCCTGCTGCTCGAGGTCGGCGCCGACCACGGGGTTGTGGATGGCGAGCACGCCGCCGGGCAGGTCGAGCGCGGCGGCGACCTCCCGGGCGAGGTCCTCCGACACCGCGACGACGTGGTCCGCGAGCCGGTAGGCGCGCTTCATGACCGGCACGAGCTCGCGCCAGCGGCCCTTCTCGAGCTTGGCCAGGATCGAGTTGCGCTCGGTCAGGATGACGCGCGTGCCGGAGCTCTCCGCGCGCGCCGCGATCGCCGCGATGATGTTGATGCGCGGCGTCGCGCTCACCAGGCACGCGGTCGGCTCGGCCGCGAGGTGGCGGACCAGCGGCGGGATGCGGTCGAGCAGCCGCCGGGTGCGCCTCCAGTCGAGCACCAGCCGGTGCGCCAGGTACATGCCGAGCGGAGGATCGGCGCGCAGCGCGTGTACGCAGCCGAGCGTCGGCGCCGCCGGCGCCAGCTCGATCACGCGGACGCCGGGCGGCACGCGGTCGCGGAACTCGCCGGTCGTCTCGTTGACCAGCACGTCGGTGGGAAAACCGTGCCGCGCGAACTCGCCGGCCAGCACGAGCGTCATGCGCTGGACGCCGCCGCCGCCGAGGTCGTCGAGGTAGAACGCGATGCGCGGCGCGCCGGGCGGAACCGCGATCGTTTCGGAGCGCTGCATCACGGTGTCGTCCATCGCGCCTGCCCGAGCGTGCGCAGCTTGCGCAGCGTGCGCAGCTCGCGCCGTCGTGGACGCGCCGCGCGGATCGAGGCGGCCGGGAGACGGTTCGCTGCGCGCGACGGTAAGCAACGGCCCCGAGCCGGACAAGGATCGCGCGCCTCGTCGCCGCGCGCTGCGCTCGTGTACGGCGTGCCGCGTGGCTATGTTGCCCGCAACCGTCCGACCCGCGCGGAGCGCTCCACTGACCGAGACGAACTCCTCCGCAGCGAATGCGCGTCGGCTCCCGGTGACGGTCCTCGTCACCGCGTGCTGCGACTCCGCGCCGCTGCGGCGTTGTCTCGAGACGCTGCGCGCGCAGGTCGCGGCGGCCGGCGGCGAGCTGCTGCTCGCGCTCAACGCGGCGCCGGCCGCGCTCGCGCCCGACGCGCGCGCGTCGCTCGCAGCGCTCGCCGACCGCCTGGTCTTCGAGCCGTGCGTCGGAAAGTCGCACGCGCTCAACGCCGGCGTCGCCGCGGCGCGCGGCGACGTGATCGCGTTCACCGACGACGACGCCATCCCGCAGCCCGGCTGGCTGGCCGCGCTGCTCGCGCCGCTGCGCGATCCGGCGCGTCCCGCGGATCTCGTCGGCGCGGGCGGCCCCGTCGTGGTCGAGCTGCCCGAGCGGACGCCGGAGTGGTACCGGGCGCTGGTGCGCAACGCGAAGATCGGCCCGCGCCACGAGCCCTTCACGCACGCCTGCGACTACCCGGCGGGCGGCGACGCGCCGCTCGTGCCGATCGGCGCCAACTGCGCCTACCGCCGCGAGGTCTTCGAACGTCATCGCTACGACACCTGCCTCGGCCCCAACCGCGCCACCGGGCTGCGCGGCGGCGAGGACACCCTGCTCGGGCGGCGGCTGCTCCGCGAGGGCGCGCGCCTGCGCTACTGCCCGGACGCGCGCGTCGTCCACCCGATCGACGCCGCGCGCACCACCTACGCCTACGTGCGTCACGGCGCCTATCTCCAAGGCGTCCAGAACGTGCTGATCGCGCGCGCGCTCGGCGATCCCGTCGAGGATCCCGCGCGGCTGCGCCACCGGCTCGCGAAGCTGCGCCGGCGGCGGCTGGCGATCTGGCTGTCGCTGGCGGGCGTCGAAGGCGCGAGGCGGCGCGAGCTCGCCTTGAAGCAGGCGATCCAGCGCGGGCGGCTCGACGCGATCGAGCGGCCCGAGCGCTTCCGGGGCGCCGAGTAGCCGTGCAGCGCAGCGCGCGCGTGCCGGTGAGCGTGGTCGTCACGGCGTGCGCCGACTCGCCGGCGCTGCGCGCCTGTCTCGAGACCGTGTCGCAGCAGGCGGCGGAGCTCGGCGGCGAGGTGCTGCTCGTCGTGAACGGCGCGCCGAGCGCGCTCGCGGGCGCGGCCGCGTCGGAGCTGGCGAAGCGCTGCGACCGCATCGTGTTCGAGCCGCGCGTCGGGAAGTCGCACGCGCTCAACCGCGCCGTCGACGAGGCGGCGGGCGACGTGATCGCGTTCACCGACGACGACGCGCTGCCGCAGCCCGGCTGGCTGCGCGCGCTCGGCGCGCCGCTGCTCGCGCCGGACCGTCCGGCGGCGCTCGCGGGCTGCGGCGGGCCGGTGCAGCCCGTCTACCCGCCCGGCGCGCCCGACTGGTACCGGCCGCTCGTCGAGCGCCGGCGCACGAGCTTCCTCGGACCGCGCCACGATCTCGGCCCGCAGCCGCTCGACTACTCGCTCGACCCCGCCGACCAGACCGCCGCGCCGCTCGGCGCCAACTGCGCGTACCGGCGCGAGGCGTTCGCGGCGCACCGCTACGACCCCGCGCTCGGGCCCAACCGCACGACGCGCATGCGCGGCGGCGAGGACACGCTGCTCGGCAAGCAGCTCCTGCGCGCCGGAATGCGGCTGCGCTACTGCCCGGACGCGGTCGTGCGGCACCCGGTCGAGCCGTCGCGCGCGACGCTCGCGTACGTGCTGCAGGGCCACTTCTACCAGGGGATCGAGCTGGTGCGCATCCAGCGCGCGCTCGCGGAGCGACACCCCGGAGCGTACGAGACGCTGCGCAAAATCGTGTCGCTGCGGCGGCGCATCCGCAAGAAGCTCCGCAAAGGCGACCTCGACGACGTGCGCGAGCTGCGGATCCGGCTCGCGTATCACTGCGGCCTGGCCCACGAGCTCGCGCCCGCGTTCGTGCACCGCGCGTTCGGCATCGCGCCGCCCGCGGCGGCAGAGGACTAAGCCGCGAGCGGCGGCGTGCGCTCGAGCACCTCGAAGGCGTCGTGGCGGATGTGGTTGCGCCGCATCTCCTCGCGCAGCATCTCCTCCGTCACGATCTTCTTCTCGACGCACTCGCGCAGCAGGCCGAAGAAGAAGCGCTCCTGGTTCGGGTCGGGGTGCGGCGCGTAGTGCGACACCACGTTGCTGCCCTGGAGCAGCCGCTTCACCGGGCGCAGCCAGGTGGACGGCTGGAGCGGGTGCACGCCCTTCGGCGCCGGCCGGAAGTCGGCGGGCAGGCCGGTCTTCCAGGGCTGCGTGTGGCGCTTCGTGTTGTGGATCATCTTCGTGCGCGGCGTCAGCCGGTCGAAGTCGTTCCACTCGTCCTCGAGCAGGCCGACCGTCTCGCGCGGCTCGAGCTTCAGGCAGATCCAGTCCATGTAGTCGCGCTTGCCCTCGAACAGCTCGTCGAAGCCCTGCGCGACGTTCCAGTGCGTCAGCTTCGCGCAGTCGAGCAGCATGACGCTGGTCGCGAGGCAGCCCGAGAGCCCCTTCGAGCCGGTGCGCGGGCGGCACAGGACCGACTTGCCCTGCATGTCGCGCGAGAGCAGCTCGAAGACGTCCTGCACCGCGAACACGTCGGGATCCACCACGACCGCGCGCCCGCGGTAGCCCATCGCCTCGGGCGGCAGGAAGCGCAGCGGCGTGAACGACTGCAGGTCCTCGTAGCGCCACACCACCTGCTCGCCGCCGCGCAGGTAGCTCTGGCCCTCGCGCGCGCGCAGGAACGCGTGGTCCTGCGTGTGCAGGATGCGCACGTCGAAGGCGTCGGGGCTCTTCGAGTTGCGGCGCATCGAGTACTGCGAGACCAGCGCGCCGACGTACTGGCGGTGGTTGGTGTGGACGAACACGCAGGGCTTGTCGGACATCGCGACGCACCTCCACGGGGGACGACGGGGATGGCGGAAGGTAACGGACGCCTCCTCGCCGGCACGCAGCGCGTGTCGCGCGCTCGACCGCGGCGCGATCCTTTGCTTCCGTCCGCGCATGCAGGCCCGTGGGGGAGACACGACCGGCGACACGGCGCGCGACGGCGCGCCGCGCACGTGGCTCGTGCTCGGCGAGAAGGCGGGCGACAACGCGCAGGTCCTCGCGATCGCGGGCGCGCTCGGCTGGCCTTGCGAAACGAGACGCATCGCAATGCACGAGCGCTGGCGCTTCGGCAAGCCGCCCGTGCGCGCCTCGCTGGCGCACGTCGACCTCGCGCGCTCCGACGCGCTCGCGCCGCCGTGGCCCGATCTCGTGGTCACGATCGGACGCCGGCTCTCGTCGGTCGCGCTGTGGATCCAGGAGCAGTCGCGCGGCGCCGCGAAGCTCGTGATCGTCGGGCGCCCGCGCCGGCTCGCGCACCGCTTCGACCTGATCGTGGCGAGCGCGCAGTACCGCGTGCGCGACGAGCCGAACGTGCTGCGCCTCGGCCTGCCGTTGATGCGCGTCGATCGCGCGGCGGTGGACGCGGCGGCGCGCGTCTTCGCCGATCGCTTCGCGGCGCTGCCGCGGCCGCTGACGGCGGTGCTGGTGGGCGGCCCGACGAAGCCGGTGCGCTTCGACGCCGCCGTCGCGCGCGAGCTGGTCGCACGCGCCGCGGCGACGAGCGACGGCGGCACGCTCTACTTCACGACGAGCCGGCGCACGCCGGCGGAGGTCGCCGACGCGATCGCGGCGACGCTGCCCGCCGGCGCGCAGCTCTTCCGCTGGGCGCCGGACGCGCCGGACAATCCGTATCTCGCGCTGCTCGGCCTCGCCGACCGCTTCGTCGTGACGAGCGACAGCGTGACCATGCTGGTCGAGGTGGCGCGCCTCGGGCGGCCGCTCGCGGTCTGCGTCCTGCCCGCGCGCCGTCGCTGGTGGCGGCGCATCGCGAGCCGGCGCGATCTCGAGGCGGTGCCCGCCCTGCTCTTCGAGCGCGGGCTCGCGGCGCCGCTCGGCGAGCCGTTCCGCGCACCGGGCGGCGACGTGCCCGACGAGCTCGCGCTCGTCGCGGCGCGCATCCGTGCGTTGTTCGGAGCTGCGAGCGATCCGCCCGCGGGGAGCTGAACGGATGCACGCGGGAGGTCGTTTGGTACGTTGCGCGCGCGGCCGCGGTCCGGCGCCGTCCCCCCGACAACTCGCAACGCGCGCGGCGACCCGAAGCAGCAGGGAATCGCGATGTACAACGTTTGGAAGACCGTCTCCCGGCACGTGATCCTGGCGCTCGCATTCTGGATGCCCGCCGAGCGCAGGATCCGGCTCGAGCGCTGGCTGCGCGGCCGCGAGGAGTTCCGAAAGCTCGGCCTCGCCGACGCGGTGATCGTGTCGTACGGCAAGGCGGGCCGGACCTGGCTGCGCGTGATGATCAGCCGCTATCTGAAGCTCGCCTACGGCCTGCGCGGCGAGCGGCTGATCGGCTTCGACAACTTCCACAAGCAGGACGCGCGGGTCCCGCGCCTGTTCTTCACGCACGACAACTACCTGCGCGACTACACCGGCGCCGGCGAGTCGCGCCGCGACTTCCGCGACAAGCGCGTCGTGCTGCTCGTGCGCAACCCGCAGGACACCGCCGTCTCGCAGTACTTCCAGTGGAAGTTCCGCATGCGCTCGCGCAAGAAGGGGTTGAACCAGTACCCCGACGACGGCGCCGACGTCTCCGTCCACGACTTCGTGATGCGGCCCGAGTCGGGGCTGCCGAAGATCCTCGCCTTCATGAACGCGTGGGCGGAGGAGATCCCGCAGATGAAGGAAGCGTTGATCGTCCGCTACGAGGACATGCGCGCCGATCCGATCGAGACGCTGCGGCGCGTGGTGCGCTTCCTCGGCTGCCCGGACGACGACGCCGCCGTGCGCGCCGCGGTCGAGTACGCGTCGGTGGAGAACATGCGCAAGCTCGAGAGCGAGAAGAAGTTTTGGCTCTCCGGCAGCCGCATGAAGGCGAAGGACGAGTCCAACCCCGACTCCTTCAAGGTGCGCCGCGCCAAGGTCGGCGGCTACCGCGACTACTTCGACGACGAGCAGATCGCGCGGATCGACGCGCTCGTCGCGGAGCGACTCTCGCCTCTGTACGGCTACGACGGCGCCGCGCCCGCGACGGCGCGAGCGCGAGCCGAGGAGCCCCGATCGTGAAGCCCACCGTCTTCATCCACACCAACCACAAGCAGATCGTGGGAGCGCTGGTCGCGGAGTACTCGATGCGCCGCGCCTCCAAGCACAACGACGCGTTCGACGTGAAGCGCATCGAGGTGAAGGACCACCCCTTCCTCGCCGCGCACGAAGGCAAGAAGTACCTGCGCGACGGCGGCTGGCGCGAGTGGCGCATCGAGGATCTCCAGTCGTTCACGCCGCTGCGCTTCATGCCGCCCGAGCTGATGGGCTACGCCGGCCGCGCGGTCGTCGTCGATCCCGACATCTTCGCGATCGCCGATCCGTGGGAGCTCCTGTCGCGCGACATGGGCGGCAAGGCGATCTCGTGCCGGCGCCGCGCCTTCCCGAAGGGCCGCAACTGCTTCGCGTCGAGCGTCATGCTGATGGACTGCGCGAAGCTGCAGCACTGGAACGTCGAGCGGAACTTCCAGGAGCTCTTCGACGGCGAGCGCGACTACGGCGACTGGATCTGCCTGCGCCTCGAGCCGGCCGAGTCGATCGGCCTGCTCGAAAACGAGTGGAACGACTTCGACAAGCTGACGCCGGCGACCAAGATGCTGCACACGACGCGGCGCTGGACGCAGCCGTGGAAGACGGGGTTGCCCGTGGATTTCGTGCCGGGCGAGAAGCTCCACGGCGTTCCGTTCGGCACGCAGCTGATGCGGCTGCGCCGCCGCCTGTTCGGCGACTACGGCCTGCTCGGGCGCTACTACCGGCACCCCGACCGCAACCAGGAGCGCTTCTTCTTCGGCCTGCTCCGCGAGTGCGTCGAGCGCGGGATCGTCACCGAGGCGATGCTGCGCGACGAGATGAAGCAGAACCACATCCGCCACGACGCCTTCGAGGTGCTGGAGAAGACGCCGCCGCTGCAGCCGCAGCCGGCGTAGCGGACCCGCCTACTCGAACAGCGCGCGCACGCGCGCCACCGCGCGCGGGACGTCCTCGAGCGGCGGCGGCTCGGCGGACGGCTCGCCTTCGCCGAGCCACACCGCGCGGCCCGAGGCCACGAGCCGCTGCTGCACGATGCGGATGTCGCGCGTGAGGCGCGTCGGGCCGAGCTTCATCGTCTGCCGGTAGATCCACGCCTGCAGGTAGTCGGGCGAGAGGTGTCGCCAGATCGTGTCGGGCGTGGTGGGCGGCGCGGGCGGCTCGCGCATCGAGGTCTTGCCCTCGCCGGTGTCGAACAGGTGCACGGGACGCCCGGTCGCGCACGACTCCGCCATCATCGAGACGCTGTCGGCGGTGACGACGATCGCGTCGGCGAGCGCGAGGAACCCGAAGAACGGGTTCTCCGGGTCGTCGCGCCGCCAGCGGTAGAGCATCCCCGGCACCGTCACGTTGCGGAACAGCGCGTCGATCGTGGCGGCGGGCGTGCGCGCGCTGGTCGTCACGAGCAGCGAGCCGCCGCCGCGCCGCGCCAGCTCGCTCGCCTGGCGCGCCAGCCGCGCGCCGGCCGCCGCGTCGAAGGGATACGGGCCGCTCGGCCCGCCGGCGAGCACGGTCACGTAGGGCCGCGGCAGGTGCGCGACGCGACCGCCCCACTCCGCCGCCGCCTTGGCGAGCCGCTCCGGTGTCACGCGGTGCAGCGGGGCCTCGTTGTGCAGCACGGTGGGCACGCGCGGCAGGCGATACTGCGGGGTCGTCACGACCAGGTCCCAGCGCTCGAGCGCGGCCCACGGGCGGCCCATCTGCACGAGCTTGGTGCGGCCGCCGCTCTGGCGCTTGATCCAGCGCGCGATCGGCTCGTTGCGACGGCCCGCCGTGAGGATCAGGTCGGGCCACGGCGGCGCGAGCGCGCTCGACTCGCTCTTCACGACGCCCGCCAGCGTCGCCATGAACGGAAGGTTCAGGATGCGCTCGTACTTGTGATAGACGAAGCGCTTCACCTCGAAGGGCCAGCCGAGCGCTTCGCCGAGCGCCTGCACCTGGGTGTTGTCGCCGGCGCGGTGGCCCATCAGCAGCCAGACGCGGGGTACGCGGTCGGTTGCGTTCGACTGGGCTGCGTCGGCGCCGGAGACGTCGGCGCCGGTTGCGCCAGGAGCACTGGGTGCGCTGGATGCGCCTCGTGCGCGGGCCGCGTGCATCCCCCCTCCGCGCCCATTGGATTGCGACATCGCGGAGTATCTCGACCGGGCTTCGGTCTGGCAAGCAGCATCCGGCGGCGGTTCGCCGCTCATCCCCGCTGGCTCCGCGAGCGCACCGCGAGCACGCCGACGGTGCCCGAGAGCAGTGCGATCGGTCCCCAGCCCGCGACGAGCGGCGGCAGGAAGCGGCCGTATCCGAGCGAAGCTGCGACGCCGGAGAGCAGCAGGTAACCGATCGCCTGCAGCGCGGAGAGCACCAGCGTCTGCGACGGCGTCCAGAACGGCGGGCCCGCCGTCGCGAGCAGCAGCGCGAGCGCCGGCAGCACCAGACACGCCAGCGGCGACGCCAGCTTCTGGTGCAGGTCCACGCGGTACGTCGTCGCGTCGTAGCCGCTCGCCTCCACCTCGTGGATCTCGCGCTGCAGAGCGCGCAGCGTCAGGTGCGAGGTGTCCACCTCGGCCGGCACGTCCTCGCCGAGCTCGGCGAACGCGGCGGTGTCCACGATCTGCGCGTCGCCGTCGGCGACCTCGACGCGCAGCGGGTCGATCAGGCTCCACACGCCGTCGCCGACGTGGCGCGCGATGGCGGCGTCGGTGCGGCTCTTCGGCAGCCACTGCGGCGTCAGCTCGTACACGGTGACGCCGGTGGCCTCGCCCGCGAGCGGATCGAGCCGCGACGCGACGTAGAGATGGCTGCCCTTGCGGTACCAGAGCGAGGTCCGCACCGCGCCTTGCGCGCCGTTCTTGATCTCCGTGCGCTTCAGGTAGCTGGCGCGCGCGTTGGCGCGCGGCACGAGCTCGTTGTGGAAGGCGTGATACGAGACCGCGAGCAGCGCGCACAGCACGAGGATCGGCCGCACCGCGCGCAGCGTCGACACGCCGCACGCCCACATCCCGGTCAGCTCGCCGCGCAGGGAGAGCAGGCTCATCGTGAGCGCGGCGGCGACGAGCAGCGCGATCGGGACGACGCGCGACGCCAGCACCGGCACGCGCGCCGCGTAGAAGCGCATCACCTCGCCCACCGTCGAGCCGTACTTGGCGAACCACTGGAGGTTGTCGATCACGTCGCCGATCAGGAACGCGAGCAGCAGCCCGGCGAAGCACGCGACGGCGGTCTCGCCGAAGAGCGCGAGCACGTAGCGGTCGAGCGGGAGACGCCGCGTGCGCTCGTCGGCGCCCGGCTCCACCTGCCTGGCGGCGCGGCGCCGAGCGCGCCAGCGCGGGCGCGACGGCCCGCCGAGCAACGACGACCACAGCAGCGCCGCCACCACCGCGAGCACCGCGTTGGGCAGCCACACGACGGTCGCGGCCGGGATCTCGGGCCGCCGCAGCAGGCCGTTGCCGAGCTGCACGAGCGCGAAGTAGAGCACCGTCGCGACGATGCCCGCGAGCGCACCGGTCGCGCGCGACTTCTGGCCGCCGCGCAGCGCGAGCGGCACGGCGAGCAGCGCGAGCCCGAGCGTCGCGAGCGGGAACGCGAGGCGGCGATGCCACTCGACCGACGCGGCGCGCCGCTCGGACGGCAGGGCGGCGTCGCGCTCGAGCGCGCGCAGCTCGCCGTTCGGAACGCCCGCGAGCCGATCCACCGGCGAGCGCGCTTCGTTCGCCGGCGGCAGCACGTGCTGCATGTGGCGGAAGCGCAGATAGGCGGGCGGCGTCGTGCCGGTCAGCAGGATGCCCTCGTCGAGCGTGATGCGCGTGCCGCCGCCGGGCTCGGGCGCGACCGACGCCTCCTCGGCGAAGAAGGTCTCGCCGATCGACGGCACCCACAGCAGCACGCTGCGCAGCTCGTCGCCGCTGCTCGACACCTCGCGCGCCTCGAGGCGGAAGTCGCCGTACGCGTTCACCGCGCCCGCGCGCAGCGAAGCCGCCGGATGCTCGCGGACGACCTGGTCGAGCTCGGCTTCCAGCCTGCGGCTCGCCCACGGCGTGCCGAGCAGCGACACCGCGAGCGCCGCGGCGGTGAGCGCGAGCGCGACCATCGTCACCGGCGCGAAGAGCTGGCGGCCTGGCTCGATGCCGCCCGCCTGCATCGCGAGGATTTCGCGATCCGCCGAGAGCCGGCCGAGCCCGATCATGGCGCCGACCAGCGCCGCGATCGGCAGGCTGCGCCCGATCGCGGGCGGCACGTGATAGATCGCGAGGCCCGCGACGTCGCCGAACGCGAGGCCGCGATTGATCGCGAGATCCGAGAGCGAGAGCATCTGCACGGCGAGCGCGAGCACCGTGAGCCCGAGCAGCGTGAACAGCGTCGGGAACCACAGCTCGGCCGCGACGTACCGGGTCAGCCTGCGGCCGAGCCGCGGAGACCGCGCGCGCACGGGCTGGGCTTGCGATGTCTCCTGTGTCACGCGCGGGTCCGACGGTTGGAGCGCAGCCGGCGGACCGAGCGATGGCGGGACGTCGGCGTACCGGTGCGGTTCGAAAAGGAGAACCCCGTGGGTGAGGCGGGCCGAGAGTAAGCGAGCGCATGGGGGCTCGCCAGCAAACGCGCGCGGGCGCTGCCGCGGCCGTGCGCCGCGCCGGAGCGGATCGCCGGCCTCAGCGCAGCGTGCGCTCGCGCAGCAGGCGGTACAGCACCGGCCAGCCATACACGAAAGGGTGACGGCGCTGCCGTTCGGTCACCTCGACCGGCCGGCCGCTGTGGCGCTCGAGCTTCCAGAGCGCGTACGACACCCAGTCGTCGAAGGTGAGCGTCGTCTTCAGCAGGCCCAGGAAGGTGAGCGCCTTCGCGGCGCGCCGCCGCAGCGACCACGCGCGCCGCGCGGCCGCGCGCCAGGCGGGGTCCGACGCGACGCAGAGCGCGTCGCCGTCCGCGCGCACGTCGAAGCGCGCATCGCTCGCGAGCGCGAGCGCGGCGACGCGCGCGTAGCGCTGCGGCTGCGAGGCGTAGAGCGCGTCGATCGTGTCGCCCGCCTCGCCGCGCAGCTCCGATCCGTAGGTCGCGCGGAAGCCGCGCGTCCACAGCGACGCCGGCTCGACGCGCTGCTCGCGCGCCTCGCCCGGCAGCCACGCCAGCATCTGCGCGGCCGCGGTCTGCGTCGCGCGCAGCACCGCCGCGACGGCGTCCGCGCGCGACGCGTCGTCGCGCGACCAGACGAGCCGCGCCGGCTGGCAGAAGCGGGCCCACACGCGCGCGTCCGGTCCGCCGCCCGCGCGCGCCGCGAAGTCGCGCTGCGAGAACACGGCGTACTTGGCGCGCAGCCGCCCGCCCGCGTGCTCGATCTCGACGTAGAACACGTTGGGCGGGAGCGCGCGGTTGAGCAGCGCGAGGAAGCGGCTCCCATACGCCGCCGCGTAGTCGTCGACGAGCAGGTAGTAGTCGAGCACGCCCTCGACGACGCCGCGCCGCAGGCACGAGCCGTAGAAGAGCACCGCGCGCGCGGCGTCGCCGTGGCGCGCGCGGATCGCGTCCGCCATCGCCGCGACGGCGTCCGGCACCGGCGTCGCGAGCTCCGCCTCGAGCAGCCGCGCCAGCGCCCGCTCCGCCGTGGCCGCGTCCGGCGCGGTCGCGGCGGCGGCTTCAGGCACGGAGGAAGGGGACGTTCTCGAGCGCCGACACGCGCACGATGCGGTCGGGCACCGGCCCGAACAGCTCGCCGTCGATCACCAGGCCCGCGTCGAGCTGCATCGCGAACTCGTGCACGTTGACGCTGCGGTAGCCGTTGGCGGGCGTCACCATCGCGGGCGGCCGGCCGCGCAGGATGCCGGGCGCGCAGCGCCAGATGCCGTTCGCGTTGGCGTTGATCCAGGTGGTGCGCACGGGCGCCGGCTCGCGCCCCCAGAACGGGCGCATGCCGAGGAAGAGCCGGTCGATCGAGCTCGCCATGGCGAGCATCACCTCGGCGGCGCCGCCGTCGTCGCCGTCGAGCGTGAGGTTCAGCTTGTCGGGCACGAGCACGCCGGAGAGCTTCCCGATCGCGGCCCGCGCGACCAGCATGCCGGTGACGACCCCCGCGCCCCATGCGCCGACCTTCTCTTCGGGCAGCGCCTCGTGCGCGAGGCCGACCGCGCGGTGCAACACGCCCGCACCGAAGAACATCCCGTACTGGACGTCGCCCTCCTTGGGCAGCTCGATGCGCAGCACCGGACGCGGCGCGAGCAGCTCCTCGATGCGCCCGCTGCGCGCCGCGGCGAGCAGCGACTCGAGGCTCTTCACCGGGTCGCGGTGGGCGCCCAGGTCGCTCGCGACCATGTTGGTCCGGCCGCCGCGGATCGGCGCGATCATCGGCCGCCACGCCGGGCCGTGCGCGCCGAACAGATGCGTCATCGCGTGCTGCAGCGTGCCGTCGCCGCCGTTCATCACGAGCACCGACACGCCGGCGCGCTCGAACTCGCGCATCACGTCGGGCACGCGGTCGAAGTCGTGCGTCTCCTCGTGGAGCAGCTCGGGCGTGCGTTCGAGATAGGCGAGCACGCGCTGGACGCGCTTGTTGTTCTTGCCCGCACGCAGATTGGTGAGCACACCGATCTTCACCGGCTACTCCTCCGCAGGAACCGCCAGCCGGGAGAGCACGCGCTCTTCGGCCAGCGGGTTCAGGTAGGACACCTTCGCGACGGCGTCGCCGCGGAAGGAGCGGCTCTTGCCGCCCTCGCTCGACACCGAGACGTCGTACGGCGCGCGCATCCAGGACAGCCGCGGGCGAGATCGCGTCGCCACCAGGAGCTGCACGGGCACCGACAGCCGCTCGGTCGGATCGAGCGTCGCGAGCGGCTCCTCCTCGAAGCGCACGTGCGCTTCGATGCCGGCGACGGAGAAGCGCACCGAGTCGGGCGGCGCGAAGCCGCCGGCGCCGGTGCTCCAGCGCACCTTCGCGGCGCCGGGGTCGCCCTCGAAGACGACGCGCTCGCCGCGCCGCACGACGAGCCAACGGTGCAGCGCGCCGTCGGGCGTGGTGGTCTCGCTGAAGTAGAGGCCGAGCTCGCGCTCGAGCACGAACAGCTCGACGCGGCGCAGCGTGCAGTCGGACTCGAGCGACTGCGTCCAGCGGTGCGTCATCGCGACGTGCGCGCGCGTCTTCTTGGGCGCGGCGCCCTTCTTGGTGCGCAGCTCGGCGTCGGCGGGCGACGCCATCTCGAGCAGCTCGACCGGGCAGGCGGACGAGATGGTGCCGCCGTTCCGCGGCGCACCGCCGTTCTTCATCACGAGATCGACGCCCAGCTCGTCGCGTCCGACCGAGAAGCGGCGCGGCGGACCGGCGGGGTCGAGCTCGACGGAGTGGAGGTCGATCCAGCGGCCGTCCACGAGGCGCCACTTGCCCTCGGGCTCGCTGCGCTTGAACGACTCGACCTTGCCGTCGCTCGACACCAGGTACCCGACCGCCCCGGCGCTGCGATCGCCCGGTCCCAGATTGGAGATGTACGTCTGCGCGATCAGCAGGTGGCCGGAGTCGAGACGGGCGATCACGTCCCAGTACTCGCCCGCCAGCTCGCCCGCCGGCATCCGCACGGCCGGCGCCGCGGCCACGGCCCCCGCCGGCGCCGGGCTCGCCAGGGCGAGCGCGGCGACCGCCGCCAGCACCCAGCCGCGCCGCGGACGGATCCGGCCGGGACGGCGACACGCGGGTTCGGACGTGCTGTGCGAGTGCAACGATGGGCCCCTTCCTCGCCCCCTCGGCGAGGCCTGGATCGACAGGTGAAGTCCTGGGGGGTCGGCCAGCGACCGGAACCGTACGAGGGTCCGAAGGCGAACGGCGGTACGCGCCGGGATGGCCGGGGAGAGCCGGCCGTTTACCATAGCAACCTGGTGTCCAACGGCTCCCCGCCCCTCCTGCTCGCCCATCTCTCGGATCTGCACGCGACCGCCGTGGCGCCGAGCGGCCTCCGCGAGCTCGCCAACAAGCGCGTCCTCGGGTGGCTCTCCTGGAGGCGCAGGCGGCGCTTCGAACACCTGGATTTCGTTCTCGAAGCGCTGATCGCCGACTTGCCCGCGAGCGGCGCCTCCCACGTAGCCGTCACGGGCGACCTGACGCACGTCGGGCTGCCCTCGGAGATCGCGGAGGCGGCCGGCTGGCTGGCCCGGATCGGCCCGCCCGAGCGGGTCTCGCTCGTTCCCGGCAACCACGACGCCTACGCGCCCAGCCGCGCCGCGGACCCCTGGGCGCCCTGGCGCGCCTACATGGAGTCGCAGGGCGCGGACGGGCTCGACGTCGGCACGGGAGCCGGCGAGGCGCGCTTTCCGTTCGTGCGGCGGCTCGGCCACGCGGCGCTGATCGGCGTGTCGTCGGCGCGCCCGACGGCACCGCTGCTCGCGACGGGCCGCGTCGGCGCCGCGCAGCGCGAGCGGCTCGAGTCGATCCTGCGCAAGCTCGGCGACGAAGGCGTCTGCCGCGTCGTCTTGATCCACCACCCGCCGGTCCGCGCCGGTCAGTCGCGCCGCCGCCAGCTCGACGACGCCGGCGCGCTGCGCGCGCTGCTCGCGCGCACCGGCGCCGAGCTGGTGCTGCACGGTCACACCCACCGCAGCCACTTCGACGCGCTGCCCGGCCCGCACGCGCCGATCCCGGTGGTGGGCGTCCCGTCGTCGTCGTCGGTCGGCGCGAAGGAGGCCCGGCGCGCGCGCTACCACGTCTACCGCATCGAGCACGCGGGGCCGCGACGCTTCTCGGTGTCGTACGAGGTGCGCGGCTTCGACCCGGCGACCCGGCGCTTCGCGTCCGAGGGCGGGGGCGCGCTCTAAGGCTCGGCCGGCGTCGCCGCTCCGCGCGCGGCGAGCAGCTCGTTCGCGAGCACCAGGTCGGCCGGCGTGTCGACGTCGATCGCGCTCTCCGCGAACGGCATGCGCACCGCGCCGATGCGCGCGCCGATCACGCGGCCGGCGTGCGCGAGCGCCGCATCGAGATCGAGCCGCCGCAGCAGGAAGCGCAGCAGCACGAGCGGCCCGAACACCGACACCATCCGCCACGGCCGCTTGCGGAACGACTCGGCGCGCACCCAGAAGCGCGCGACCTCGGCGCCGCGCGGCGTGCGGAAGAGAAAGAGGTTGGCGCCCGACACGGCGTCGCCGCGCAGCGGCACGAAGGTCCGGCGCGCGTCCGGAAAGCGGCGGCGGAAGACCGACGCCTCGACCACCGCGACGACCGCGTCGGCGCCGGTCGCGTCCGCGTGCGCGACGAAGTGGCGCACCATCTCGGGCGTGAGCAGCGCGTGGTCGGCGGCGGTCGCGAGCACCGGGCCGCTGCCCGCCTCGCTCGCGAGGAACCCCGCGACGCTGGCCGCCGGCGACGCGCCGCTCGCCGCGAACGCGAGCTCGCCGCGCGCGGCGCGCGCCGCCAGTGCGGGCGTCGCAGCGACGATCGACGGATCGTCGCTGCACACGCAGATCGCGCTGCAGCAGCCCGACGCGGCGAGCGCCTCGACGACGCGCTCGAGCATCGGCACGCCGCCCGCGGGCTCGAGCGCCTTGTGCGTGCGCGTGCCGCCCGGGCTCGTCTCGTCCGGCGCGCGGCGACCCGCGAGCACGAGCGCGCGCACGGGCTGTGATGTGGAGCGCGCCATGGCCGATATACTGGCGCCCGTGTCCGAAGCGCGCACGCAGTACAAGGCCGGCTTCACGCACTTCGCGGAAGGCCGCACCGACGACGCGATCGCCTGCTATCGCAAGGCGCTCGAGCTCGCGCCGGACCTGGCCATGGCGTGGAACGGCCTCGCGATGGCGCTGGCGAAGCAGGGCGATCTCGACGCCGCCATCGAGGCCGCGCGCAAGTACGTCGAGCTCGACCCCGACGAGCCGCTCGCGCACACCGCGCTCTCGATGCTCTTCCAGCAGGCGGGCCGCATTCCCGAGGCCGAGGACGCGAAAGCCGCCTCGATGCAGCTCCAGATGAAGCAGGGCCGGAAGGCCTAACGACCTCCGCGCCAGCGCCGCACCGCGCGCTTCACGCGCTTGCGCCACGGCTTCGCGCGCTGCCGCGGCGCCTCCTCTTCCTCCTCCGGGAACGGCACGAAGTGGTCCCACGGGCGGCGGTCGTCCTCGCGCTTGCGCAGCACGAGCAGGTTCGCGATCGGCTGCGGCACGACGTCGTACGCGAAGTTGCGGACCAGGAAGCGCGTCGCCCACTGGATCGACGGCATCCACATGTCGTCGAGCACGATGTGCCCGCCGACCTCGCAGAGCGGGTCGGAGAGGTGGAAGTCCACGATCACCGCGTCGAAGCGGTGGTCGCCGTCGATGTAGACGAGGTCGAAGCGTTCGCCGGCCTGCGCGAGCGGCGGCAGCGCGAGGAGCGACGTCGTCTCGAAGAAGCGGAAGGAGCCCTCGAGTCCGCTCGCGCGCACCTTCGCGAGCCCGATGCCGTTCCAGTGGCTCACCGCGAACGGATCCACGGCGGTGTGGCGGCCCTTGCCGCGCTCGGCGTGCGCCGCGAGCAGGTAGAGCGTCGAGAAGCCGTACGCCATGCCGATCTCGAGCGTCCGCTCCGCGCCCCGCTCGAGCGTGAAGCGGTGCAGGAACTCGCCCTGCGCGCGCGAGATGCGCGTCTGCAGATCCACCGGGTGCATCTGCCCGTCGAGACCCGGCTGCTGCGTCTGCGTGTAGAGCTCCTCGAGCAGCGCCTCGCATCGCGGATCCATCGCGTTCCTCCCGCTTCCGACGGGTGCATGGTGGCATGCGCTGCGCGTGCGGCCAGCGCGCGGCGGAGCGCGGTCACCCCGTGTTGCGCAAACCCGCCGCGACGCCGCCGATGGTGAGCTGGATGGCGGCGTCGACGCGCTCGCGTTCGCTCGGGCGCACCGCGCCGCCGCGCTTGCGGCGCAGCAGCTCGAGCTGGAGGTACGAGAGCACGTCGACGTACGGGCCGCGGCGTTCGATCGAGCGGCCGAGCTCCGGCTCGCCGGCGAGCAGCTTGCGCGCGCCGACCACCGCCAGCACCGCGCGGTGCGTCGCCGCGAACTCGCGCGCGATGCGGGCGACCAGCGCGCGCGCGCCGGGCTGGCCGTCGGCCAGCTCCGCGTAGGCGGCGCCGATGCGCAGGTCCACCTTCGCGAGCACTTGTTGCAGGTTGTCGATCACGGTGCGGAAGAAGGGCCAGCCGCGGTACATCGCGGCGAGCCGCGCGCGCCCGCCGCGGCGCGCGAGCGCCGCCTCGAGCGCGCTGCCGACGCCGTACCAGCTCGACAGCAGCACGCGGTTCTGGTTCCACGCGAAGTTCCAAGGGATCGCGCGCAGCTCGCCGATGCCGCGGCCGCCCGCGCGGCGCGTCGGGCGCGAGCCGATGCGCAGCTGCGCGATCTCCTCGATCGGCGTCACCGTCTGGAAGAACGCGACGAACTCGGGCGTCTCGTACACCAACGCGCGATAGGCGCGGCGCGAGTCGTCCGCGAGGCGGCCCATCTCCGCGGTCCACGCCGGGCGCGCCGGACGGCCCTTCATCGGGTGCGCGACGGTCGCCTCGAGCGCCGCGGAGACGAGCCGCTCGAGGTGGTGCACCGCGGACGGCACGCTGCCGTACTTGCTCGCGATGACCTCGCCCTGCTCGGTGATCTTGATGTGGCCGCGCAGCGTGCCGACCGGCTGCGCCAGGATCGCGCGGTGCGTCGGCCCGCCGCCGCGCGAGATCGTGCCGCCGCGGCCGTGGAAGAACTCGAGCGTGACGCCGTGCGCGTCGGCCTGCCGCGCCAGCGCGGTCTGCGCGAGCTGCAGCGCCCAGCTCGCCGCGAAGTAGCCGCCGTCCTTCGTCGAGTCCGAGTAGCCGAGCATGATCTGCTGGCGCATGCCGCGCGCGGCGAGCTGCGCCTGGTACGCCTTCGACTCGTAGAGCCGCTCCATCGACTCGTGCGCGCCGGCGAGCGAGTCGACGCTCTCGAAGAGCGGCACGATGTCGACGTCGCTCTCGACGCCGCCGTCGCCGCGCGGCCGCACGAGCCCCGCGATGCGCGCCAGCACCAGCAGCTCGAGCACGTCGGCGTGGTTCGACGTGTTCGAGATCACGAGGTCGCGCACCGCGTCGCGGCCCAGCAGCTCGCGCGCCTCGGCGACGAGCCGCAGCGCCGCGATCACCTCGCTCGCCTCCTGCGGAAGCTCTTCCTCGCGCGCGGCCGGCACGTCGGCGGCGAAGAGCAGGCCTTCGAGGAAGCGCACCTGCGCCTCGACCGGGAGCGAGTCGAGCGGCCCTTCGAGCGGACACAGGATCGCCGCGACCGCCGCGCGGTGGCGCGCCTGGTGCTCGCGGATGTCGAGGCTCGCGAGCCGGAAGCCGAAGCTCGCCACCTGCTCGCGCAGCGCGGCGAGCGGCCCGTCGGCGATGCGCGCGCCGCGGTTGGCGCGCAGGCTCTCGTCGACCAGGTCGAGATCGGCGAGGAAGGCGTCGGCGCTCGCGTAGCCGCCGCGCGCGCCGGGCGGCTCGTGCGCGTCCGACTCCTCGAGCGCGAGCTCGAGCCGCACGGACGCCGCGTTCAGCTTGCGCCGGTACACCTCGTGGATCTCGCGGCCCTCGACGCGCTGCGCGATGCGCGGGTGGTCGGCGACGTCGCGCGAGACGCTCTCGCGCAGCGCGGCCGACACCGGAACGAGGAGGTCCGAGGTCGTCATCTCCGCCACGAGCGGCGCCAGCGTGCGCGCGTAGGCGCCGATCGCGCCGCGCCGGTAGAGCCGCAGCGCGTCGGCCGTCACCCACGCGGTGACGTGCGGGTTGCCGTCGCGGTCGCCGCCGACCCAGGAGCCGACGCGCAGCGGCCGCGCGCGCTCGTGCGGCGCGCGGCCGTACGCGGCGCGGAACGCCTGCGCGAGCCGCTCGTGGACGGCGGGCACCGCGTGCAGCAGCACCGAGTCGAGCGTGTGGAGCACCTGGCTCACCTCGTCGATCGGCGTCGGGCGGCGCGTGCGCTGGAGCTGCGTCTGCCAGAGCTGCGTGACCACGCGCGCCAGCGCGCCGTGCACGGCGCCGGGCTCCTCGTGCGCGAGCCGCTCGAGCTCGCGCCCGACGCGCGAAAGCGCCTCGTGCACCGACCAGCGCGTCGCCTCGGTCGGGTGCGCGGTGAGCACCACCGTCGCGTGCAGCCCGCCGAGCGCGCGCTCGACCGCGCTCGCGCGCACGCCGCGTGCGCGCAGCCGCCGCATCAGCTCCGCGACGCCGCCCGGCGCGTCGACCCGCTGCGAGCGGGCGGTGTGGCGCTGCTCGCAGACGTTGACGAGCTGGAAGAAGATCGTGAACGCGCGCGTCACGGCGACCATGCGGTCGAGGTCGAGCCGCGCGACGGTGCGCTGGAGCTTTCTCTCCTCCGCGGCCGCGCGCGCACCGCCGCGGCGCAGCGCGATCGCGCTCTTGCGCACGCGCTCCACGAGCGAGTAGAGCGCGTCGCCCTCCTGCTCGCGGATCACCTCGCCGAGCACGGTTCCGAGGAATCGCACCTCGGCGCGCAGGCGGGCGTCGGGATCGGCGGCGATGGCCATGCTCGCGGCGATGATAGACTGCGAGCCGCGCGCCGGAAGGAGTCCCGCATGGCGGACGCACCGAAGTCGTTCTTCGTCTCGCCCGAGATCCACGCGTACCTGCTCGCGCACGGCACGCCGCCCGATCCCGTGCAGCAGTCGCTGATCGAGGAGACGCGCGCGCTCGGCGGGATCTCGATGATGCAGATCGCGCCCGAGCAGGGCGCCTTCATGACGCTGCTCGCGCGCGCGATCGGCGCGCGCCGCGCCATCGAGGTCGGCACCTTCACCGGCTACTCCGCGCTGTGCATCGCGCGCGGCCTCGCCGACGGCGGCCGCCTGCTCTGCTGCGACGTGTCGGAGGAGTGGACGTCGATCGGACGGCGCCACTGGGAGCGCGCGGGCGTGGCGGACCGGATCGAGCTCCGCATCGGGCCCGCCGCCGAGACGCTGCGCGCGCTGCCCGAAGAGGAGCTCTTCGACCTCGGCTTCATCGACGCCGACAAGGAAGGCTATCCGACCTACTTCGAGGAGATCCTGAAGCGGCTGCGGCCGAACGGCCTCGTGCTCGTCGACAACGTGCTCTGGTTCGGGCAGGTCGCGAACCCCGAGGCGAACGACCCGAGCACGCTGGCGATCCGCGCCTTCAACGAGAAGGTGGCGCACGACGCGCGCGTCGACCGCGTGATGCTGCCCGTCGCGGACGGCCTCACGATCCTCCGCAAGCGCTGACGCGGGCTACGCGAGCGGGACCTCCGACATGGCGATGCGCTCGGTTTCGGCGCGCGCGTCGCGGATCCACGCCTCCATCGGCGCGAGCGCGAACACCGCGTCGGAGTAGGCCTGCGAGCGCGGCGGCAGCGCCACCGAGTAGCTGCGCAAGCGCGTCAGCACGGGCGCGAACATCGCGTCGGCGATCGTGAAGCCGCCGAACAGGAACGGCCCGGCCGCGCCGAAGCGCTCGCGACACTCCTCGAAGATCGCGACGATGCGCGCGATCTCGTGGTCCACCTCGGGCGGCGGCGGCGTGGCGAGCCGGCGCCCGACGACGCGCAGGTTCATCGGCATCGCGGAGCGCAGCGCGGCGAAGCCGGCGTGCATCTCGCAGCTGATCGAGCGGGCGTGCGCGCGCGCGCCGGCGTCGGCCGGCCACAGCCCCGCGTCGGGCGCGAGCTCGGCCGCGTACTCGCAGATCGCGAGCGACTCGAAGACGGTGCGGTCGCCGTCGCGCAGGATCGGGACCTTGCCGGCCGGCGAGTGGCGCAGGATCGCCTGCTTCGAGTCGGGGCCGTAGAGCGGGATCACGATCTCCTCGAAGTCGATCCCCGCCATGCGCAGCGTCAGCCACGGGCGGAGCGACCAGCTCGAGTAGTTCTTGTTGCCGATCACGAGGACGCGCTGTGCCATGGCGCCAGCGTAGTGCGCCGTTCGGTCCGCCGGCACCCGAGGCGCCGGTTGCGCGCCGACACGGCGCTAACGTGACTGCGTGCGGGTCCAGGTGTTCCAGCACGTCGCCTTCGAGGGGCTCGGCGCGATCGAGCCCTGGCTGCGGTCACGCGGCGCGGCGATCGCGACCACGCGCTTCTTCGAGCCCGGTCCGCCGATCCCGGCGCCCGGCGATTACGACTGGCTCGTGGCGATGGGCGGCCCGATGAGCGCGAACGACGAGGCGTCGCTGCCCTGGCTGCGCGACGAGAAGCGCGCGATCGCCGCGGCGATCGACGCGGGCAAGACCGTGCTCGGGATCTGCCTCGGCGCGCAGCTCGTCGCGAGCGCGCTCGGCTCGCCGGTCGTGCGCGCGCGCGAGCGCGAGATCGGCTGGCACCCGATCATGCGCGTCGCGGAAGCGGAGGGCCATCCGCTCGCGTCCGCGCTGCCGCCGCGAGCCGACGTCTTCCACTGGCACGGCGAGACGTTCGCGCTGCCGCCGGGCGCGGTGCACCTCGCGCGCAGCGAGGGCTGCGAAGCGCAGGCCTTCGCGCTCGGACCCCGCGTGCTGGCGCTCCAGTTCCACGTCGAGACGACACCGCAAGGAGTCGACGCGCTGGTGCGCCACTGCCCCGGCGACCTCGCGCCGGGCCCGTGGGTGCAGCCGGCCGACGCGATGCTGCGCGAGCCCGCGCGCTTCGCGCAGGCCCACGCGCTGCTCGACCGCCTGCTCGACGCGCTGGAGCGCGCGAGTCCTGCGCACTGAGGCGGCGGCGAGGCGCCGCCGGCGCCGGCCTCGAAGCATCCGGCGCGCCGGGACAAACGACCCAAGCGCGTCGTGCGCTGCATCGAACCGCGGGCGCGACGCGCAATGCGCGTGCAGCAGGACGGATCGACGGGCGCCTACGTCGCATCGGGTCACACCTCGGGGACCGTGTGCGCGCGCGATGCGATACGATCGAGCGCCCAATGGATGCCGCCATGCCCGCCGTCGCACGCGCGACCGCACGAACGACGCCGGCGGCGTCCGCCCCGGCGCGGACGTTGATCCTCACGCACCGCCGTGTCGATCCGATCGCATCGCGCTGCGCGACGTTCGAGTTCGAGGACTTGATCCGCGCGGTCGACGCCGTGGACGTCTTTCCGCTCGGGCGCCCGATCGGCGCCACCCTGCGACCGCGCCTGCGCCGCTGGACCGCGGCGGCGCTCGCGCCGCTGCTGCCGCCGGTCGCGTCGCGCACACAGCCCTACGAGCTGCTGTTCGTGTCGCTCCACTCGCTCGGCGACCTTGCGCGCCTCTTGCCGTTGCCGCGTTTCGCGTCGGCTGCGCGACGTACGGCCTGCAACGTCGACGAGCTCTGGCTCAGCCAGCTGCGCGGGCGGGCGCACGAGCTCTCGATGCTGCGCGGCTTCGACGTGCTCTTCACCGCGTGCCGCGGCGCCGTGGACGAGATCCAGCGTCTCGTGGGCCGGCCGTGTCACTACCTGGCGCCCGCGGTCGACACTCTGCGATTCTGCCCGGGCGCACCGCCGCGCTCGCGCACCATCGACGTCTACTTCATGGGCCGGCGGCGGCCGGCCCTGCACCGCGCCGTCCAACAGGCGGCCGCGGCCCGCGACCGTCTCTACCTGTTCGACACCGCGATCGCCCACACCGTGCACGACCCGGTGGAGCATCGCGAGCAGCTCGCCGAGCTGGTGCGCCGCACGCGCTACTTCGTGGTCGACGTCGCCAAGGCCGACCGCGCCGACGAGAGCAGCCGGCAGCCCGAGATCGGCACGCGCTTCTTCGAGGGCGCGGCGGGCGGCGCCGTGATGTTCGGGGTCGTGCCGGACACGCGGGCCTTCGTCGAGCTGTTCCCGTGGGACGACGCGGCGATCCCGGTCGAGCCGGACCCGGCTCGGATCGCCGCGCTGCTCGACGAGCTCGACGCGAGCCGCGAGCGCGTCGCGGCGATCCGGCGCGCCAACGTCGTCGGCGCGCTGCGCCGGCACGACGGGGCCTACCGCTGGCGCGAGGTTCTCGCGGCCGTCGGGCTCGAGCCGCTGCCGGCGCTCTCGGAGCGCGTCCGCGAGCTCGAGCTCCGCGCCGATTCGATCGAACACGCGGGGCTCGGCTGATGCGGCCGCTCGCGATCGCAGGCCGCAGCGAGGCGCCGCTTCGCCTCCTCGCTCTCGGCGCGCACAGCGACGACATCGAGCTCGGCTGCGGCGGCACGCTGCTGACGTGGATCGAGCGGCGCCCGAGTCTCCACGTCACCTGGGTGGTGTTCAGCGGCGCTGGCGATCGCCAGGAGGAGGCGCGCACGAGCGCCGCGGAGTTCCTCGCCGGTGCGGCCGCGAGCGACGTGCGCACGCTCGCGTTCCGCGAGTCCTTCTTTCCGTCGCAGGCGGCCGACATCAAGCACGTGTTCGAGTCCCTGAAGGAGGCCGCTCCGGACGTCGTCCTGACGCATCACCGCGACGACGCCCATCAGGACCACAGGCTGCTCGGCGAGCTCGCCTGGAACACCTTCCGCGACCATCTCGTGCTCGAGTACGAGATCCCGAAGTACGACGGCGATCTCGGCCGGCCGAACGCCTTCGTCCCGCTCGATGCGGACGTCTGCCGCCGCAAGTGCGAGCTGCTCCGGAAGCACTTCGCCTCGCAGCGCGAGCGCCACTGGTTCGAGGAGGAGGTCTTTCTCGGGCTGATGCGGCTGCGCGGGATGGAATGCCGCTCGGCGAGCGGCTACGCGGAGGCGTTCCACGCCCGCAAGATCGTGATCGGATGAGCGGGGCGATGGCGACGAGCACGGCCGCGCAGGCTCCGCCCTGCCGTTTCTGCGGCGCACCGCTCGTGCACGACTTCGTGGACCTCGGTCTCTCGCCGCTGTGCCAGACGCACGTCGAGGAGCACCAGCTCGGCGAGCCCGAAGAGTTCTTCCCGCTCCGCGTTCGCGTGTGCGAGCGCTGCTTCCTCGTGCAGCTCGCCGAGTCGGTCGCGCCGCAGCGCATCTTCGGCGAGTACGCCTACTTCTCCTCCTACGTCGACGCGCTGGTCGAGTCGGCGCGCGCGCACTGCGAGGCGATGGTGAAGCGTCTCGGCCTCGGGCGCGCGAGCCGCGTCGTCGAGATCGCGAGCAACGACGGCTACGCGCTCCAGCACTACGCCGCGCGCGGCATCCCGGTGCTGGGCGTCGAGCCCGCCGCGAACGTCGCCGCGGCGGCGCGCGAACGCGGCGTCCCGACGCTGGTGCGGTTCTTCGGGCGCGACACCGCGCGCGAAGTCGTCGCGTCGCACGGACGCGCCGACTTCGTGTTCGGCAACAACGTGCTGGCGCACGTCCCCGCGCTCGACGACTTCGTCGCCGGGCTGGCGCTCCTGCTGGCGCCGCGCGGCACGCTGACGATGGAGTTCCCGCACGTCGCCGCCCTGATCGAGGGCAACCAGTTCGACACGATCTACCACGAGCACTTCTCGTACTTCTCGTTCACCACCGCGGAGCGGGTCTTCGCCGCGCACGGGCTGCGCGTCTTCGACGTCGAGGAGATCCCGCTCCACGGCGGCTCGCTGCGCGTCCACGTCTGCCACGACGGCGACGGCGCGCAGCCGACCGGCGCCCGGGTCGCCGCGCTGCGCGCGCGCGAGCGCGAGGCGGGGCTCGGCTCGCTCGAGACGTACGCGGGCTTCGCCGAGCGCGTGCGGGCCACCAAGCGGGACCTGCTCGCGCTGCTGATCGAAGTGAAGCGCCGCGGCCGGCGCGTCGCCGCCTACGGCGCCGCCGGCAAGGCCGTCACCCTGCTCAACTACTGCGGAATCCGCACCGACTTCGTCGACTACTGCGTCGACCGCAACCCGTACAAGCAGGGAAAGTACCTGGCGGGGGTGCGCATCCCGATCCATCCGCCCGAACGGCTGCGGCAGACGCGGCCCGACTACGTGCTCATCCTGCCCTGGAACCTGCGCGAGGAGATCGTCCGCCACACCGCGTACGTGCGCGACTGGGGCGGGCGCTGGATCGTGCCGATCCCGCACGCCGAGGTGATCGAGGAGCCGTGAAGAACGCAGCCGACGTCGTCGCCGCGGACCTGGAGCTGCTGTGCGGAGCGCTGCGCGACGAGTTGCCCGCCCTCGGCGGCGAGCGGCTGCTCGTGGTGGGCGGGGCGGGATTCCTCGGCCACTACCTCGTGCAGACCGCGCTGCACTGGAACCGCACGGCCGGCGCGGCGAAACCGATCCGCGTCACCGTCTGGGACAGCTACGCGCGCGGCGTGCCGCGCTGGCTCGAGGCGCTCCGCGGCGATCCGCACCTCGAGTGCGTGCGGCACGACATCACCCAGCCGCTGCCAGCGGACATGCCCGACTTCCGCTGGGTGTTCCACGCCGCGTCGATCGCGTCGCCGACCTATTACCGGCGCCATCCGATCGAGACGATGGACGCCAACGTCGGCGGCCTGCGCCGGCTGCTCGACTGGGCCGACGCGCAACGCGGGCGGGGCCGGCCCGCCGGCGGCCTCGTGTTCTTCTCGTCGAGCGAGATCTACGGAGATCCGAGCCCCGACGAGATCCCGACGCGCGAGACCTACCGCGGCTTCGTGTCGTGCACCGGCCCGCGCGCCTGCTACGACGAGTCGAAGCGCTACGGCGAGACGCTGTGCGTGAACTTCGCGCGCACCCGCGGCGTGCCGGTCAAGATCGCGCGGCCGTTCAACAACGTCGGGCCGGGGCTCAAGATCAGCGACCGCCGCGTGCTGCCCGACTTCGCGCGCGACGTGCTGGCCGGCCGCGACATCGTGATGCTCTCGGACGGCGGGCCCAAGCGGACGTTCTGCTACGTCGCCGACGCCGTGGCCGGCTACTACAAGATCCTGGTGCGCGGCGGCCCGGGCGAGCCCTACAACGTCGGGACCGAGGCGCCCGAGATCTCGATCGGCGAGCTGGCGGAGCGCGTGGCGGCGCTCGCGCGCGAGCTGTTCGGCTACCGGGGCCGCGTCGTGCGCGAGAAGCCCGCGGACGGCGAGTACCTGACCGACAATCCGGCGCGCCGCTGCCCCTCGATCGAGAAGGCGCGCGCGCAGCTCGGCTACGAGCCGCAGGTCCCGCTCGACGAGGCGCTGCGCCGCTCGCTGCTGTGGTATCGCGACCACCGCGAAGGAGACGACGCCTGATGCGCGTGTGCGTCGTCGGCGCCGGCTACGTCGGGCTCGTCACGGCGGCGTGCCTCGCCGACCGCGGGCAGCGGGTGGTGTGCGTGGACGTCGACGCCGAGCGCGTCGCGGCGGTGCGGCGCGGCGACGCGCCCTTCCACGAGCCGGGCCTCGCCGAACGGCTCGCGCGGAACGCCGGCGGCCGGCTCGACGCGACCACCGATCTCGCCGCCGCCGTGCGCGCGAGCGAGCTGACCCTGATCTGCGTCGGCACGCCGTTCGACGGGCGCGCCATCGAGCTGCGCTTCGTGGAGGCGGCGGCGCGCGAGATCGGCGAGGCGCTGCGCGGACACGCGGCGCCGCACGTGGTGGCGGTGAAGAGCACGGTCGTGCCCGGCACCACGGACCGGGTGGTGCGGCCGATCCTGGAGGCCGCGTCGGGGCGGCGCGCCGGCGACGGCCTGGGCATCGGCAGCAATCCCGAGTTCCTGACCGAGGGCGAGGCCGTCGGCGACTTCGAACGCCCCGACCGCATCGTGCTCGGCGGCTGCGACGAGGCGACGCGCGACGCGCTCGCGCGTCTGTACGAGAGCTTCGAGGGCGTTCCCTTGGTGCGCTGCAACAACGCGACCGCGGAGATGATCAAGTACGCCTCGAACGCGCTGCTCGCGACGCTGATCTCGTTCTCGAACGAGCTCGCCAACCTCGGCGCCGCGATCGGCGGGATCGACACGGTGGACGTCAGCCGCGGGCTCGGGACGAGCCGCTACCTCGCGCTGCCCGGCGGCGGCACCGCGCCGATCCACGCCTTCCTGCTCGCGGGCTGCGGCTTCGGAGGGAGCTGCCTGCCGAAGGACGTGGCCGCGCTCGTCGGCGAAGGGCGGCGGCGCGGGCAGGACATGGCGCTGCTCGACGCGGTCCTGCGCGTCAACGCGGCGCAGCCCGCGCGCGTCGTCGCGCTGCTGGAGAAGCACTTCGCGGACCTCGCCGGCGTGCGCGTCTCGATCCTCGGCCTCGCGTTCCGGCCGGACACCGACGACGTGCGCGAGTCCCCCGCCATTCCGATCGTGCAGGCGCTCGCCGCGCGCGGCGCGCGGCTGCGCGGCTACGACCCGGTCGCCCGGGCGTCCGCCCGCCGCGCCTTCGGCGACGCGCTGCCGCTCTGCGCCAGCCTCGACGAGGCGCTCGCCGACTGCGATGCCGCCGTGCTCGTGACGCGCTGGCCCGAGTTCGCGACGCTGCCCGAGCGCTTGGCGAAGCTCGAGCGGCAGCCGCTCGTCGTCGACGGCCGGCGCATGCTCGCGAAGGATCGCGTCGCGCGGTACGAGGGCATCGGCCTGTGAGCGGCTTCCGCGTCGCCGATCTCGAGCGCGCGCTCGGCATCGAGGACGCGGGCCGCGCCATGCACGAGCTGATCCGCGAGCTGCTGCCCTTCCCGCGCGCCATGACCGGCGACGGCGTGCGCCGGACGCTGGCAGTGGTCGGCCGCCACCTTCCGCTCGCCGTGCACGAGGTGCCGAGTGGATCGCAGGTGTTGGACTGGGTCGTGCCGCCCGAGTGGAACGTGCGCGAAGCGTGGATCGCGGGGCCGGACGGCCGGCGCGTCGCCGATCTGCGCGACTCGACGCTGCACCTGGCGAGCTACAGCGAGCCGGTGCGCGCGCGCATGACGCTCGCGGAGCTGCGGCCGCACCTGTTCTCGCTGCCCGAGCGGCCGGATTGGATCCCGTACCGCCACTTCTTCCATCGCGCGGGCTGGGGCTTCTGTCTGCCGCACCGCCGCCTCGAGGCGTTGCCCGACGGCGAGTACGAGGTCTGCATCGACGCGACGCTGGCGCCGGGCAGCCTGACCTACGGCGAGGCCGTGATCCGCGGCGAGACCGACGCCGACGTGCTCCTGTGCGCGCACGTCTGCCATCCCGCGCTGTGCAACGACAACCTCTCGGGCATCGCGCTGCTCTCGCTGCTCGGCGCCTACCTCGATCGGATGCGCCCGCGCCTCGGCTACCGGCTGCTCTTCGCGCCGGTCACGATCGGCGCGATCTGTTGGCTCGCGCGCAACGCCGCCGTGCTGCCGCGCATCCAGCACGGACTCGTCGTCACGCTGCTGGGCGATCCGGGTCCGTTCACGTACAAGCGAAGCCGACGAGGGGACGCGCCGATCGACCGCGCGCTCGCGCACGTGTTGCGCCACGCCGGGCCGCACGCGCTGCGCGACTTCTCGCCGGTCGGCTACGACGAACGCCAGTTCGGCTCCCCGGGCTTCGACCTGCCCGTCGGCTGCCTGATGCGGACGCCGCACGGGGAGTTCCCCGAGTACCACACGTCGGCCGACGACCTCTCGTTCGTGCGGCCGGAGGCGCTGTCGGCGTCGCTCGGCGTCGTGCTCGCCGCGATCGGCGTCCTCGAGCGCGACGCACGCTACGAGAATCTGTGTCCGCGCGGCGAACCGCAGCTCGGCCGGCGCGGAATCTATCGTACCCTGGCGACGCGCGGCGGTGGCGCCGAGCTGGAGCAGGCGGTGCTGTGGGTGCTGAATCTCTCCGACGGCCGGCACGGCCTGCTCGACATCGCGGAGCGATCGGGGCTCGCGTTCGATCGCATCCACGCTGCCGCGGCCGTGCTCCGGGAGCACGGCCTGCTGCGGCGCATCGGAGGATGATCGGATGAAGGTGGTGCTCTTCTGCGGCGGTCTCGGCATGCGCATCCGGGACGTGGACTCGGTCCCGAAGCCGATGGTCATGATCGGCTACCGGCCGATCCTGTGGCACCTGATGCGGTACTACGCGCACTACGGCCACAAGGACTTCATCCTGTGCCTGGGCTACCGCGCCGACCTGATCAAGCGGTACTTCCTCCAGTACGACGAGTGGATCTCGAACGACTTCGTGCTGCGCGGCGACGAGCGCGAGCCGACGTTGCTGCACCGCGACATCGCGGACTGGCGCATCACCTTCTGCGATACGGGACTCAGCGCGAACATCGGCCAGCGCCTCGTGGCCGTGCGCAAGCACCTCGAAGGCGAGGAGATGTTCCTCGCCAACTACAGCGACGGCCTCACCGACCTCCCGCTCGACCGCTTCGTGCAGCGCTTCCTGGCCGGCGGACGGGTCGCCTCGTTCGCGCTGGTCAAGCCGACCAACACCTTCCACGTCGTGTCGATGCGCGAGGACGACCTCGTCGACGACATCCAGGACGTCGCGCTGTCGGGCCTGCGCATCAACGGCGGCTTCTTCTGCTTCCGCCGTCAGATCTTCGACTACATCCGCCCGGGCGAGGAGCTGGTGCACGAGCCGTTCCAGCGCCTGATCCTGGCGAAGCAGCTCGCCGCCTACCGGTACGACGGCTTCTGGACCTGCATGGACACGTTCAAGGATCGCCAGCGCCTCGAGGACCTCGACGCGGGCGGCCGGGCGCCGTGGAAGGTCTGGAGCACGCCGCGCCCGGAGGCGGAGTGACCGTGCCGCGCGTCACCGTCGTCGTTCCGTGCTTCGACGGAGCGCGCTTCCTCGCCGAGTCGATCGAGAGCGTGCTCGCCCAGACGCGACCCGCAGACGAGGTGATCTTCGTCGACGACGGCTCGACCGACGACTCCGCCGCGGTCGCCGCCGGCTTCCCCGGCGTGCGCGTCCTGCGCGGCCCGAACGAGGGCGTGTCGGCCGCGCGCAACCGCGGCGTCGCCGAGTCGCGCGGCGAGCTGCTCGTCTTCCACGACGCCGACGACCGGCTGCTGCCGCACGCGCTCGAGATCGGCGTGCGCGAGATCGAGGCGCACCCGGAGTGCGGCTTCGTGTACGGCACCAGCCGCACCATCGACGCCGCCGGCGACGCGATCGCCGAGGCGCCGAGCGGCGCGCCGGCGGACGCGGGCTACCTGCGCATGCTCGCCGGGGACACCCTCGTGCCGCCGTCCAGCGCGGTCTTCCGGCGCGAAGCCTTCGAAGCGGTCGGCGGCTTCCGCACCGGGCGCCCGCTCGCCGAGGACTACGATTTCTACCTGCGCGTGACGCGGCGCTTCGCGGTGCACGCGCACGGAGTCGCCGTCGCGGAGTACCGGCGTCACGGCGCCAACGCGAGCGCGGTCTCGCCGTCGCGCATGCTGCGCGCGCTGATGGAGACGCTCGACGAGCACCGCGACGGCTCCGACCCCGCCGCGCTCCAGGCGATCGAGGCGGGCCGCCAGCGTTGGACCGAGGTCTTCGGCCCGGGGCTCGGCTTCGAGGCGATCGAGCGCCTGCGCGCCCGGCGCGTCGGCGAAGCGGCGTCGATCCTCGCGCTCGCGGCGCGCCGTCACCCGCGCGCGATCGGGCAGGCCCTGCTCCACTACGCCCGCCGCGCCGCGCGCCGGTAGGAGCGCGCGGTCAGCCGCCGAACGAGAGCCCGCACTCCGGACACTCGACGGCGTCGGGCGCGAGCGCGCTGCCGCAGCCGGGGCAGGCGTCGCTCTCGGACCAGTCGCTGCCGCTGTCGGCGGGCAGATCGGGAACCTGCGTGCGCGCGAACTCGGCGTCGACGCGCGCTGCGGCGGGCGCGTCCTCGGGTCGCACGAACAGCGTGCAGCGGATCGCGCCCATGCCGCGACCCTGCACGGTGTTGTCTTCGCGCCGCGGCAGCTCGATGCGGCTCGGGATGCCGGCGTCGGCGAGCGCGTGCGCGAGCCCTTCGACCCAGGTCACTTCGGCGTTGCGCAGCGCGACGAGATCCTCGGCCGGCGGCAGCTCGAAGGCCGGCTCCTCCACGGGGGCGTCGAAGCCGAGCGGAATGCGGCACTCGACGCACTCCGTCGCGGTGTGCACGTATTCCTCGCCGCAGCGCGGACAGACCTTCGGCGGCAGGTTCACCATCACGTTCCTCCGGGCGCGCCGGCGAGCCAGCGCGCGGTGCACTCCGCCACGTGTCGTCCGTGCGCGCGCGCGGCCGCGAGGTGCGCCTCGGTGGGCCCGGGCGTGCCGCCGCGCGGGTTGGTCCACGCGATCGGACCCCAGTGGCAGCCGGCCGCGCCGAAGCCCTCCGTGCGGTTCGGCATCGAGACGAGCAGCATGCCGTGCTCGGCGAGCGCGGCGAGCAGCGACAGCAGCGCGAGCTCGGCGCCGCCGCGCGCGCCCGCGCCGGCCGACACGAACGCGGCGCCGATCCGACCGATCATCGAGCCGCGCAGCCACGCCGGCGCGGTGCGCTCGAGGAACGTCCGCATCGACGACGCGACGCCGCCCATGTGCACGCCACTGCCGAGGATCACCGCGTGCGCGGCGAGCAGGTCTGCCTCGCTCGTGTCCTCGGCGCGGCGCAGCGACACCTCGGCGCCGGCCTCCTTCGCGCCGGCGGCGACGGCTTCCGCCATGCGCGCGGTCCGTCCCGTCGCCGACGCCACCACGATCAGCACGTGCATGGCGGCATGCTATCCGACGAGTCTCTTCACGGCCTCGGCGAAGTCGGGCGCGTCGGGGCTCTCGGCCTCGATCTCGTCCACCGCGACGCGCGCCGCGTGCAGCAGGTGGCGGTGCGCGCCGCTCGGATCGCGCTCGGCCGGCGGGCCGTAGGTGCGATCGCCGCACAGCGGATGCCCGAGCGACGCCAGCGTCGCGCGGATCTGGTGCAGGAAGCCGGTGCGCGGGCGCACCTCGACGAGCGTCGCGTCGCGGCCCTGCGCGAGCGCGCGCAGCCGCAGACTGGTGCGGCGCGCGCCCGGCGTGCCCTCGTCGACGGCGCGCACGTACGCCGGCCGGTGACGCGCGACCACGAGCGACGCGCGCACCTCGCGTTCGCCTTCGACGCGCCCCGACACGAGCGCGCGGTACAGCTTCTCGACGCGGTGCGCGCGGAACGCCGCGCGCAGCCGCTGCCACGTCGGCTCGTCGGTCGCGAACAGCATCACGCCCGACGTGTCGACGTCGAGCCGGTGCACGACGCCGCTGCGCAGGCCGCCCTCGCCGACGCCGTGGAGCTCGGGCCGCCGTGCGACGAGCGCGTTCAGCAGCGTGCCCGTCTCGTCTTCGCGCAGCGGGTGCACGGGCGTGCCGGCGGGCTTGTCGAGCGCGATCCAGCCCGGTCCCTCCGCGCACACGCTGAGCGGCAGCTCGGGCTGCGCGATCGCGCGGCGCGCGTCGGGCGGCGCGAACGCGGCCACCTCGAGCGTGCGGCCCGCGACGAGCGGCGCCGACTTCTCGTTGCGGCCGAGCGCGCGACCCGCCTCGCGCACGGCGCCCGTCTCGAGCAGCCGCCGCACCGCCGCGCGCCCCACGCCGAGGCGCTGCGCGAGCCACGCGTCGAGCCGGCGGCCCGCGTCCGCCGCTTCCACCACGAGCTGCCGATCGCGCGCGCCGTCGTCCGCCACGCGCGCAAGGTAGGGCTCGGCGTCGCGCGAAGCTCGGCGGTTCCTTGCGAAGCCGCGCGGGTTTGCGAGCCTCCCACGCCTTGGCCAACCCCACCCCCCGCATCCAGATCATGGATACGACCCTGCGCGACGGCGAACAGACGCCGGACGTCGCGTACACGCCGCCGGAGAAGCTGCAGCTCGCCCGCCTGCTGCTCACGGAGGTGAAGGTCGACCGCATCGAGATCGCGCAGACGCGCGTCTCGGAGGGCGAGCGGCTGGCGGCGCGGCGCGTGGCGGCGTGGGCGCGCAAGCAAGGGGTCGCGCAGCGCGTCGAGATCATGGGCTACTGCGACGGGCACCTCTCCGTCGAGTGGATCCGCGGCGTCGGCGGCCGCGTCATGAACCTGCTCACCAAGGGCAGCGAGAAGCACTGCCGCGAGCAGCTGCGCCAGTCGCCCGAGCAGCACAGGAAGCGCGTCGCCGAGACGATCATGGCCGCGCACCAGGCGCGCGTCGCGGTGAACGTCTACCTCGAGGACTGGTCCAACGGCGTGCGCGACTCGTTCGACTACGTGTTCGCGATGGTGCAGACGCTGCGCGAGCTGCCGGTCGAGCGCATCTACCTGCCCGACACGCTCGGCGCCTTCTCGCCCGAGGAGACCGAGCGCTACGTCGGGCTCATGACGCGCACCTGGAAGGACGTCGAGTTCGAGTTCCACGCGCACAACGACTACGGGCTCGCCGTCGCCAACTGCCTGGCCGCCGTGCGCGCCGGCGCGAGCGGCGTCCACACGAGCGTCAACGGGATGGGCGAGCGCGCCGGCAACACGCGCCTCGCCGAGGTGGTCGCCGCGATCCACGACCACACGCCGCTGCGCACCAACGTGGTCGAGTCGTCGCTGATGACGGCCTCGCGCCTGGTCGAGACCTTCAGCGGCAAGGCGATCGCCTCGAACTCGCCGATCGTCGGGCGCGACGTCTTCACGCAGACCGGGGGCATCCACGCCGACGGCGACGCCAAGGGCGATCTCTACGCCAACCGGCTCGCGCCGGGGCGCTTCGGCCGCGCGCGCCAGTACGCGCTCGGCAAGCTGTCGGGCAAGGCTTCGCTCGCGCACAACCTGAAGACGCTCGGCATCGAGCTGACCGACGCCGAGCGCCAGCGCGTCCTCGAACGCATCGTCGAGCTCGGCGACAAGAAGCACACCGTCGACCCGGCCGACCTGCCCTACATCATCGCCGACGTGCTCGACCGCCCCGAGCAGCGGCCCGTGCGCATCGCGCGCTACCGCGTCGTCGTCGAGAGCGACGGTCTGCCGGAGGCGCACGTCGACGTCGAGGTGCGCGGCGAGACGGCGAGCGCCAAGGCGACCGGCGACGGCGGCTACGACGCCTTCATGCGCGCGCTCGCCAAGGCGGTGCGCCGCTTCGGGCTCGCGGTGCCGCAGCTCGTCGACTACCGCGTGCGCATCCCGCCCGGCGGCAAGACCGGCGCGCTGGTGCAGACGGTGATCACCTGGCAGGACGAGTCGAGCCGCGAGGGCACGTTCTCGACGCTCGCGGTGGACTCGGACCAGCTCGCCGCCGCCGTGCTCGCGACGGAGAAGATGCTGAACGCGGTGCTGATGCGGAGGAAGCGGTGAGCGCGCGCCGCGCGCTGTCGGCCCTCGTCCTCCTCGCCATCGGCTGCGCCAAGCCGGAGCCGGTGCCGCCGCAGTACCAGCCCGCCGCGAGCGTGCTCGAGGTGGTCGCGACGCTGCGCCGCCATCTCGCCGACGACACCTACCGCTTCGAGCCGGCGCGCGACTTCTCGGGACGCAACGTGTATCGCGCGTCGCTGATCCGGCTCGAGAGCCTGGAGCGCGTGCACGCCGAGTCGCTGCGCGCGGGACACCTCGACGACGTGATCGCGTTCGCCAAGGCGCGCGCGCTCGAGCGGCTGCGCGCCTACGACCTCGCCGCGGCGAGCCACCGCCGCGCCGCCGAGCGCGACGGCCCGCTGCGCGCGGAGGCGCTCGTCGCCGCCGAGCTCGACGACGCGATCGCCGCGGCCATCCAGCTCGGCTACGAGCCCGAGCGGCCGCCGCGCGGCGACGCCCGGCCGCCGGTCGCGCCGCTCGACGCCGAGACCGCGATCGCCGCGTTCGACGAGCGCAGCGCGCGCCTGCAGGCGATCGGCGAGCGCGCGGCGGGCACGCCGCTCGAGCCGGTCGTGAAGGAGGAGCTCGAGCGCACCGACGTGGCGCGCGCGCGCTATTTCGTCGCACGCCGCTCGCTCGATCCGCAGGGCGAGGTGCGCGCGCTCGCCGAGCTGCAGCGCGTCGCCACGCAGCACCGCGAGAGCAAGAACAGGAACCGCCACGTGCTCGCGCTCGCCGATCTCTACGCGGCGCTCGCGCAGGAGTACGTCGAGGCGCGCCCGCCCGAGAGCCTGTGGTTCGACCCGGCGGGCTTCGAGGAGATGGTCGATTCGGCGTCGCAGCTCTACGAAGCCGTCGCGAACCAGGACGGCACGCCCGAGAAGCTCGAAGCCGCGCGCCGGCTCGAGGCCTTCCTCGCCTTCACGCTGCGGGTGGACCGTGATCGCTTCAGCCCGTAACGCCGGCGCCCTGCTCGCGTGCGTCTTCGCGGCGACCGCGCTCGGCTGCGCCGGCGCGACCGGCGTGCCGCAGGGCAAGCCGTTCGAGCCCGAGGCGCGCCGCGCCGCCTACATGCCCGACGACACCGACCGCGCGGCCGGCGCCGTCGCGGCCGCGGCGATGGGCTCGGACCCGGCGGCCGCGCGCGCCGCGCTCGCGGGCTTCGAGACGACCGAGCGCCTGCGGCGCGCGGCGGACGAGCCGTCGAGCGGACTCGCTCCCTACGCCCAGCACCTCGTCGACGCCACCAGCGGCGACGCGATCGCGTACCGGCGCGCGACCGCCGAGCTGCTCGACCGGGGCGAGATCGATCCCGCGCTGCGCACGCAGCTCGAGATGGAGGTGGCCGACGATCCGCTGCTGCTCGCGAAGCAGCGCATCGGCGAAGGCCGCCGCGTCCGCGTGACGCGCGCCGTCAACGCGCTCTCCGAAGCGGTCGGGCGCTCGATCCTGACGCTCGCGTTCGCGCCGATCCGGGTCGGCCAGGCGCTCGTCGGGCTCGCCGTCGCCGAGCACATGGACGACCCGATCAGCCTCCAGCAGCGCCAGGCGCTCGCGCACTGGAAGCAGTACGTCGAGACGCACCCCGAGACGCCCGAGGCGCGCGAGCTGGTCGAGAAGATCGAGTCGCTGAACGCGAAGTGGTTCGCGACCAAGCGCCGCCGCAGCGTGCGGGCCGCGGAGCAGGCGCTCGAGCACGGCCAGAACGACCTCGCGCTGCTGCTCGCCGAGCGCGCGCTGCGCTACGCACCGGACGACCGCCGCGCGCGCCGGCTGCGCGACACCGCGGAGGAACGCGTCGCGCACCGGCGCGCCGAGCGCGCCAAGAGCCTCGAGGCGACGCGCGGCCCGCTTCCCGACCTGCGCGACCCGCACGCGCGCGGGCTGTTGATCGCGCTGATGGCGGACGGCGGAGACGTCGTCGCGGCGAGCGACGCGCTGCTCGCGACGTCGCCGGAAGGGCCGCTCGCCGGCGCGGCGCGCTTCGCGCGCGCCAACGCGGCGGGGGAGGCCGGGCGCGAGAGCGAGATGTGGAACGAGCTCGCGGCGCTCGCGGGCCGCGACCCCGACGAGGAGCCGATGGCGCGGCACGCGCGCGCGCTCGTCGACACGCCGACGCAGAATCCGTGGCAGGCGTTCCAGGCGGCGCAGGGCAGCGAGACGCGCCAGACCGCGGCGGTGCTCGCGCTCGGTCCGCTCGCGCGCGGCCCGCGCGACCGCGACCTGCCGCGCTCGGTCGAGTGGCTGCTCGAGGCGCCGACGCTCGTGCCGGTGCTCGGCGGCATCCCGTGGCGGCTGGTGCAGACCGCGATCGCGCCGCCCGAGTCGAAGGGCCCGGGCCTCGCGGCCGAGCTCTATCTCGAGCGCTACCCGGACGGCGAGCACGCGCGCGAGCTGCGCGACTGGCTGATCGAGTCCGAGGCGGACGGCGAGCGCTGGATCCGCGCGCACGCGATCGCCGCGGAGGCGGGCGACACCGATCCGGAGCGGCTCGCCGAGCTGGCCGAGCAGGCGGCGAAGCAGTCGATCGAGATCGCGGAGAAGCAGAAGCGCCGCGACGTGCGCCTCACGATCCTGCACGGCGCGAGCACGCGCTATCCGGACACGGAGTCCGGCGCGCGGGCCGCCGAGCTGGTGCGCGAGGAGATCGAGAACGCGAGCGAGCAGCGCATCCGCATCTCGCGCGGCTTCCTCGACGAGAATCCGCGCATCGCCGGACCGCAGGGACTCGGGCTGCGCCCGGAGCTGCTCGACGGCGACCGCCGCAACGGCGAGCTGCACCCCGACGGCGTCACGCTGCGCGGCGGCCGCACGCTCCAGGTCGCGCTGCTGCCGGCCAGCGGGAAGAAGACGGACGACCCCGAGAAGGTCGAGCAGACGATCTCGGCCGAGCGCCTCTCGCGGCTCGTGTCGCTGCTCGAGGAGACCTCGCTGCGCAACGCGCTGATCGACCCGCTCGCCGAGCAGGAGGCCGACGCGCGGCGCGACTACTACTTCGAGCGCGCCCGCCTCGGCGTCGCCGACGCGCCCGACGTGCGCCCGACGGCGGAGTCGAGCTTTACCTTCGTCGGCGTGCGCGAGCGCTACAACGTCGTGCGCAGCCGCGAGTCGATCCTGCCCATCGAGCTCGTCATCTCGGGCTCGCTGCCCGACCTCGGGCTCGGCGCGTTCCCGCGGCTGCGCATGCCGCGCGAGACGCCCGACGCCGTGCTCTACCGCTGACGGCTCAGCGGTAGGCGCGGTCGAGCAGCTCGACCGGGTGCACGACCCGCGCGCGCAGGCCCGCCTCGCGCACGCCGCTGCGAAGCTGCGCCAGGCAGCCGGGATTGCCGCTCGCGATCCAATCGGGGTCCGCGGCGGCGAGCGCGGCCATCTTGCGCGCGAGCACGGCGCGCGACATCTCGGCGTGCGTCAGGTTGTAGATGCCGGCGGCGCCGCAGCAGCTCGTCGGGTCGTCGTGCGCAACGAGCGCGAGTCCGTCGATCTTCGCGAGCAGTCGGCGCGGCGCGTCCTTCACGCCCTGGCCGTGCACGAGATGGCAGGGATCGTCGTAGCAGACGGTGCCTGCGACGCGGCCGGTCGGCGCGCGCAGGCCGGCTTCGTCGAGCAGCTCGCAGACGTCGCGCACCGACTGCGCGAGCCGCTCGCCGCGGCCGGGCAGCCAGTGGCCGGCTTCGCGCATCGCGGCGCCGCAGCCGGCGGAGTTCACGACGACGGCGTCGACGCCCGCCGCCGCGAACGCGTCGGCGTTGCGAGCCGCCAGCGCGTGCGCGAACGCGGGGTCGCCCGCGTGCGCGTGCAGCGCGCCGCAGCAGCCCTGACCGCGCGGCACGACCACCTCGAAGCCGTTGCGCGCGAGCACCCGCACGGTGGCGGCGTGGACGTCGCCGAACAGCTCGGGCATCACGCAGCCGACGAAGAGGCCGACGCGGCCGCGGCGCTCGCCCTGCGCGGGCACGAGCGCGGGCAGCGCGCGGCGCGTGCGGC
>QEVM01000165.1 GCA_003576805.1 Pseudomonadota bacterium | reverse complement strand
CGCCGCCAAGCCTCCGACGCAAACGTCCTCTGATGAGCCACGTCATCCCCCCGGCTCTCTTCTACCATGCCGGGCGGCTTTTTCAGAGGTTCCCTAGCCCGGCCCCTCACTTCGGAGCGCGCCCGTTCCGTGGAGTGGCCAGCGCCCCGCCGCCGAATGGCGTAGCGTTCGATGTCTTGGCGGGGAGGCAGTCATGGAGAGACGGAGCGCGCCGCGCCACACGGTCCTGGCAGGGGGCGTCGTCGAGATCGACACGGGCGGCAGCACTTACCGAGCGAGGGTCAAGGACATCAGCGCAGGAGGATGTCGGATCGAAACGGATGCCCTGCTGCCGCCGGAGATCACCTCGCTCAAAATCAGGTTTCCTCGGCGCGACGGAGCGCAGGACGACGGCTGCAATGCGAAGATCGTCGGGAAGCCCGACCACGACAGCCAGCGAGGCTGGACCACATACCAGCTGAAGTTCAAGAGTGCGCTCAGCACGCACGCATCGACCTCGTTTGGATCGTTCGTCGACGCACCTGCCGATGACCGACAGACGCAGCGATCCGTGTTCGAGCTGCAGCAGCGGCTGGCGCTGCTCGACATCGAGCTGATCGATGCAACGATTCGCGACCTGAAAGTGCGACAGTTCCAGCTCTTCATCTCGGGTCTTCCGCTCTTCGTAGGCTTGCTCGGGACGACGTTCTCCTTCCTCTTGTCGACGGCGAAGACCCCGTGGTGGGTCATGTTCCTTCCACTCGCTTCGCTCATGCTTGCCGTCCCGATGTTCGCGGTGTTCCTCCAGAAGAGCGCCTCGCTGGCCAGGCATGGGGCGTTCAAGCTTCTCTTGCAGCAGTACCTGGTGCTCGGTCGATTCCCGGCTGGATATCGGGGCTGGGAGGATGCCTACGCGAGTCTCAACTACGCGGTGAAGTTCGGCTTGAAGGCGAACTCACCGCTTCATGTGCCGAAGCTGCCGCATCGAGTGGTGCGGCGCCGGCTCATCCCGGGCGATTCTTTCAAGATCCTCAACACGGGTCTCTTCATCGCGATCCCGTTCATCGCGGTAGCGGCGATCTTCGCGATCTCCCAGAAGACGGCTTCCGACGCGCTCGGTTGGCACACCTTCGTCGTCGTGCTCATGACCGTCACTCTCGTCGGCTGCTACGCGTGGGTCGCCTTGTATGGCTGGCAGGTGAGCCGCGGAAAGCAGTCGTTCGACGCGATGGTCGTTCGCTTCGGCAAGATTCTGGACTGCCTGCCGCCCTACGATCCGTATCGGCCCGATCAGTACTGACGTCGGATCCGTGCGAAGCTCCGAGTCGCGGGTCCCGATCACTCTCGTCCGGGCGACTCGTCGCGAGTCGTGCGCGCGGCGTCCTGGGCCGACATCGAATCGCATGCCCCGCCGTAGCCGATCGCGCGCAGCTCCTGGCCCGCGATCTCGTCGAAGCACGCCCCGTGCCGCTGCGTGAACCAGCGCCGCCAATCGCCGCTCTTCCCTTCGCGCAAGTGCCGCGGGGCCGCCTCGTGCATGCGATCGAAGGACGTGTTCGCCGCGATCGCGGCGACGTCGACGTCGAGGCCGAGATGCACGGCGATGCGCGCGATCTCGCGCTCGCGCTGCGCGACGAGATCCTCGAAGCGGACGACGAGCCAGCGGTCGCGGTGGCGGAGCAGCGAGCGCACGTGGTCGCGCCAGGCCACGACCTTGCTCGCGAAGAAGTCGAGCTCGGCGTAGATCTGCTCGATCGTGGTGAAGCGGTGATCCGGGTAGAGCGCCAGGATCGCCGGCGTCACCAAGTAGTGCAGCATGGAGTTCACGACGTCGCGGCCGTCGCGCAGGACGTAGACGCGGTGCGTGAAGTCGCGCTCGTAGCGGACGAGGTCGCCGGGGGTGTCGTGGCTCCACACGAGGCTCGTGTGGCGGAGCGCGAGCTCCCAGTCGAGCGGGAGCCAGCGCGCGCGCATGTCGGGGAACTGCACGTGCCAGCGGCCGTCCACGAGCTTCCAGTTGTCCACGCGGCGCGCGTCCGGCATGCGCTTGGTGCGCGGGCAGAGCGCGTCGATGGTCTGGCCGACGCCGGAGCGTTCGACGAACGACCGGAACAGGCCGTGCGACTCCTGGATCTGCTCGATCACGCGGTGCAGCAAGTAGTTGCCGCTCTTCGAGTAGCCGCACTGGAGGACGCGCATCACGGCTTCTCGCACACGAGCACGGTGTTGGTGCCGATCGGGTCGCCGGGCACGACGATGCGGCCCGCCTTGATGCCGATCACGTCGCGCACGGTGAAGCGGCGCTGGGCGAGCTCCACGATCTCCGCGAGCGACCACTCGCGGGCGTGGTGCGGGTTGATCGGCACCTCGCCGTGCGAGCTCTGCGGCGTCGAGAGGACGAGCACGCCGCCCGACACGAGCACGCGGTGGAAGGAGTCGAGGCATGCGACCGGGTCGGTGTGCTCGATCGTCTCGAACGAGGTGACGGCGTCGAAGCGCGCGTCGGGCAGGGGCAGGCGACACACGTCGGCGGCGAGCGCGCGCACCGGCGCCCGGCGCGCGCGCAGCGCGGCGAGGCGCGGGAGCTGCGCGGGCTCGACGTCCACGGCGGTCAGCTCGGCGACGCGCTCGGAAAGGAAGCGCGTGCCGGCGCCGTCGCCGCACGCGGCTTCGAGCACCCGCATGTCGTCTCGCAGGTGCGGCGCGGCGAGCTCGTAGTGGAAGAGCGACTGGTCGCCGGCGCGCAGCCGGCGGGCGTCGTCGCCCTCGGCGCGCGGCGCGGCGTAGACGCGCCGCGCCTGCGCCCGGAGCGCTTCGAGCTCGGCGCGCTCGTAGCGCGGCGCAGGCGCGTGCTCGAAGGCGAAGCCTCCGCCCGGCCGGCACAACGCGTACTTCGGATGGACGCGCCACGCGGCGTCGCGCGCGGGGTCGAGCTGCGCGGCGAGCCGCCGCAGCGCGCCGGCGCGGTACGCCTCGACCGCGAGCGCGGGCGGGAAGTCGTCGGGCGGCTTCACGCAGTCGAGCCGGCGCGCGGCGAGCCGTGCCGCCATCGCGTGCGCGTACGTGAGGTCGGCGAAGCAGTGCAGACCGTCGCAGCGCAGCACCACGGCGTCGTCGTCCAGATCGGCGGTGGCGTCGGCGAGGCGCGCGAGCGGGTCGGCGTCGTGCGCGAACAGCATGCCGACGCGCCTCCGCAGCAGCGCCTCGAGCGGGCCTCCGCGATCGAAGGCCGGTGCGACGAGCACGAGCGACGCGCCGGGGAACGCGGCGGCGAGCCGCGCGATCGTGTGCACGACCACGGGGCGCCCGTCGATCACGGCCATGCACGGGTCGGGCGCGCCCTTCCACGAGCGGGAGCTCGCCTGCACGAGGATGCGCGCGACCGGGCTCACGCCGCGTCTGCCTCGCGCGCGTAGCCCGCGGCGGCGAGCACGTCGCCCGCGACCGCGTCGAAGACGCGCCGCTGGGCCGCTCCGAACGCGTCGCGAAAGCCGCCGGCGGCGCCGCGCCGCAAGTGGCCGGGCGCAGCCGCCCGCAGCGCGCGGAACGAGACGGCGGCGCCGATCTCCTCCGCGTCCGCAGCCATCCCGAGCGCGTGCGCGAGCTTCGCCGCGACGCCGGCGGGATCGCTCGCCAGCTCCTCGAAACGCACCAGCACGAAGCGCTCGCGCGCGCGCAGCCACGACGCCACGTGCTCCGCCCAGCGCCGCGCGTAGCTCGCGAAGAGCCGCTCGTCGGCGTACACCTGCGCGGGCGTCGCGTAGCGGTACTCGGGCTGGAGCGCGCGCACCTCGGGCCGTACGACGTGGTGCACCAGCGAGTCCACGACGTCGCGCCCGTCGCGCAGCACGTAGACGCGGTGCGTGACGGCCGCCAGCTCGGGCCGCAGCGCGACCTCGCAGGGATCGTGCGTCCAGAGCAGGTTCGAGCCGTCGAGCAGCAGGGCGGGATCGACGTCGAGCCAGCGGCACGCGGCGTGCGGGAACTCGAGCCGGCAGCGGCCCGACGCGAACGAGAACGCGTCCACCTCCGCGGCTTCCGGGAACATCAGCGAGCCGAACGCCTCCGCCACGCGCGCGAGCCCGACGCGGCGCTTGTAGCTGCGGCGCAGGCCGTGCGCGTCGAGGATGGCGGCGAGCAGGCGCTGCACGCCGTAGTTGCCCGACTTCGGAAAGCCGCACTGCAGGATGCGCATCTCACAGGACGGCATAGGCCACGTTCGGATCGAAGGGGAACTTCTTCAGCTCGATGCTGCGGAGATCGAGCATCTCGAGCATCGCCTCGGTCTCTCCGGGCCAGTGCGCGCTGTTGACCTCGTCGAAGGCGAGGACGGCGCCCTTCGGCATGCGCGGCAGCAGGTGCTGGAGCGCCGTCTTGGTCGGCGCGTAGAGATCGAAGTCGAGGAAGAGGAGCGCGACGAGGAGGTGGCGGTGCGCCGCGACGTACTGCGGGATCGTCTCGCACGCATCGCCGCGCACGAGCTCGACCTTCGCGTGCCGGCCGAGGATGCGGCCGCGGTCGTGGAGCGCGATCAGCTCCTGCAGCTCCGCGTGGACGTCGTGCTCGGCGCGGAAGCCGCCCACCTTCTGCACCGCGAGCCGCGCGCCCGGCGCGGCGGGGCGGTCCTGCTCCGCGAGCGACGGAAAGCCCTCGAAGGTGTCGAAGCCGATGACGCGGCGGTGGATCGCGAACGGCTCGAAGGTGGAGCACAGCTTCGCCCACGCCATCACGCCGCCGCCGCCGCGCACGCCGCACTCGACGATCGAGCCCTTCACGTCCAGCACGCGGCGGAACAGCTCGTAGCGCACCGCGAAGCGCAGCAGCGCCGGCCGCGACACCCACTTCTCGAAGTCGGCGAGCCGCTCGGCGACGCTGCCGCCCGCGCGCTCGAACAGCTCGGCCTCGCTCCGAGGCTCGGCGTTCGGCGATTCGCCCGGCTGCGCGGCGGATGCGCTCAACGTTCCTCTCCGAGCGCTTCGTACGCGCGCCGCCGCGGCTCGGGCAGCGCGTTCCAGCTGCGCTGGAAATCCTCGAGCCCGCGCGCCGTGAAGGGATGGTCGAAGACGAGATCCCAGGTCGAGGGCGGCACGGTGATCACGTCGGCGCCGCCTTCGATCGCCGCGCACAGGTGACCGGGATTGCGGATCGACGCGACGAGCAGCTTCGACGGCGAGCCGAGCTGCGCGAGGATCCGCTTCGCCATCGCGATGCGCTCCCGATCGCCGGCGCCGAAGTCCTCGGTGCGCCCGAAGATCAGGCTGATGTACGCGACCGGCACCCGCGCGAACGCGACGAGCTGCGCCGGGTCGAAGGCGAGCGTCACGTTGACGTCGATGCGCTCGGCGGCGAGCGTCTTCGCGACCGCGAGCCCGGCGCGGTGCGCGGGGATCTTCACGACCACGTTCGGCGCGACGTCGGCGAGCGCGCGGCCCTGGGCGACCATCTCCTTCTCGCCCTCGTGCGTCACCTGCGCCGACACGGGTCCTGCGACGGCGCGCGCCACGGCGCGCAGCTGCGCGACGGGATCGCCGTCCTCGCGCGCGAGCAGGGCCGGGTTGGTGGTGACGCCATCGACGACGCCGAGCTTTGCCAGCCGCTCGATGTCAGCCAGCGAGGCGGTGTCCAGGAACAGCTGCATGGGAAGTCCCCTCCTCGAAATGGGATTCGACGACGAAGCGCACCGACGCGACGGCGTCGCGTGCGCGCGCGACGGCCTGCTCGTCGGTGTCGCCCGTCGCGATCACCGAGCCGGCGCGGCAGGTGTGGTCGGTGAGCGGGCGCACGACGTCGCCGGGCCGCACGGCGAGCTCGGCGTGCGCGATGCCTTCACGCGTAGCGAGCGCCTCGAAGCCCTCGATCGCGACGACGCGGCCCGGCGGCGGCAGGAAGTAGCGGTTCGCGACCGGGCGCATGCGCTGCGGAGGACGCAGTGCCGCGACGTCCACGGTGAGGCCGCACGCGTGGCGCGCGACCGCCTCCACGAGGTCGACGCCGGTCGAGAGCGGAATCGTGCGCGTGCAGAACGAGCCGCCCGAGAGCCGCGCCGCGACCTCGATCACGACCGGACCCTCGCGCGGGTGGAGCACGAGGTCGCCCTTCACGATGCCCGCGTCGATCTCCATCGCGACGGCGGTGCGCCGGACGAGGTCGTCCACCGCCTCGCGCACGCGCGCCGCGTGGACGCTCGGCTGGAGGCCGCCGTCCTCGATCACGTAGGGCGCGGTGCGCGCGAGCGCCTCGTAGTTGCGGTCGGCGAGCCCCGGCGTCGCGATCTGGTCGCGCCGCACGAACGACTCGCTCGAGAGCTGCGGCCCGGCGACGAAGCGTTCGAGCATGAGCCGCCGCGACGGCGAGGCCGCGAGCGCCGTCTCCCAGGCCCAGCCGAGGTCCACGCCCTGCGTGAGCAGCAGCACGCCGCGCGCGCCGCGCCCGTCCACGGGCTTGAGCACGGCGGGCAGCTCCCACCGCGACACCGCGCGGCGCAGCTGCGCGAGCGAGGAGACGTCGCAGAACGCCGGCACCGGCACGCCGTGCGCCGCGAGCGCCTGCTTCATCGCGAGCTTGTCCGACGCGAGACGCGCCGCGACGAGGCCGAGGCCCGGGAGGCCGAGCGCGTGCGCGACGGCCGCCACCGTGAGCGGCACGTCGGCCGCGATGCACAGCACGCCGTCCACCGGCCAGCGCTGATCGAGCGCACGCGCGGCGCGCACCGTGGCGTCCACGTCGTAGGTGCTCGCGACGACGCGCTCCTCGGCGCACGCGAAGCCGGGCGCCTGCGCGTCGCGATCGCTCACGGCGAGCCGCGCGCCGAGCGCGCGCAGCCGCTCGAGCCCGGGCACGGCCTCCGCGCCGCCGCCGACCACGAGCAGGCGGTGTCCTGCGAGGTCGCTCATCGCACCCACGCGCCGCCGTTCACCGACATCGTCTGCGCGGTCATGTACGACGACGCGTCCGAGGCGAGGAACACCGCCGCGCCCGCGATCTCGTCGTAGCGCCCGAGCCGCCCGAGCAGAATCGTCGGGAGGATCTTGTCGCGCAGCGCCGCCGGCATCGTCTGGGCCGTCAGATCCGACTCGATGACGCCCGGCGAGAGGCAGTTCACCGTGATGCCGCGGTGCCCGACGAAGCGCGCGAGGCAGTGCGTGAGCGCCATGACGCCCGCCTTCGCCGCGGCGTACGAGGGCGTCCTCGGTCCGCCGTACTCGCCCGAGAGCGAGCCGATGTTGATGATGCGCCCGCCGTCCGGGACGAAGGGCAGCGCCTCCTGGCAGCACACGAAGACGCCCTTGAGATCCACCTCGAGCACGGCGTCCCACTGCTCGTCGGTGATCTGGTCGAAGTCGCCGGTCAGGTTGATGCCGGCGTTGTTCACGAGGACGTCGATGCGGCCGTAGCGGCCGGCGACCTCCTGCACCGCGGCGCGCACGCTGGCGCGGCTGCGCACGTCCATCTCGACCGGCGGCGCGCAGCTGCCATCGGCTGCGAGCTTCTCCGCCTGCTCGCGCTGCGACACCCAGGTCGGCACCGCGATCGCGCCTTCGGCGGCGAACGCGCGCACGATCGCCGCGCCGATGCCGCGGCTCCCGCCCGTCACCAGACACACCTTGCCTTCGAGCTTCACTCGGCTCCCTCCTGCTGCGCGCGGCGCGCCAGCTCGTCCACGATGCGCTCGGCCCCCGCGCCGTCGAAGGCGACGCGCTGCGCGCGCCGCGCGGCGCGGCGCTGCCAGCCGCCGTCGAGCACCGTCTCCTCGAGGCGTGCGCGGAACGCGCCTGCGTCGAAGCTCGTCGCGACGCCCGCGAAGGCGCCGACGCCGCGGCACTCGAGATACGCGGCGTCGGCCGCGTCGGCGGCGTGGTGCGCGACGTACACGGGCGTCGTCCCGAGGCACGCGAGCTCGTAGACCGAGATCCCGAAGCCGCACACCGCGAACAGGCTCCTGCGCATCAGGCAGCCGAGCTCGCGGCGGCCGAGGTCGAAGTGCGCGCGAAAGCCCAGCTCGTCGACGCGGCGCAGCGTGCGCGCGCGCGCGCCGAAGCAGCGGCCGACGACGACGTCGACGCCGTCCACGTCGGCGCGATCGAGCGCCTTGGCGAGCGGATCGCAGACCGCGCCGGTCGCGTCGTGCGGATCGGCGCCGCCGAGCGTGACCAGCACGCGGCGGCGCGCGGGCGCCTCGCCGCTGCGCTCCAGCGCGCGCAGCTCGCGTGCGACGATGCACCAGGGGCCGCCCTGCGCGACGCGCGGATCGCGGCGCGCGCGCGCGTGCAGCGTCGGCAGCACGGTCCAGTCGGCGGCGGCGATCGCGTCGACGCGGTCGAGGACGAGCGTGCGGCTGCCGGCCGCGCGCGCGGCGCCCAGCTCCGCGGCGATCGCCTCGCGCGTGTCGAAGAGCGACCACGTGGCCGGACGCGCGGCGTCGCCCGGCGCGTCCCAGCGCTCGGGCTCGAGCGACGGCAGCAGCTCGCGCACCGCGGCGCGCGCGCCGGCGTCGCCGCGCACGGCGAACGCGACGGCGTGTCCCTTCGCGATCGCCTCGCGCGCGATCTCGATCGAGCGCATCACGTGGCCCATGCCGAGTCCGGCGCCGCCGGCCGCGAAGCAGCGCAGGAAGGGCGCGCGGCTCACGGGCCGAGGTCCTTGCGCGTCGCGAGGAGCGGGCGCAGGCCGTCGCTCGGATCGGCGCGCCACGCGCGCTCCTCCCATTCCTCGGGAGCGGGCCGCTTCTCGCCGTCGCCGTCGGCGGCGATCCCGGCGCGCGCCATGCGGATCACGTCCGATGCCGGAGCCGGCAGCCAGCAGTGGCCGGGCGGGAACTCCGCGCCCGCGCCGTCGAGATCGAAGTGCATCTCGACGAAGCGCGCGCCGAAGCGGTGCACCGCGCGCAGCACCACGGCGGGATCGGCGCTGTGATCGGACCAGCCGACGCGCACCTGGGCGCCCTGGCGCGCCGGCGCGAGCGCGCGCAGCGCCTCGATCGCGGCGAGGTTGGCGTGCTCGGGAGGCGTCGGATACGCGGACACGCAGTGGAGCAGCGTGAGATCGGCGCAGCCCGCGTCGAGCAGCCGGCGCGTCGCGTGCGCCACCTCGACCGCCGTCGCCATGCCGGTCGAGAGGACGACGGGCAGGCCGGTCGCCGCGCACGCGGCGAGCAGGTCGTGCCAGAGCAGCTCGTACGACGCGATCTTCAGGAAGTCGCAGTGCGGGCGCAGCACGTCGAGCGCGCCGAGATGGAAGGGCGTGCAGCCGAATCCGATGCCGAGCGCGTGTGCGCGCGCGGCGAGCGGCGCGACGAAGGCGTCCGGCAGCTCCCACGCTTCGCGCGCGCGGTGCGCAGCGCTGCGCGCGAGCACCTCGGGCGCGAACAGCTCGCGCACGCGGAAGAGCTGGAACTTCACCGCGTCGAAGCCGACCGCGGCCGCCTGCTCGACGAACGCGAGCGAGCGCGCGAGGTCGGCGCCGTGGTTGCTCGACACCTCCGCGACGAAGCGCACGCCGCGCGCCGACTGCGCCCAGCGCTGCGGCGCAACGGACGCGGTCGGCAGAGCTTTCCCGGTGGCGGTTTCGACCTGCACGGAGCGCGATTCCATCCTGAATGATCCGCGGACGCGGAGTGCCGTTTGGTGTCGCGTGCGGATGGCGATCCGCACGCCGAGCAGCCACTGCAAGCGCCATGCCTCGCCGTCCGAGCGCACGCCGTACGCGCGCGCCGCGGCGATCCGCGGCGCGCGCGTCGGTGGTTCCACCGACGCCGCCACGACGGTGCGTCGCCGCGCGCTTGGCATCGCGCTTGCTCTTCACGTGCGGCGTCGCAGTGAGCGACGAGGAGACGCCATGCAGCTCATCCACAACGGCGCGTGTCGCGCGATCGACGCGGCGGTGCATCCCACGGTGGGCGACGTGCTCGCCGCGTGCGCCCGGGAGGGCGCCGGGATCGTGGTGTCGATCCGTCTCGACGGACAGCCCATCGAGCACGAGGAACACGCCGAGCTGGCGCAGCTGCCCACCGCGGGCGCCGGCCGGCTCGAGGTGGAGTCGCGGTCGCGCCGCGAGCTGGCGTGCAGCGGGCTCGAGAGCGCGCAGGACTACGCGTGCGCGGTCGAGAAGGCGCTGCGCGACGCCGCGGCGCTGCTGCGCGGCGGCGAGCTGGCGCGCGCGCACGCGCTCTGCCGCGACGCCTTCGACGCGCTCGCGGTGCTGGTCGCCGCGATCGACGGCGCGGCGCGCTCGCTCGGCACCGCGGCCGACTCGATCGCGCGGCTCGATCGCGAGCTCGAGCCGGCGCTCGACGGCGTCGCCCTGCACTTCGAGCGCACCGACTGGATCGGCGTCGCCGATCAGCTCGAGTACGAGGTCGCTGCGCGCGTGGCCGGCTGGCCGGCGCGCATCGAAGCGGTGCGCGCCGCCGCGCGCGCGCAGGAGGGCGGCCGGTGAGCGCCGGACCCGCTTCGCCGGAGCGCGCCTACGCGCGCGTCGTGACGCGCATCGCGGTGCGCTTCCACCGCGCCAGCGAGAACGAGGTCGTCGCGTGCGAGGAGACGGTCGTCGCGCGCGAGACCGGCGCCGACGAGCTGCCCGCCGCGCTCGTGTCCCATCTGCGGAACATCGAGCACAAGCTCCAGCTCGTGCTCTCGCTGCTCGACCGCCGTTACGCGCCGCCGCTCGATCCCGTGCACGATCAGCGCAACGTGATCCTCTCCGCGGGCGGCCTGCTGATCGAGGCGCCGCACGGCGATCTCGCGGTCGGCGATCAGGTCGCGCTGGAGCTGTTGCTGCCCGGCGAGTCGCCGCGCAGCGTCCACGCGATCGCGGTCGTGACGCGGCTCGTCGCCGAGAGCGATCCGAGCGACGGGCTGCGCGGCGTCGCGACGGAGTACGTGCTGATCGACGAGTCCGACCGCGACGCGATCGTGCGGCTCGTGAACCGACTCCAGCTCGCGGCCGCGGGCCGGCTTCCGAAGGCGCGCCCGTGAGGGTGCGACGCGCGCGCGCGATCGCGCTCGCCGCGGCCGTGGCGCTGCGCGCATCCCAGGCCGTTGCCGTCGCGCCCGCAGGCGCGTCGGCGCACCCCGATCCCTGGCCGATCCTGTTCGCCGCGGAGCCCCGCACCGCTCCGCTCGACGGTCTCGTCGCGGCGACGTGTCGCGACGAGCCGGCGCTCACGGACGTGCTCGCGCAGGCGCGGCGCAGCGCGGAGCGCAGCGAGCGCAGCGCGCTGCGCGATGCGCTGCTCGAGGCGGCGCGCGACGCGGCGG
>QEVM01000164.1 GCA_003576805.1 Pseudomonadota bacterium | reverse complement strand
CGCCCGACCTCGCGGGCCGCGGCGAGCCGTGGCTCGCGCTCGCCGCGAGCGACGAGGCGTGGGCGCCGAGCCTCGAGCTGCTCGGCGCGACCGCGGAGCTCGGCGAGAGCGCGATCGGCGGCGCGGCCGGCTTCGACGGCGCCGCCAGCGACGCCGCGAACGGACACTGGATCGTGTCGAAGCCGTTCGCGGGCGCGCTGCGGCTCGTCGCCGGCGCCGACGTCGCGGCCAGCGAGATCGCGCTGCTCGAGCTCGCGGGCGATGGCAGCGGCGTGCTGCTGCGCTGGTCGCTGCCCGCGCTGCCGGCCGGCGCGTGCCTGCGCGGCCTGCTCGTCGCGGCGACGCCCGCGCTCGAGCTCGACGAGACGTGCGACGGCAGCGCCGAGGCGACGCTCGCGCCCGCGAGCGAGAGCGTGGCCGAGCCGGCGCCGCAGCTGCTCGCCGCCGTGCAGGACGAGACGGTGCTCGCCGGCCGTCCCGCGAAGCCGTGCCCGCGCACCGACATCGCGAACTACGGGACGGTGGTCGCGGTGCTGTTCTCGAAGCCGATGACGCAGGCGAGCGTCGACGTGCCCGCCGCGTACGCGCTCGACGACGGCAATGCCGCGCGCTCGGTGCAGATCCAGCCGGGCGGCCGCGTCGCGCTGCTGAACCTCGCGGCGCCGATCGGCGCGATCCGCGCGCGCACGCTGCGCGTGGCGCCGAGCGTCACCGATCCGCGCGGCACGCCGCTCGCCGGCGGCGCGCTGCCGGTCGCGACCACCGCGGAGCAGGGCGTCGCGATCCGCGGCATCGTGGTGCGCGGCAGCGGCGAGCCCGCGGTCGACGTCCCGGTGACGCTCACCATGTACGACGAGGTCTCGGGCTTCGAGTGCGAGCCGTTCGTCACGCGGCCCGCGCAGGCGCGCACCGACGCCGAAGGGCGCTTCTCCTTCGACTACGTGCCGGCCGGCATTCCCTATTCGGTGTCGGCCACGGACACGACGGGGATCGGCCGCGCCGGCGAGGCGCTGGTCCTCGCCGCCAGCGACGACGACCAGCTCGACCGCGCGCGCCTGCTCGAGCTCGCGGGCGGCTCGGCCCAGGGCACGCTGCTCGAGGCGTTCGCCGTCGGCGCGCTGCCCGAGGCGATCGCCGCGGCGGAGGGACTCGATCGCGCGCTGCTGCGCGACGCGGTCGGCGTCGGCTCGGCGCGCGTCGGCAGCGAGGTGCCGGTGGCGCTGCGTTTCCGCGGGCGCGGCACGGTCGCCGGCACGGTGCTCGCGAGCGACGGGACGACGCCCGCCCCCGGCTCCGCGGTGAACCTGTTCCCCGATCCCGACTCGCGCGAGCTCGGACGCGGCGTCGTCGCCGACGCGAGCGGCCGCTTCGCATTCTTCGGCGTCCCGCTCGGCGCGTTCACGCTCGAGGCGACGAGCCCGAGCGGCCGCACGCGCATCGTGTCCGACGTGCTCGCCGCGCCGGGCGAGACGAAGGACGTGCGCGTCGTGCTGTCCGCGGCGGCCGTGTCGCGCGGCGCGATCGAGGGCCGCGTGCTCGAGCCCGGCGGCGGCGGCGGCCACGCGAACGCGCGCGTCTTCGTCGGCCGCTTCGATCCCGAGACGGGCCGCTTCGAGGACGTGGTGGCGGTCGTGACGGCGGACGCCGACGGCTTCTTCCGCGCCGACGCGGTGCCGGTCGGCGGCTGGGACCTCGTCGCCGCGTCGTTCGACGGCCGGCGGCGCGGCGAGCGGCGCGGCGTGCAGGCCAACGCGAGCGCGACGGCGATCGCCAACGTCACGCTGCAGAGCCGCACCGTCGTGCGCGGCCGCGTCGAGTTCGCGAACGGCGCGCCGGGCGGCTTCGCGCTCGTCGCGGGCGGCGAGGCGGTCGTGCGCGCCGACGCCGACGGCAACTTCGAGCTGCTCGGCGTGCCGACCGGGCCCCGCAGCATCGAGGCCGCGGTCGAGGCGGATCCCGCGCGCGGCATCGAGTTCACGCGGCTCGGCTCGGCGTCGCTCGACGTGGTGGCGGGCGTCGAGAACTTCACCGTCGTCCGGCTCGTGCCCGCGGGCCGCATCCTCGGCATCGTGCGCGACGCCGCGGGCAACGCCGTGCCGAACGTCGACGTCTCGATCCCGCAGCAGGGCGGCTTCCTGTGGGTGCACGCCGACGCGCAGGGCCGCTTCGCCTTCCCGAACCTCCCGCTCGACGACTACACGGTGTCGGCGCCCGCGCCGCCGCACGAGGACACCGACGTCACCGGCATCCTCGACGTGCTCTCCGGATCGCCGACCAGCGCCGAGCTCCAGGCCGCGATCGCGCAGGCGTTCGAGATCTTCACCGGCGTGAACGACCCGCTGCTGAGCGGCGAGGGCCTCCAGTTCAATCCGCTGAGCTGGGGCTTCGAGCGCACCTCGCTCGACTTCGACGGGCAGACGCGCTTCGTCGACGTGCGCTTCCTGCCCGAGGGCACGGTCGCCGGCCGCGTGCTGAACGGGCAGGGCGTCCCGATCGGCGCGCGCGTGCGGCTGACCGGCGTCGGCCCGACCAAGGAAGGCGACGTCGGCTTCGTCGTCCGCGGCGAGCGCAACTCCGATCCGGCGCTCGGCACCTTCGAGTTCCGCGGCCAGGCGCTCGCCGGCGACTTCGGCGTGCAGGCGGCGTCGCCGTTCTTCCCGAGCGTGATCTCGGCGGCGGGCCGGACGACGCGCGTCGATCCCGATCGCACCGACCTCGTGCTCCAGTTCCCGAGCGAGAACCTCGTCAACGGGCGTCTCGCGGGCCGCGTGCTCGCGCCCGATGGCGCGCCCGTCGCCGACGCGCGCGTGCGCATCTCGTTCGGCGACCTCACGATCCGCACCGACGCGACGGGCCGCTTCGACACGCAGCTCGACCTGCCCGCCGTGAACGCCAAAGGCGAGCGCATCGGCTACGCGGTCGAGGCGGAGGACGAGACGAGCGGCCTGCGCGGTCAGAGCTTCGTCACGCTCCAGCCCGGCGTCGCCAATTCCGTCGACGTGCGCCTGATCCCGCGCGGCGGCGCGCTGCGCGTGCGCGTGCTCGACGCACTCGGCGCGCCGGTCGCGGGCGCCGCGATCGAGGTCCAGCAGGGCGGCTTCCCGGGCGAGCGCTTCGGCGGCGTCTCGGACGCGGACGGCGAGCTCGCGCTCGCGAACCTCTTCGAGGGCTCGTACTCGGCGCACGCGCGCGCCGTCGCCGGCGCGACGGCCAGCGAAGGCCGGGCCGGCGCGTCGGTGCAGGCGGGCGTCGAGTCGCTCGCGGTCGTTCGGCTCGGCGGCGCCGGCGCGATCCGCGGCCGCTTCGTCGCGCTCGACCGCACGACGCCGATCGGCTTCGCGCAGGTGCGCATCGGCGAGGTGGGCTTCGCGGCCACCGACGCCGACGGCCGCTTCGAGGTCGCGGGCGTGCCGCTCGGCACGCACCGCGTCGTCGCGCAGGACGCGCTCACCGGACGGCTCGGCATCGCGAGCGTGCCGCTCACCGCGGCGGGACAGATCGCGGAGGTGCTCGTCGTCGAGCGCGCGCTCGGCGAGCTGTTCGGCGCGGTGATCGACGGCTTCGGCAGCCGCAGCGTGCCGGGCGCGCACGTCACGCTGCGCGTCGCCGACGGCGTCTCGCCGCAGCGAACCGTCACGGCCGATCCGTCGGGCGTGTTCTCGTTCCCCGGCACGCCGGCGGGCGCCTTCACGCTCTCGGCGGAGGATCCCGCCACCGACTTCCAGGGCGCCGCGTCGGGCGTGCTGCCCGAGGGCAGCGCGCGGCTGCAGGTGGACGTCGCGCTCCAGCCGCTCACGAACGCGAGCTTCCTCGTGCTCGAGCCGGGCGGGCTCGCGCCGGCGGACGCGACTGTGACGCTCGCGCTCGCGAACGGGTCGCTGTCGCTCGACACCGACGCCGCCGGCCGCGTCGTCTTCGAGTCGGTGCCGCTGTGCGGCGCGTGCCGCGTCAGCGCGCGCTCGCGCGTCGCCGGCCAGTCGCGCAGCGCCGCGGCGCAGAGCGTGACGCTCGACGTGCGCGGCGCGCAGCCCGAGGTGACGCTGGTGCTCTCCGGTGTCGGGCGCGTCGAGGGGCGCCTGTTCGCGAGCGACGGGACGACGCCCGTCGCGAGCCGCGCGGTCGAGCTCACCATCCTCGCGGACGGACAGAGCGGCACGATCGCCGCACAGACGGGCGCCGACGGCGCGTTCGCGATGGACGACGTGCCGGTCGGTCCGTTCCGCCTGGTCGGCCGCGACGGCGCGCTCGCCGCGACCGACAACGGTGCGATCGAGCGCGCCGGCGACGTCGTCGCACTGGACCTCGTGCTCGGCCCGAGCGGCACGGTCGCGGGGCGGCTCGTGTCGCAGGACGGCGCGCTCGCGATCGCGTCGGCCGAGGTCGCGATCGCGTACGCGGCGCCGAGCGGCGCGCTCGGCCGCGACGCCTTCCGCACCGGCCCCGACGGCCGCTTCGCGTTCGACGCGATCCCCGTCGGCGCGTTCGCGATCGAGAGCTTCGTGCCGGCCCGCGACGGCATCGCGCGGCTCGCGGGCGCGATCGCGAGCGACGGCGAGCTGGCCGACCTCGGCGACGTGCGCCTCGACGAGGAGGATCCGCACGTCGTCGCGAGCGAGCCCGCCGAAGGCGACGAGCAGGTCGCGATCGACGCCGCGATCCGGCTCGAGACGAACGAGCCGCTCGATCCCGACTCGATCGACGCGCGCGCGATCTTCGTGCGGCCCGCGGCGGGCGGCACGCTGGCGGCGGACGTGCGGCTCGTCGCCGACGCGGCGGCCGGCGACCTGCGCGTGCTCGAGATCACGCCGGACGCGCCGCTCGCGAGCGAGACGGACTACGAGGTCGTGGTGATCGACGGCGCGCTGCGCGACGCGCTCGGCAACGTGCTCGCCGACGGCCCGCGCGACCGCGTCGGCCGCCCGCTCGCGGCGCCCTTCACGCTGCGCTTCCGCACGCGCGACCAGGACCCGCCCGGCCTGCTCTCGCTGACGCCCCCCGACGACGCGATCCAGGTCGATCCGCGCGCGGTGGTGCGGCTCTCGTTCGACGAGCCGATCACGCCGAGCGGTGTCGCGTTCGCGCTCACGGGGCCGAGCGGACCGGTGGCGGGCCGCCTCGACGCCGGCGTCGGCGCGCGCGTGCTGGTCTTCACGCCGGACGCGCCGCTCGCGCCCAACGCGCTCTACAGCGCGTCGGTGGACGGCGTGCGCGACGTCGCGGGCAATCTCGCGGAGGGGCTTCCCTTCTCTTCCACCTTCGCGACGCTCGACACGATCGGCCCCTCGATCGCGTCGCTGGCGCTCGGCGGCGCCGCGGTCGGCGGCGCCGTCGTGCCCGTCACCGCCGTGCTCGCCGAGGACGAGCCCGGCGTCGCGGTGCGGGTGAGCGCCGATCTCGTGCCGTTCGGGCAGAGCGCTCCCGGCCTGCTGTCGCTGCCGCTCGCGCTGCCGCTCGGCGGCTCGCTCGTGGTGCGCGCGATCGCGATCGACCGCTTCGGCAACGAGGGCCCGCTCGCGGAGCTGCCGGTGTCGATCGCGGCCAACCAGCCGCCCGCCGTTGCGTTCGCGCAGCTCGAGCCCGCGAGCGGCCCGGTGCCGAGCGGCGGCACGCTCGTCGTGCGCGTCGCGGCCAGCGACGACGTCGGCGTCGCGACGCTGAAGGCGGCGGCCGAGGGCGCGGCGTCGCTGCCGCTCGCGACCTCCACCGGCGCGCCGATCACGCTCGCCGTGGCGATCCCGGCCGACACCGGACCGGAACAGTCGGTGCGCGTCCTCGGCGAGGCGATCGACGGCCACCACCAGTCGACCGGCGAGCAGAGCTTCGTCGTGGCGGTGTCCGACGGCAGCGCGCCGAGCGTGACGTTCGCGGCGCCGGCGGCGGGCAGCCCGCTCGTGCCGGGCGCGCCGCTCGCGGTCGAGCTCGCCGGCAGCGACGCGTTCGGCATCGTGCGCTTCGAGCTCACCGCCGAGGGCGGCTTCACGGCGTCGCTGTCGCAGGACGCGGCGGGCGCGCCGGGCGCGGCCACGGCCGCGTTCTCGCTCGACGTGCCCGCCGATCTGGGCGAGGGGCAGTCCGTCACGCTGCGCGCGCGCGCCTTCGACGCGGCCGGCCTCGCCGCCGAGGCGACGCTCGCGCTCGTCGCGCCCGATCTGCGCGCGCCGCGCCTGGTCGAGCTGCTGCCGCCCGACGGCGGCTCGGCCGGCACGCAGCCGCGCATCGCCGCGCGCTTCGACGAGCCGCTCGCGCGCGCGTCGGTGACGCCCGAGCGCTTCCTGCTGCGCGACGCCGGCGGCGCGCTCGTCGCGGCCGCGATCGGCTTCGAGGACGAGGACCGCGTGGCGACGCTCGTGCCCGCGGCGCCGCTCGCGGCGGGCGCGTCCTTCCGCGTCGTGCTCGCGAGCGGCGTCACCGACCTCGCCGGCAACGCCGCGGTGAACGCGGACGGCAGCGCCTTCACGCAGCGCGAGCACGTCTTCGTGGTCGGCGGCGCCGCGCTGGCGGAGCCGGTCGCCGGCCAGCGCTTGATCGAAGGCCAGTCGTTCGCGGCGTCGGTCGTCGCCGACGCCTCGCTCGGCGCACTCGCGGCGGAGTTCACGCTGAACGGCGCCGTCGCGGCCACCGCGTCGCCCGACGCCTCGGGCGGCTTCCGCGCGACGCTCACCGCGCCGACGCTCGCCGCGAACGGCGGCGCGGAGCTGCGCGTCGGCGCGTCGCTCGCGTTGCCGGGCGGCGGCGCGCTCGCGCTCGCCGAGGCGACCCTCGAGCTGCTCGCCGCGGACGGCGACTTCGACGGCGACGGCATCGCGAACGGCGACGAGATCGCGTTCGGCAGCGATCCCTTCGCCGACGACCGCGCGCTCGACGACGACGGCGACGGGCTCACGAACGCCGACGAGTTCGGCCTCGGCACGAACCCGCGCAGCGCGGACAGCGACGGCGACGGCCTCGCCGACGGCGACGAGCTCGCCGCCGGGCTCGACCCGCTCGATCCCGACAGCGACGGCGACGGCCTGCCCGACGGCGAAGACGTGCTCGGCGGCCCGCGCGTGGTCGCGATCGAGCCGAACGCCGGCGCGGTGAACGTCTCGGTGCGGCCGCGCATCCGCGTGCGCTTCGACGAGCCGCTGGCGCGCGCGAGCGCCAACGCCGCGAGCGTCGCGCTGTTCGCGGGCGGGACGGCGCCGGTCGCCGCCGAGCTCGTCTTCGCGGAGAACGACCGCGTGGTGGAGCTCGTGCCGGCGGCGCCGCTCGCGTTCTCGACCGGCTACGTGCTGCGGCTCACGAGCGCCCTCACCGGCACCGACGGCGAGCCGATCCGGAACGCCGACGGCAGCGACGTCACGGCGCCGATCGAGCGCGCCTTCACGACGGGCGCCTTCGGCCTCGTCGAGCCGGCGGGCGGCGCGGCGGTGCGCGAGCTCTCGACGCTGGCGCTCGCGGCGGCCGGCGACGCGGCGCTCGGCATCGCGAGCGTGCGCTTCGAGGTGAACGGCGCCGCCGTCGCGACGGACGACGCCGCGCCGTTCGAGGCGAGCTTCGCGGTGCCGCCCGCGAACGCGGTGCCGGTGCTCGCGATCACGGCGGTCGCGCTCGACGCGGCCGGCGCCGAGCTGGCGCGCGAGACGATCTCGGTGACGGTGGTGGTCGGGCTCGACGTCGCGAGCCGCGTGTTCGGCGTGCCGCTCGGCGCGGCGCGCGACCTGGTGCTGCGCCTGCCGGTCGCGCGCGCCAGCGCGCTCGACGTCACGCTCGTCTCGCTCGATCCCGCGATCGCGAGCGTGCCCGCCGCGCCGCAGACGATTCCGGCCGGCGCGACGTCGCTGCGCGTGCCGGTGACGGGCGTCGCCGAAGGCGCGACGACGCTCGTCGCCACCACGCTCGAGGACACGCTCGCGGTGTCGGCGTCGGTCTCGGCGCTCGCGCCCGGCGCGGAGCAGGACGCGGTCGCGGCGCCGGCCGGTGTGGCGGTGCAGCCGTTCGCTTCGGCCGGGCTCGTCGCGATCGCGCCGAACGCGACGAGCGCGGTGTCGCTGCGGATCTTCGCGCAGCCCGTCGCGCAGGACGTGGTGCTGTCGGTCGAGAGCAGCGATCCCGCGGTCGCGAGCGTGCCGGGCGCGGTCGTCGTGCCGGCGGGCTCGGCGGTCGCCAGCTTCTCGATCGCGGCGGGCGCGGGCGGCCAGGCGCTGCTCCAGCTCGTCGGCGGCGGCAGCGGCCGCGAGCTGCGCGTCGTCGTCGGCGCGCCGAGCGCGGCGGCGACGCCGCCGGTCGTCGCGGCGCCCGTCGGCATCGCGATCGTGCCGTTCCCGTCGGCGGGCGACGTCATCGTGCCGCCCGCGAGCGCGCGCACGGTGACGCTCCGCATCCTCGGCGAGCCGGCGGCCGGCGACACCGAGCTCGTGATCGCGAGCAGCGATCCGGCGATCGCGCAGGTCGCGGGCCCGGTCGTGATCCCGGCCGGCTCGACCGACGCGACCTTCGAGATCACGACCGGCGCGGCGGGCAGCGCGATCGTGACGCTCGTCGCCGGCGACGACGGCCGCGAGCTGCGCGTCGTGGTGGGCGCGCCCGACGCCGCGCACACGCCGCCGGTGGTGGCGCCGCCGATCGGTGTCGCGATCGTGCCGTTCGCGTCGGCCGGCGACGTGATCGTGCCCGCGTCGAGCGCGCGCACGGTGACGCTCCGCATCCTCGGCGCGCCCGCGGCAACGGACACCGAGGTCGCGGTCACCAGCAGCGACGACGCGATCGCGCAGGTCGCCGGCTTCGTCGTGATCGCGGCGGGCTCGACCGACGCGACCTTCGAGATCACGACCGGCGCCGCGGGCAGCGCGCTGCTCACGCTCGTCGCGGGCGGCGAGGGCCGCGAGCTGCGCGTCGTCTCCGGCGCGCCCGACGCGGCGAACACGCCGCCCGTCGTGGCGCCGCCCGTCGGCGTCGTGGTCGTGCCGTTCCCGTCCGCGGGCGACGTCATCGTGCCCGCGTCGAGCGTGCGCAGCGTGACGCTGCGGGTCCTCGCGGCGCCGGCGGCGTCCGACACGGAGCTGGTCGTCACGACGAGCGATCCGGCGGTCGCGCAGATCGCCGGCCCGGTCGTAATCCCGGCCGGCTCGACGGACGCGACCTTCGAGATCGCGACGGGCGCCGCGGGCAGCGCGCTGGTGACGCTCGTCGCGGGCGACGAGGGCCGCGCGCTGCGCATCGTGTCCGGCGACCCCGACGCGAGCCAGACGCCGCCGGTGGTCGCGCCGCCGCTCGGGCTCGCCGTGCTCGAGACGGGCAGCGCCGGCACGCTCTTCCTCGATCCGGGCGGCGCGAGGACCTTCGAGCTCGCGCTGCTCGCGTTCCCGTCGCTCGGCGATCTCCCGGTGTCGGCCGTGTCGCTCGATCCCGCCGTCGCGACCGTCGGTCCGGCCGCGCAGGTGATCGCGACCGGCGAGCGCAGCGTCACGCTCACCGTGACGGCGACGGCGGACGCCGGCGCCGAGACGCGCATCGACCTCCGCTTCGGCGTCGACCGCCGCACGCTGCGCGTGGTGGTCGGCGTGCCGAGCGCGCAATCCGCGCCGGCGGCGATCGCGCCGCCCGTGGGCATCGAGGTGTCGCCTCCGCCCGAGGAGCCCGGCACCGAGTGACGACACAGGCCTCGTTCGAAAGGAGCCAAGCCATGCAACGACGAAACCGCGGACGATCGGCGGGCGCGCTCGCGCTCGGACTCGCGTCCCTCTTCGCCGCCGGAACGGCGTTCGCGCAAGCGACGACCGACTTCTGCGGCTGCGCGGGGAGCCCGAACAGCCTCGGCAGCTTCGTCAGCCGCGACGCCGCGACGTGGCCCGCGGGCACCGTGCAGCGCAACGACTTCTTCGGCGGCTGCAACGACGCGATCGAGGTCCCGCTGCCGCCGGACGGCGTGGTCGTGTTCGACGCGATCGACGTGAACGGCACCACGCTGCGCGGCTGCAACGCGCACCTCACCTTCAGCCGCAACGCGGCGAACACGCCCGTCACGCTGCTCGTGAAGGGCGACGTCACGGTGCGCAACGGCGGCCGCATCACGGTGAGCGGCTTCCCGGGCGGCAATGCGTCGACCGGCGGCGCGGGCGCACCGGGGCTCGGCGGACTCGGCGGCTTCGCCGGCGGCGAGGGCGCCTACGAGCTCGTCAACTTCGGCAACGTCGGCGGCAACGGCGTCGGCCCGGGCGGCGGCTTCGGCGCCACGATCGATCCGGCGGCGCTCGCGAGCGGCGGCGCCTTCGTCGGCGTGCCCGAGCTGCGGCCGCTGCTCGGCGGCTCGGGCGGCGGCGGCGGGCGCTCCGTGAACGGCAACGCGGGCGCGTCGGGCGGCGGGGGCGGCGGCGGCGGCGGCGCGATCCTGATCGCCGCCAACGGCACGATCGACGTCCAGAGTGGCGCTCTCGTCGTCGCCGACGGAGGCACCGGCGGGAATCGCTCGGGCAGCGAGTCGTCGTCCGGCGCGGGCGGCAGCGGCGGCGCGATCCGCCTGCTCGCGAACCGCATCCAGGGCAGCGGCCAGATCCTCGCGCGCGGCGGCAACCCCGGGAACTGCTGCGACAGCCTGTCGGGCAACCTCGGCACGCCCGGCCGCATCCGGCTCGAGGCGATCTTCAACACCTTCGCGGCCGACAACACGAGCCCGGTGGCGGTGCGCGCGCCGGCGCCGGGTCCGCTCGTGAACCCGATCACGCCGACCGTGCGCATCACCGGCATCGACGGCGCGGCGACGCCGGCCGACCCGATCGGCTACCGCAACGCGATCGACATGATCGTGGACGCGCCGGGCGTGATCCAGGTGGATCTCGCGACGAGCGACGTGCCGGCCGGCACCGACGTGCAGGTGACGGTGAAGCCCAAGGTCGGCGCGCTCCCGGCGTCGCAGAACGTGACGCTCACGAGCTGCACGTCGGGGAGCTGCACCGCGGCGGCGAGCTTCGATCTCGCCGCGGGCGCCTACATCGTGGAGGCGCGCGCCACCTTTCAGACTCCATAGCCCGATGAACCTCGCCGCTCGCATGCGGCTCGCTACGCGGGAAGGGGAGAGGCGGTCAGCGTGACGATTTGGCTTGGGCGGCGAGGTTGTCGAGGTCGGGGCCCGGCTCGATGTCGAGCTCGTGACGCAGGATGGTGACGGCTTCCTGGTAGGCGCGCAGCGCGCCGGCGCGGTCGCCGCGCGCGAGCGCGACGCGCATGCGCAGCGCGAAGGCGCGCTCGTCGGCGGGGTC
>QEVM01000007.1 GCA_003576805.1 Pseudomonadota bacterium | reverse complement strand
GATCGCGATCGGACCCGATCACGCGACCGGCGGAGCGCGCGAGCGCGCGCAGCTGCATCAGGTCGTCGCGGCCGCGGTGGCGTGGGCCTCGCGCACGGCGTGGGTCGAGGTGCTGCCGTGGCCGAACGCGGCGGCGTTCGCCGGCGTCGTCGACCGCGTGGACGGCGCGATCGGCTCGCCGGCGCGGCGCACCGAGGAGTGGCGGCGCGCGATCGCGGCGGCGCGCGCCGACGCGGCGCTGGCGCCGCTCCGCGTTCCGCTCGGCGAATCGGGCGAATCCGCCTGGGCCGCCGCGCTCGGCGAGATCGCGCGCGCCGGCGGTTGGAACGCGACGCGCCGCGAGCTCGCCGGCTGGACGCTCGTGCGCGCGTCGATCGACACTTCGGTGCGACGCGTCGGCCCGCGGCGCCTGCTGGTCGAGGTCACCAACGGCGCGCGCACCGACGCGGAAGGCTTCGTGCTGCGCGTCCATCTGAACGAGCGGCCCGGGCGGGCGACGGTGGAGGCCACGAAGCTGCTGCAGAAGCCGCCGCGGCTGCTCGTCGCGGCGGACGCGGAAGCGATCGACCTCGCGCTGCCGCGCCTCGCCGCGCGCACCAGCTTCGCGTACAGCGTGGACTACGAGCCGGCGCCCGCCGGCGAAGGCTGAGGAGGACGGCATGACGGCGCACGCACGGCTGCTCGCGGCGGCGGCGCTCGCGCTCGCGACGGTTGGCGTCGCAGCGGCGGCGCGCGCGGAGCAGCGCTGGCTCGTCGCGGTCGCGACCAGCGAGCGGTTGGCGAAGGTGTGGCGCGAAGGAAACGTCGAGGACGGCCGCGAGGCCGGGCGCTCCTTCGTCGCGATCACCACGGACGGGCGCGGGAGCCCGTCGCTCGTTGCCGCGCAGGGACTCGCCGCGGACGCGCGCGGCCGCTTCGTGAAGGTCGCGCTGCGCGTGCACGGCATGGCGCATCTCGCGAACCTGCAGGTGCGCGCGGGCGGAGCGGACTTCGAGCGGAGCTGGTTTTCGCTGCCCGTCCCGATCTACGCCGACCTCGAATACAACTTCCTCCAGGACGGCGAGTGGGCCGCGGTGACGCTGCCATTCGGAAGCGCCGACGTCGCCGGCACGCCCGACCGTGCGCGGCTCGACACGCTCGGCATCATGGCGACGGACGATGGGCGCGCCCCGGTGCGCATCGACGTCGCCGGCATCGCGCTCGTGGACGCGCCGCGCGAAGGCGTCGTCAGCATCACCTTCGACGACGGCTACAAGGAGCACCTCGCGGCGGCGCGCGCGATGGCTGCGCGCGGCTGGCGCGGCACCGCGTACGTGATCCCGCAGGTGCTCGGCACGCGGCCCGCGTATCTCACGCTGGACGACGTGCGCGAGATCGGCCGGCTCGGCTTCGACGTCGCAGCGCACGACGATCCGCCCTTCACGCAGATCCCGGCGGACGCGCTCGAGCCCCGCGTGCGCGGCATCCAGCGCTTCCTCGCCGAGCACGGCTTCGCGGAGGGCGCGCGACACCTCGCGTATCCGCTCGGCAAGCAGGAGCCCAAGCGCGTGCGGCCCACCGTCGCGCGCCTCTTCGCGACGGCGCGCATCGCGGGCGGCGGACCCGAGACGCTGCCGCCGGCGGACCCGCACCTGCTGCGCGCCGTGAACGTCGTCGCCGGAACGAAGCCGGAGCAGGTCGGCGTTTGGGCGCGGCGCGCGAAGGAGCAGGGCGAGTGGCTGATCCTGATGCTCCACTGGCTGCCCGAGACGACCGCACAGCACACCGACTACGCGATGGCCGACTACCTCGCGATGCTGGGCGAGATCGCAAAGAGCGGCGCGCGCGTCGCGCCCGTCACCGAGGTGTGGAAGGAGGCTGCGCCGCTCGTGGCCGCGCACCCCGCGTTTGCGCCGAGCGCGGCGGCGCCCGCGAAGGCCGCGTCGCGCTGACGCGGCGCTCCTAACCCGCGCGCAGCGCCTCCAGCGCCGCGAGCAGCTCCGCGTGCGCGCCGACGACCGCGTCGGCGTCGGGCAGCACGTCGGGATCGTCGAAGGCGGCGCGGATCCGCACCGTCGCCATGCCGGCGGCGCGACCGCCGTGGACGTCGGTGCGCTTCAAGTCGCCGACGTGCGCGGCGCGCGCGGGCGCCACCCCGAGCGGCCCGAGCGCGCTCTCGAACATGCGCCGGTGCGGCTTCGGGACGCCGACCTCGTTGGAGAAGACGAGCACCTCGAGCGCGTCGAGCAGCCCGGCGCGCCGCAACAGCTCGCGCACCACGCGGCCGGGGCTGATGCCGGTGTCGCACACGAGCGCGAGTCGCACGCCGCCGCTGCGCAGCGCGTCCAGCACGTCGCCCGCGCCGGGCAGCGCTTCGGCCTCGCCGGCGAGCGACGCCTCCTCCAGCACGGGCGCGAGTCGGGCGGCGAGCGCCGGGTCCGCGACACCCACGCTCGCCAGCGCCCAGTGCGCCATCTCCGGCGCGCCGCTCGCGACGCCGTCGCGCCAGAGCGCGAGGTGGCGCTCGAAGGCGGCGCGCAGCGCTTCCGCCGCGGCGTCCGGCGCGAGCTCGACGCCGCGCTCGGCTGCGACGCGCACGAGCGCGTCCGCGCGCCGCGCGCGCGCCACCGCGAAGTCGCGCTCGCGCAGCAGCGTGTTCCAGCAATCGAACGTCACGGCTTCCAGCCGGTGCGGCTTCATCGCTTCTCCTCGCGCACGTCCCGCGGGCGCGGCAAGGCAGTCTGGTATCCCGACGGCCGCTGGTCTACAACGCCCCGCACGCATGGCGCCTCTGGACCCCGCCCTGTTCACGCGCGTGCTGGCGCCCGCGATGGCGCAGGCGGCCGCGATCGCGTCGGCGCTCGAGGGGCGCGTCCCGAACGTCCCCAAGCAGGGCGAGGCGACGCCCGTGAAGGCGGCGCTCACGATCGCGGACACCGCGGCGCAGGAGGCGCTGCTGGTTCCGCTGGTCGCGCGCTTCGCGCGCGCGCGGCTCGAGGCGGAGGAGGACACGCGCAGCGTCGCGCGCTTCAGCGGCGACGAGCCGCGCGCGCGGATCGTGGTCGATCCGATCGACGGCACGCTGCACTTCTATCTCTCCGGGCAGGGACCGTACGCGGTGATGGCCGGCCTCGCGGTCGACGCGCGCTACGAGGCGGCGCTCGTCGCGCTGCCGCGCGAGGGCTGGCTCTTCGAAGCGGTGCGCGGCGCGGGCGCGCGCCGCAGGCGGCTCGGCGACGCGCGCGGAGAGCCGGCGCGGGTCGGCGGGGACGGGCGCGGCCTGCTGCTCTCCGATGGCGTGCCCGAAGCGGTCGCCGCGCGGCTCGCCGCGCGCGGCTTCGAGGTGCGGCGCGCGTGCGGCGGCGCGGTCGCGGTCGCGCCGCTGCTGCCCGGCATCCGCGGCGGGCTGCGCGTCGCGAACAGCGGGACGATCAGCACGCGCGGCCGCATCGGCGTGCTGATCGCGGCCGAGGCGGGCGCCCGCATCGCGACCGGGCGCGGCGAGCCGTTCCCCGACGATCTCGACACCGCGGCGGACTCGCTGATCGTCGCCGGCGACGCGGAGATCGCGGACGTGCTGCGCGACGCGCTGGCCGGCTGATCGCCGCACGGAACGACGACGGGCGGCCGGACCCGGAAGTCCGACCGCCCGCACGAGTCCGCTCGGCGCGCCGCTACATCTGCGTGTAGTCGGGACCCTCGCCGCCCTGCGGCGGCGTCCAGGTGATGACCTGGTACGGATCCGCGATGTCGCAGGTCTTGCAGTGCACGCAGTTCTCGTGATGGATGAAGAGCCGCTTCTTCCCGGGCCGTTCGGGGTCGGGCATCATCTCGTACACCGCGGCGGGACAGAAGCTCTGGCAGGGATTGCCGTACTCCTCGGTGCAGACGTCGCTGCACAGGTCCACGTCCGCGACGACGAGGTGCGACGGCTGGTCGACCTCGTGCTGGGTTCCGCTGAAGCCGACGAGGTGCTCCTTCGAGAAGGTGAGCTTGCCGTCGAACTCGAAGGCCTCCTTCTCGCGCTTGGCGGGCGAGAGCTCGGAGAGCTTCTTCATGTGGGTGTGGCCCGCCGTGAACGGCAGCGGGTCGATCAGGCCGCGGCCCTTCGTGATGATCATCAGCGGGATGTTGAGGCCCATCGCGAAGACCGGGCTCACCTCGGCGGAGCCATGGAAGTTGCGCGCCTCCATGTGCTCCTCGTACGCCCAGCTGTTGCGGTAGCGCTCCGCGTAGCCGCCCAGCGTGACCGACGAGAAGTCGTCGGCGGCCATCGCGTCGACGATCGTCTCCGCCGCCAGCATGCCGGTCTTCATGGCCATGTGGACGCCGGCCAGCTTGAACGCGTTGCACATGCCGGCGCCGTCGCCGATCAGCAGCGCGCCGTCCGTGTAGAGCTTGGGCTGCGCGTAGAGGCCGCCGACCGGGATCGCCTTCGCGCCGTAGCGGACGAGCTCGGCGCCTTCGAGCAGGTCGCGCATGAACGGCGTCGTCTTGAAGCGCTGCGCCTCGAGGTGCGGGTCGTTGTGCGGGTTCTTCGAGTCGAGCATCGTGACGTAGCCGAACGACACCAGGCTGTCCTTCATGTCGTAGAGCCACATGCCGTTGAACTGCGACAGGAAGTCCGGGAACAGCGAGCCGTGGATCACGCGGCCGGGCTTGTGCTTCTCCGGCTTGACGCGCCAGATCTCCTTGATGCCGGTCTCGTACACCTGCGGGTACTTGCCCTGCTGCAGGTCGAAGCGCTCGACGATCTGCTTGGTCAGGCTGCCGCGCACGCCTTCGCCGAGCACCGTCACCTTGGCGAAGATGTCCATGCCGGGCTGGTAGTTCGACTTCGGCTTGCCGTTCTTGTCGACGCCCATGTCGCCGATGCGCACCCCGACGACGCGGCTGCCCTCGATGAGGAGCTGATCGCCGGCGAAGCCCGGGTAGATCTCGATCCCCTTCTCCTCGCACTTGGCGCCGAGCCACTTCACGACGTTCGAGAGCGACGCGACGTGGTAGCCCTTCTTCTGGAAGTTGGGCGGGCAGAGCGGGCTCTTGATCGTGAAGGAGCGGAAGAACATGTAGAACGAGGCGTCGTCGCAGACGTACTCGGTCGGGAAGCCCTGCTCGACGAAGTCGGGCATCAGCTCGGCGATCGCCTTGGGATTGATCACCGAGCCGGACAGCGAGTGGTCGCCGATCGAGGCGGATTTCTCGATCACGAGGATGGTGGGCGGCTCGATCGTCTTGCCGCCGTTCTTCGCGGCGCGCGCGTTGTGCGCCTCGACCTGGTTCACGAGGTGATACGCCGCGGCCAGGTTGCCGGGGCCGGCGCCGACGAAGAGGACGTCGACTTCGAGACTCTCGCGCTCCATCGCCATCACGCACTCCTTCGCGATCCCGAACTGATCGCAGCGTAGAGGACTCGACTACCGGGTCAACGGGCCGCGCTGGCCCGCGCGCGACCGCGAGTCACGCGGCGTTTCGCGCACTCCGCGCGCGTTCTGCGGATTGGCCCAGCGCACCGCGGCGTGCGCGGCTCTAGTGGCCGAGCCCCGACTCGCCGGACAGCGCCTTCACGACGTCGCCGAGCGCCGCCTTCGCGTCGCCGAACAGCATCAGCGTGTTGTCGGCGGTGTAGAGCTCGTTGTCGATGCCGGCGAAGCCGGGGTTCATCGTGCGCTTGTTGGCGATCACCGTCTTGCACTTGTCGACGTCGATGATCGGCATGCCGTAGATCGGGCTCGACTTGTCGTGGCGCGCGGCGGGGTTCACCACGTCGTTGGCGCCGACCACGATCGCGACGTCGACCTGGCCAAGGTCGGGATTGATGTCGTCCATCTCGACGAGCGCGTCGTAGGGGACGTTGGCTTCGGCGAGCAGCACGTTCATGTGGCCCGGCATGCGGCCGGCGACGGGGTGAATCGCGAAGCGGCAGCGGATGCCGCGCTTGGTGAGCTGCTCGTAGAGCTCGAAGGCGCGGTGCTGCGCCTGCGCCACGGCGAGCCCGTAGCCCGGGACGATCACCACCTCGCGCGCGAGCTCGAGCAGCTCCGCGACGTCCTGGGCGGTCGCGCTCTTCACCGGCTTTCGCTCGACCGCGTCGGCCGGGCCGCCCTGCACCTGGCCGAACGCCCCGAACAGAACGTTGCTGAACGAGCGGTTCATCGCGCGGCACATGATGATCGACAGGATCAGGCCCGAGGCGCCGTCGAGCGCGCCCGCGATGATCAGCACCTTGTTCTCGAGCACGTAGCCCATCGCGACGGCCGCGAGCCCCGCGTAGGAGTTGAGCAGCGAGATCACGGTCGGCATGTCGGCGCCGCCGATCGGGATGATCAGCAGCACGCCGAACGCGAGCGAGAGCCCGATCAGCAGCGGGAAGAGGAACCACTGCGTGGGATCGAGCACCAGGCCGATGCCGCACAGCAGCGCGACGCCGAGCAGCCCGAGATTGATCACGTTCTGGCCGCGGTAGGTGATCGGACGGGTCGGGATCACCTCCTGCAGCTTGCCGGCCGCCATCAGGCTGCCGGTGAAGGTGAGGAAGCCGAGCAGCACCTCGAGCGAGATCGCGCCCATGCGGAAGCCGGTCAGCTCGCCTTCGGGCAGCCACAGGATGTACTTGGCGGTGCCGACCAGGCCGGCCGCGAGGCCGCCGAAGGCGTGCGAGATCGCCGTCCGCTGCGGGACCGCGGTCAGCGCGACGCGCGAGAGCGGGACGCCGATCGCGGTTCCGATCACGACCGCGATCGCGATCCACTCGAAGCCGACGATCTCCGGGTGCAGCAGCGTGCCGCCGACCGCGGCGGTCATGCCCGCGACGCCCGCCACGACGCCGCGCCGCGCCGTCTTCGGATGCGACATCCAGCGCAGCGAGAAGATGAAGAGCGCGCCGGCGGCCAGGTACGCCGCGGCGGTCAGATTCTCGATCATCGCTTCTGACCCTGCTGGTGGAACATCTTCAGCATGCGGTCGGTGATCAGGAAGCCGCTCACGATGTTGGTCACCGACGCGGCGACCGCGATCGTCCCGAGCACGGTGCTGAGCGTGGTCTTCTGCTCGCCGGCGATGATGATCGAGCCGACCACCGCGATGGCCGAGATGGCGTTGGTCAACGACATCAACGGCGTGTGCAACAGGCGGGAGACGTTGCGGATGACGTCGAAGCCGACGAAAGCCGCCAGCATGAAGACGAACGTCATCGACCAGAAGTCGACGGAGTGCATGGGGGCTCCAGGCGAGGGTCGAGCGGGCGGCAGTATAGGACGGCTTCCCCGGGGCGGTATCCGCGCACGGCGGCCCATGTATCATCGCGCGGTGCGCTCCACCGAGGCGGGTCTCGTCGACGTCGTCCGCGACTTCCTCGCGGCGCACCGGAGCCTGCGCCGGATCTTCGAGCGTCATCGCCGCGGGACGCTGCGCTTCGACGAGGTGCAGGCGCTCGCCGGCGACACCGAAGCGAGCCCGCTGTTCCGGCTGAAGGAGCTGTGCCACGCGCTGTTCCGGGCCGGCGAGCTCGGTGGCGACGCGCTCTTCGACCTCGCCGTCGGATCGCTCTTCCACGAGGCGATGAAGCTGCGCGAGAACCTCTACCAGCTCGAGGTCTACGCGCCGAAGGTCGACGCCGCGCGCACGCGCGCCGAGCCGGGCAACGAAGGCCTGTTCGAGGAGTTCGCCCGGATCCTCGCCGCGTCGCGCGTGCGCCTCGCCGAAGCGTTCGCAGAGTGCGAGGCGCTGCTCGAGCAGACGCGGCGCCAGTTCCGCGGCCTGCTGGCTGCTCACCGCTGCAACGGGCTCGTCGCGCGTTACCTGATCGAGAACGCCGCCGGCACGGAAGAAGTCCTCGGCGAGCCGCTCGACGCGTTCTTCACCAGCGTCCACGGCAGCGCGGTGGCCGCTTGGGCGCTCGCGTCGCGCTCCTATCTGGAGAGCGGCTACTTCGACGAGGCGCGCCGCGCGCTCGGCGAGGCGCTGGCGCGCGAGCCGGACCGCAGCGACCTGCGGCGCGACGCCGCGTACGCGGCCGGCATGAGCGCGTACCTGCGCGGGCGCTATGCCGACGCGCTCCAGCAGCTCGAGCGGTGGATGGACTGCGATCCGCCCGCCGGCGACGCGCGCTTCCGCGAGCTCGCCCACGCCGCGGTCACGCGGCTGCCGCCGCTCGTGGACGCCGCGGAATGCGGCGCGCTGACGGAACGGGCGGCGTCGCTCTCGCGCCGGCTCGAGGCGAAGCCCGCGTCCTAGGCGTCTTCGTCCGGCCGGGCGCGCACGCCGTCGCGCAGCAGCTTGATCACCTCGTCGCGGCGCCAGCTCACGGCGTCGCTCGTGAAGACGTCCGGAATGCCGAACAGCCGCGCACCGAAGCTCGGCGCGGCGTAGTGGAACAGCATCGCGCCGAACGCGCTCAGGAAGAAGTGGCGCGACGAGATGCGCCGGAACGCGCCGGCGTCCGCACCGCTCTTGTAGAAGAGCAGCACGCGCGCCACGACGCGCTGCACGACCGGCAGCACGTGGTTCGCCTCCTGCGGCTGCGGGTCCACGAAGACGCGGAACAGGATCCGCCCGTAGTTGGGGTTCTGCGCGAGCACGTCGTTGATCCGCGCGGCGAGCGACTCCAGCTTGCGGTCGGGCGGCTCCTCCGCGTCGAGCACCGCGCCGACCGCGCTCTCGAAGGCTTCGAGCATCGACTCGAGGACCGCCGTGTACAGCGCCGCCTTCGACTCGAAGTAGTAGTAGAGCGCCGTCTTCCGCACGCCGACCTGCTCGGCGATCTTCTGCAGGTGCGCGCCCGCGTATCCCTCGGCGGCGAACTCGGCTTCCGCGACCTCGAGGATCTTGGCTCGCGTGTCTCCGACTCGCGGCATCGCGCCGACCTCCGCCGCTAGGCAGTCGCGGTCGCGAGGCCGCGACGCGCATGGATCCAGCTCGTCGCGCCGATCGCGAAGAGCGCCAGCGCGATCAGCTGCGCTTCCGACAGGCCCAGCCAGACGCGCGGATTGATGCGCAGGAACTCGACCGCGAAGCGGCCGACGCCGGCCAGCATCAGGTACTCGGCCCACAGCCGCGGGCTGTGGTCGCGGCGCGCCCAGAGGAAGCCGGTCACTCCGAACAGCCAGGCCGCCTCGTAGAGCTGGGTGGGGTGGACCGGCTCCAACGTGGGCGGCGCGCCTTCCGGAAACGCGATGCCGAACGGGCCGTCCGTCGGCCGGCCGTAGTCGTCCCCGACGAGGAAGCAGCCGACGCGGCCGAGCGCCTGGCCGAGCGCGCCCGCGAGGCACACGCAGTTGAAGAACGGGCCGGTCGGAATGCCGTGGATGCGCGTGCCGATCAGCACGAGCGCGATGGCGCCGATCAGCCCGCCGTAGAAGGTGATTCCCTCGCGCGCGAACAGCAGCTCGGTGAACGGGATGCCCTCGCGCAGCGAGACGTCGATCGCGAAGTAGAGCTTCGAGCCCCCGATGCCGCCGATCATCGCGTAGATCAGCATCGTGGTGGCGCCTTCGGGATCGAGCCCGATCTCCGCCATGCGCCGCGCCGTCAGCCAAGTCCCGGCGAGGAAGGCGATCGCCAACATCACGCCGAAGCTGCTGATCGGGAAGCCGAAGATCTCGAATAGAACGGGATACATGGGCGCGCGTCGGCCAACCTAGGCGACCCGGAGAAGCGCCGCCACCTGCGGGGAATGCGTCAGCCGCGCGGAAGCACCACGTGGAATGCCGCGCCTTCGCCCGGCGCGCCGTCCGCGAAGGCGCGTCCGCCGTAGCGCTCGGCGATCTTGCGGACGATCGCCAGTCCGATGCCCGTTCCCTTGCGACCGCCGGGTCGCTGGACGGAGTGGAACATCTCGAAGATGCGCTCGCGCTGCTCCGCAGGGATGCCGCACCCGTTGTCGCGCACCACCAGCTCGTGCCGGTCGGCGCTCTCACGGACCTCGACCTCGATGCGCGGCTTCTCGACGCAGCCCATGTGGTCGAGCGCGTTGCCGACGAGATTCGAGAAGAGCTGGTAGAGGCGCGTGCGCGCGCAGCGCACGAGCGGCGGGTGCTCGGGAATCACGAGCTCCACGCCGCCCTGCTCGATGCGCGGCTTGAGTTCGCTGCGCAGCTGCAAGAGCACCTCGCGCGGATCGACGAGCGCCGGCGCGTCGCTGCCGTCGTGTCCGATCCGCGCGAACTCCAGCAGGTCGCGGATCAGGCTCTCCATGGTTCGCCCCGCGGCGTGGATGCGCTCGAGGAAGTGCGCGCCGCGCTCGCCGAGCGCTTCGCCGAAGTCCTCGCGCAAGAGGCGCGAGAAGCCGAGCACGGATACCAGCGGCGAGCGCAAGTCGTGGGCGAGCGCGCGGATCGTCTGCTCGAGCTCGTCGTTGTGCCGCGAGAGCCGCAGCTCGTCGCGGCGTCGCTCGGTCTCGTCGCGCAGGAACACGACGGCGACGCCGCCCGTAGCGCCGGCCAGCTCCATGCGCTGGGCGGTGTACGAGAACCAGCCGATCTCGCCGGTCGCGAGCCGCAGCTCGACGTGACCGCGCCGCACGCCGGCGCCGGCGTCCTGTGCCGGCGCGTGTGCCTGCATCAGCTCGGAGACGTGGCGCCCGAGCAGCTCCGCCGGATCCGTGCCGAACAGCGCGTGGCAAGCGGGATTCGCGTAGCGGAGCCGGCCGCCGGAGTCGATCGCCACCACGGGATCCGGCGCGCCGTCGAGGATCGCGCCGAGCAGGTCGGTCCGACCCAGGTCGGTGTCGGCGCGGCGCGTGCGGCTGCGCGCGATGCGATCGGGCTGTGACGCGAGACTCTCTGCCAAGGGCGAGACCACTTCGGCTGGAGGGGGCGGCGGCTTCGTGCATCTCGCTCGAGCGCGTTCGAGTTCCAAATCCTCGTCGAGTTCTCGTCGAGCTCCGAATCCTCGAGTCCGGAGTCCTCGTGCGTGTCCGTCGTCTTCGAACGCTCGTCGAACTTCTCGACGTCTCGTTGCGGACGTTCTCGAGAAGGTGCACCCAGTGAGGGGCCATCCTATCAGAGGAATTTTTCGAAGGTCAAACGAGAGTTTGCATTGAGACATGTTCCGCAACGACGAGGCCCCTCGGGGTTTGCGCGTGTGCAGTTCCTGCAATGCATACGCAGCTCATCCTGCGGGGACTGCAGCCTGGCGGGTCGACCTCACTCGACTACCTTTCCGCCCGCTTCACCTTTTTCTGCGAAGCGACCACCCACTACGAGAACCCGGTTCGTCCGGTCGACAGGTTCGTCCCTTCGACCCCTGCGATTCGAGGTGTGTTCCCACGAGCCGCCTCGCGGAGTAGAGCGCGATGGACAGTCATGGATCGAAGAAGCGCCGTTCGCCGTTGCCCCGCACGCACCTCGCCTGCGTCGCCGCGATCGCGTGGGCGTTGCTGACGCTCTCGTCGGCGCGGCCGGCCGATTCGGCGCGCGAGCTCGCGCCTCCGACCGCCGTCGCGTCGCAGCGAGCGGCGGCGACCGACGAGCCGGCGATCGCGCGCGTGTTGTCCCAGTTCAACGGCACGCTGGCCGCGGCGGAGCGCGACCGGATCGCGCGCGCCGTGATCCGCTACAGCGCCAAGTACGACCTCGATCCCGAGCTGGTGACGGCCGTGATGATGGTCGAGAGCCGCGGTTCGCCGAGCGCGCGCAGCGCGAAGGGCGCGATGGGGCTCATGCAGGTGATGCCCGCGATGCTCGAGCCGCTCGGCATGGCCGGCAACTTCACGACCGTCGAGAGCAACATCGAAGCGGGCTGCCTGATCCTCGCGGACAACATCCGTCGGATGGGAGAAGCGGACGGCATCCTCGCGTACTTCTGGGGCCCGAACATCCGCGGCGGCGCGTACCTCGAACGCGTGCGCGCGGCGCAGGCCGAGGTTCGCCGCATCCTGCGTTCCAGTTGACGCGTCGCGCGCGCGCCCTCTAGGTTTCGCCGCGTGGAACGCCGCGTCGTGCGACGCTCGCAGGCTTTCTTCTCGGCGCCCGACGGCACGCGCCTGTTCCGCCGCGCCTGGATGCCGCCGATGGCGCAGCGCGCGCTCGCCGTCGTACACGGCTTCGCGGAGCACAGCGGGCGTTACGACCACGTCGGCGCCTGGTTCGCGGCGCGCGAGTTCGCGGTGCACGCCTACGACCAGCGCGGTCACGGCCGCTCGGACGGTACGCGCGGGCACGTCGAGTCGTTCTCGCACCTGCTCGACGACCTGGAGAGCTTTCTCGACGTCGTGCGGCGCGAGCATCCCGAGTTGCCCCTGGTCCTGCTCGGGCACAGCATGGGCGGCCTCGTCACGACGGCGCTGCTGGCCGAGCGCAAGCCCGACCTGCTCGGCGCGGTCGTGACCGGTCCGCCGCTCGAGCTCGGCCGCGGCGTGTCGCGCACGAAGCTGCGTTTCGCCCGTCTGCTGCGCGGCGTCGCACCGACCCTGCGGCTGCGCGCCGGCATCGACTCGTCGGATCTGTCGCGCGACGCCGAGGTCGTGAAGGCGTACGACGACGATCCGTTGGTGTTCCGTCGCGCGTCGGCGTCGCTCGCCGCCGAGCTGCTCGACACGGTTGCGCGTACGGCGGGCGCCGGCGTGCACGTGCACGTCCCGATGCTGCTGCTGCACGGCGAGGCGGATCGGCTCTGTCCGCCGCGCGGGACGCGCAACTTCCACGGCCTGCTGCGCGGCGCGGGGCATCGCCTTCGCGTGTATCCCAAACTGCGCCACGAGATCCTGAACGAGCCCGAGCAGGAGCAGGTCTTCGAGGACGTGCTCGCGTGGGTGCAGGAGCGCGAGGCGGAGTCTTGAGCCGCCTGACGCACCTCGACGAGGACGGGCGCGCACGCATGGTGGACGTCGGCGAGAAGCCCGTCACCGTGCGCGAGTGCGTCGCGCGCGGCGCAGTGCAGATGGCGCCGGCCACGCTCGCGGCGATCGCGGAGGGACGCACGCCGAAGGGCGACGTGTTGGCCGTCGCCCGGATCGCCGGCATCCAGGCCGCCAAGCGCACCTCCGACTGGATTCCGCTGGCCCACCCGTTGCCGCTCGACGTCGTGGACGTCGATCTGCGTCCGGATCCGGCGACGTCGCGGGTCGAGATCGAAGCGCGCGTGCGCGCTCGAGCGCGCACCGGCGTCGAGATGGAAGCGATGGTCGCCGTCGCGGCGGCCGGTCTCACCGTCTACGACATGTGCAAGGCGATCGATCGCGGCATGCGCGTCGACGCCGTGCGTCTCGTCCGCAAGACGGGCGGCAAGAGCGGCGTCTGGGCCAGCGGCGACGAGAACCCGTAGCCTCGCGCGCCGCGCCGAGCCGTTGTCACGAAACTCCATGTGGCTACGATGCGCCCGGGGGCCGTCTAGGGGATATTCGTGCGCCGCGGCGCCATGCTCAGCGCTCTGCTCGCTTCGCTCGTCTGCGCGACGGCCGCCGTCGCTCCGCAGCGCGTCGCCCATGCCAGCGAGGTGATCGAGCTGATTCCCGACGAGCGGGCCGGCTGGAGCCCGTCGGCGATGTTCTCGTTCGCACGGCCCGGCTACTACGAGGATCGCAAGCTCCGCATCGAGACCACCCCGCCCGGCGCGAAGCTCGACCTCTTCTACGTGCGCGCCAGCTTCCAGAAGCGATACGAGAAGGCGGTCGCTCCGGTCACGGTCCTGCTGCCCAAGCGCGCCTACGCGGGCAAGCGCGATTCCGTCACGATCCGCGCCGCGCTCGACGGCTATCGCATCGAGACGGTGCACGTGCCCGTCCGCGGCGAGCGCGACGAGGTGGTGATCGATCTCCAGCCGCTCGCGAACACGCTGGCGGCCGTCTCGCACACCTACTTCGCCGGCCGCGCGGGCCTGACGTTCCTCACCCGGGTGCCGGCGCAGGTTCGCGTGCAGACCGGCGACGACGGTTTCACGGTCGTGCTCGGTCAGACCGCCGGCGACGCCGCGGCGAGCGCGATGCTCGACTCGGTGCGCAATCCCTTCGTCGAGCACGTCGTGTCGAATCAGCTCGGCGAGGACCTGCTGCTGCAGGTGAAGCTCGCCGACGGCCACGACGCCAAGCAGCTCGGCATCCGCTCGCGCGAATCGCAGGACACCGCGCGCGGACTGCACCGCTACACGATCGACATGGCGCCCGGAGGCCCGGCGAGCGTCGAGCGTGCGCGCGGCGCGCTCGGCCGGATCGGCGCCGGCGACGTCGGCGGCTGCGCGGCGACCTTCGACGAAGCGCTGCGCCGCAAGCTCGATCGCGCAGAGCTCTCGCGCGCGCTGACGCCGCGCGGCGAGTTCACGGACCCGTACCTGCGCGCTGCGTTGAAGCGCCTCGGCGAGATCTCCGGCGGCGCGATCCGGATGGAGGACGGCTCGTCGTACCGGCCCGGCGTGCCGATCGAGCTCACCGCGGCCGCCACGCAGGCGGCGTCGGCGAAGGGATTCCTGGCGCTGCTGCGCGCGTGGGCTCGCGAGCTCGAGGAGCCGCGCTACCGCACCGAGGCGCTGCGGAGCCTCGTCGCCCCCGAGCTGGCGCCCGACGACTTCCAGCGTGCGCTCGGCGCCGCCGAGGCGGCCGAGCAGAGCTGCCGAGGCGCCTGAGCGCGTCCGCACTCACCCTGATCGGTCCCGCGGAGATCTGCGATGGAACGGACGGAACGCGCGCCGCGGCGCGCGGTCACCGTGCCGCGCGCGCCGAAGCACGGTGCGATCGACGGACCGCGCGAGCGCTTGACGGCGCTCGGAGCCGAGGCGCTCGCGGATGCCGAGCTCGTCGCATTGCTGCTGCGAACCGGCGCGGCGGGATGCGACGCACACGCGCTCGCCGGCTCGCTGCTGCAACAACACGGCGGGCTCGCGGGGCTGGCGGCGGTCGAGAGCGGCGAGCTGGCTCGCGCGCCCGGCATCGGAGCGGCGAAGAGCGCGTCTTTGGTCGCCGCGCTCGAGCTGGGTCGCCGGCTGGCGTCGACGCGCCTGCGCGCGGGAGATCCGGTGCGCGGCCCGGCGGACGTGTTCCGCCACTTCCACGCCCGCGTTCGGCAGGCGCGGCACGAGCGCTTCTTCGTGCTGCTGCTCGACGGGCGCCATCGGATGGTGCGCGAGGTCGTGATCTCGCAAGGCACACTCACCGCGAGCCTCGTCCATCCGCGCGAGGTGTTCCGCCCGGCGCTCCGCGAGGCGGCGGCGGCGGTCGTGCTCGTGCACAACCACCCGAGCGGCGATCCGACGCCGAGCACCGAGGATCGTGAGATCACCGTGCGCCTCGCCGACGCCGGCGCGCTGGTCGGGATCCCGGTTCTGGACCACGTCGTGGTCGCCGAACGGGGTTGGGCCAGCCTATGTGAGCTGGGCGGTATCCCCCGGCGGGACGCGGCCTCCGACGTGCCGACGGTCCCAACTAAGGGTGCCCGCGGGTACGGTCGATGAGCGGGATGGCCGGGAGGATCAGGATGGCCGAGCCGGTAGAACGAGTCGCGCGGGAGCAGGGCCGGGAGTACCAGGCGGAGGTGGAGCGCCGTCGCTCGGCGCGCGCACCCCTGGTGGTTCGGGTGTCCTACTCGACCATCGACGCGCTCTTCTCCGAGTTCACCCGAAACATCAACGAGGGAGGTCTCTTCATCGAGACCGAGACGCCGCCGCCCACGGACACCCGGGTCACCCTCCAGTTCAAGCTTCCCGGCAGCGACGTACCCGTGCAGGCGCGCGGTCGCGTGGTCCGCGTGCAACCGCCCGGGGGTGACGAGCCGGCCGGGATGGGCGTCGAGTTCGAGCACCTCGGACCCGACGCCCGCGAGCGCATCGACGAGATCGTTCGAGGCTTGAAGGGGAGGTAGACGGCCCCGACGGAAGACTCCCAGCTAGAACGGGATGTCTTCGTCCGCCGGAGGTGCGTCGGGCGCGCTCGCCGAGCTCTCCGCAGCGCGCTGTCCGCTGCCGCCACCGCTGCCGCCCTGTCCGCGCGGTCCGAGGAACTGGACCGTCTGCGCGTGGACCTCGGTGGTCTGGCGCTTGTTCCCGTCCTTGTCTTCCCACTCGCGCGTGCGGAGCTGGCCCTCGATGTAGACGCTGCGCCCCTTCGCCAGATATTGCGCGCAGAGCTCCGCGGTCTTCGCCCACGCCACGATGCGGTGCCACTCGGTGCGCTCTTCGCGCTGTCCTTCGCGGCTGTTGTACGAGTCGGTCGTCGCGAGACTGAAGTTGGCGACGGCTTGCCCGTTCTTCGTATACCGGAGCTCCGGGTCGCGTCCGAGGTTGCCGATCAGGATGACTTTGTTGACGCTCGCCATCGAAGGGGGATCTCCGTCGAAAGGGGTGTGACGCCATCATCCCTGCGACGGGGAGTCGCGTCAAGCACGAGAACGCGTTGACACGATTCGTCGCCCGTCCCTAGCATCGGCGCGCCATCGCACGCATCGACCACGCGAGGTGAGCCCGTGGTCAAGACCTTCATCCAGCTCTTCCTGATCTCGATCTACACGCTGCTGATCGGGCCGCCCATCATCGTCGCGAGCTTCTTCGACGGCGGTAGAACGATGTTGCGGCTCGGGCGCGTCTGGATCCGCTGGATCGTTCGAAGCTTCGGCGTGCGGATCGAGCTGCAGGGCATCGAGAACGTGCCGACGCACGCTCCCGTGATCTTGATGTCGAACCACCAGAGTCTCTGCGACATCGCGGCGATCGTGCTGACGCTCCCGGAGAGCGTGAACTGGCGCTTCGTCGCCAAACGCGAGCTGACGCGCGTTCCCATCTTCGGGCAGGTCCTGGTCGCGAGCGGACACATCATCATCGACCGCGGTGATCGGGCGAAGGCGGTCGCGAGCTTGCAGCGGGCGGCCGAGCGGATCCGCGCCGGGACGACGGTGATCGTATTTCCCGAAGGCACACGCAGCCCCGACGGGCATCTGCGGCACTTCAAGAGCGGCCCGTTCCATCTCGCGCTCGAAGCGCAGGTTCCCATCGTGCCCGTGACGGTCTCCGGGAGTCAGCGCATCACGCCGAAGGGCGAGCTGCGCATCCATCCCGGCACCGTGAAGATCGCGTACGGCAAGCCGATCCCGACGCGCGGCCTGGCGATCGAGCAGCGCAAGCAGCTCGCTGCACGCGTGCGCGAATCCATCGCGCAGGGCTACGACGCGGCGTTCCAGCGCGAGATCGTGATCGAGCCCGATCCCGCAGTAGCGACTTCGCAGTCCGCTTGACGCGTCGTCGCGGCGGCCGGTACTCTCGGCCCATTCCCGTCCCACCGGGGGGTGAGGGACGTGGGCTTTCTCGCTCGCACACATCTCGTTCGACCGCGTCCGATGGACGCGTTCCGCGCGTTTGCCGCCGAGCTCGTGGCAGCCGCCGCGGGAGATCGGATTCGTGTGCGCGCGCGGTGGCCCGGTCCGAGGTGTCCTCGTGGCTAAGCCGAGCGCGCGTCGTCGCCGCTCCGATGCGCGCGGCGAATCGACGTACGGGCGACTCGCCGCCGAGTCGGTGGGTTTGGCGCTGATCGCATTGGCCGCCGTCGCGGCGATCGCGCTGGCGACCTACGACCCGGTCGATCCGCTGTTCCGCTTGACCGACGTCGCAAACGCGGCGGGTGCGGTCGGCGCGACGCTGGCGGGCTTGTCGTTCCGCACGGTCGGCTTCGGCGGGATCGTGTTGGTGGGCGTCACGGTGATCGTCGGCACGCGGCTGCTGTTCCGGCGCGGGCTGCCCGGGCCCCGCTTCTGGATCGGCGCTGTGCTGCTGTTGCTGGCGATGGCGACGCTGCCTTCGCTCGCGCTGCACGCGGGGGTCGAGCGCTTCGCCGGCACCGGGACCGGCCTCCTCGGCGAATGGCTCGCGTCCGGCGAACGGATGCTGCTGAGCCTCGCGGGCGCGGCGTTCCTCAACGTCGCGTTCGCGGCGACCGGCGCGCTCGCCGTCGTGGGCATCGAGAACGGCACGGCGCTGCGCGCGGTCGCACGCGGCCTGCGCGTCGTCGGGCGAATGCTGCTGATCGCCGGAGTCGCCGTCGCGGCAGCGGTGCGGCGCCTCGCGATCTGGACCTGGAACGCGCTCGAAGCGGTTGGCGACCTAGCGATTCGCATGCTGCTCGGCATGCGCGACGGCATCGTGAACGCCTTCCGCTCGATCGGCGTCTGGCGGGCGCGCCGCGCACGGCGCGCCCATCCGCTGTCGCCGGCGGTCGCGACCGCAGCGATCGCCGAGACCGCAGGCGGCGGCGACGAGCTCGACGAGGAGGAGGGAAGCAACGAAGAGGGGGACGCGGAGGAAGAAACGGTCGTCCCGGCATCCGTCGCGGCGCGCGCAACGCGCAAGCGCGAAGAGCCGCACATCGTCGATCACCGCGACGACCGCAAGAAGACGAAGCCCGAGCAGGAGGCGTTCGTCTTCGCCGACTCGACCCCGCACGGACCGTACCAGCATCCCGACATCGCGATCTTCCAGCGCCCGCCCGACGTCAAGCGCAGCTTCGACCGCGACAGCTTGATCATGAACTCTCGGATCCTCGAGAAGAAGCTCGCGGACTTCGGCGTGATGGGACGCGTCGTCACCGTGCATCCCGGCCCGGTCATCACGATGTACGAGTTCGAGCCGGGCTCCGGCGTGAAGGTCAACCGCATCACGAACCTCGCCGACGACCTCGCGCTCGCGCTGCGCGCGCTGTCGGTGCGCATCATCGCGCCGCTGCCCGGCAAGTCCGTCGTCGGGATCGAGATTCCCAACCCCGAACGCGACGTCGTGTACCTGCGCGATCTCCTCGAGTCGGAGAACTTTCGGAAGAGCCGTTCCAAGCTCACGCTCGCGCTCGGCAAGGACATCTTCGGCAATTCGGTCGAGGCCGATCTCGCGAAGATGCCGCACCTGCTCGTCGCCGGTGCGACCGGCACGGGGAAGAGCGTGTTCTTGAACGCGCTGCTCTGCTCGATCCTGTGCCGGGCGACGCCGGACGAGCTCAAGCTGCTCTTGATCGATCCGAAGATCCTCGAGCTGTCGATCTACGAGGGCATCCCGCACCTGATCGCGGACGTCGTCACGAATCCCAAGCGCGCCGCCGCGGCGTTGCACGGCATCGTCCTCAAGATGGAAGAGCGCTATCGGATGATGGCGTCGCTCGGCGTGCGGAACATCAGCCAGTTCAACGAGCGGATCGACGAGCTGATCGCGGACGGCCAGACGAGCCTGCGCCTCAAGCCCCGGCCCGGGGAAGAGCAGGGCGTCGAGGTGCCGCTCGCGCGGATTCCGTACATCGTCGTGGTGATCGACGAGCTGGCCGACTTGATGGTCGTCTCGGCGCGGGACGTCGAGGAAGCTCTGCAGCGACTCGCGCAGATGGCGCGCGCCGCGGGCATCCACCTCGTGCTCGCGACGCAGCGGCCCAGCGTGGACGTCCTCACCGGCGTCATCAAGGCGAACTTTCCGTCGCGCATCGCATTCCAGGTCGCGTCGCGCATCGACTCGCGCACGATCATGGATCAGAACGGCGCCGAGCATCTGCTCGGGCAGGGAGACATGCTCTATCTCCCGCCAGGGACCTCGAAGCTGCAGCGCATGCACGGCGCGTACGTCTCCGAGAAGGAAGTCGCCGAGCTGGTCGCCTTCCTGCGCACGCAGGGCGCGCCGCGCTTCGACGAGACGCTGATGCGCGCCAAGGTCGAGAGCGAGGAGAAGGAGGAGCGCGGCGACGAGTCGGACGATTTGTACGACCGCGCGATCGCGATCGTCGCCGAGACCCGCAATGCTTCCATCTCCTACATCCAGCGCCGCTTGAAGATCGGCTACAACCGGGCGGCGCGGATGATCGAGCAGATGGAGCAGGAGGGCGTGGTCGGCCCGCAGATCGGAACCAAGCCGCGCGAGGTGTACGCACGCTCCCTCGAAACCGAATGATCGCGCCGCCGCCGCGTCGGAACGACGCATGAGCGCGCGCGTTCGCAAGGCTCGTCGCATTGCGCTCGGAGCCGGGCTGCTCGGGTCGCTGGTCGGAGCACCGCCCGCGAGGGCGCAGGACGGCGCATGCGCGGCCGAGCTCGCTGCGCGGGTGCAGCGCCGCTACGAGGGCGTGCGGGACTTGCGCGGACGCTTCGAGCAGCGCACCGAGCGAGCATCGCTGGGCGCCGCGCCCTCGGGCGCGCTCGAGGCGCGCGGCGAAGCGCTCTTCGCGAAGCCGGGAAAGATGCGCTGGGTGTACGAAGCGCCGGAGCCCGGCCTCGTGGTGAGCGACGGCGAGACGCTGTGGATCCACGACGAGCGCGCGCGCGAGGTGCAACGGCTCCCCTTCGGTCCGGGCCAGCTATCCGCGGCGGGCGTCCAGTTTCTGCTCGGCGAAGGAAAGCTCACGGAAGAGTTCTCGGTTCGCGCGAAGGCCTGCGGAGAGCCGACGGTCGTGCTCGAGCTGTCGCCCAAGCGCGACGCGCAGTACGAGCGCATCGATCTCCACGTGGACGCCGCTTCCGCGAAGGTCCGCGAGACGACGGTGGTCGATCTGTTCGGCAATCGCACGAACGTCCGCTTCGACGAGCTGCGCGAGAACACCGGCCCGGATCCGAAGCTTTTTCGTTACGAGGCCGCCGACGGCATTCGGGTGATCGATGTCGCGCCGGCGCCGTGAGGCGGTCGAACTTTGTCCCTGCGCGGCACTTCGCGTCACCACGGTCGGGGCCGCGCGCAAAGTGCTGCGGGGATGCTGCGAGCGACGGTGCGCCGACGCTGCCGTCAAAATCACCAGCGTTCCAACCTCGGTCGCCTCCGCAGGCGGCAGATTGAACGCAAGTCGTGTGCGATTTCGTCCGATCGGCTCGACCATGGCGGTTCGACGCCCGGCCACTGCTCTCGCGGATCGCGGCGGTCCGCGTCGGAACCCGAGGGCGCGAGCGAGTACATTGGAAGTCCGGCGTGGCGGGAAGCCCGCGGGGGTGACCTCTCTCCCCGTGGGATTGGTTGACAGGGAAGGGTGCTCTGATATGCTCGAAACGCCCAAAAAGGCCGAAATTACAAGGGTTTTTCACCCTTCGGCAAAGTGGTGGATGCAGCCTCGACCCCCGAAGCAGGGCCATGGCGCTGGCGTATCGATTCCACGGGGAACCAGGCCCCGGCCTAGGCGCACGCACCCCACAGCGCTCGCCGCGGCAACGTGCCGCGCTGGGAGTGGTTTCGGCGGCGCGATTTCGGTTCGCGCGACCCGCGTCGCTCGTGTCGTTGGGTGTGTCGCGGGGGAGTGGCGGATCCGAAGCGCGTCGACCCGTCGTGGTGCCGCCCGCGGCATACGCCTTGCACTCTCGATCTGCAGTGGATCCCTCGATGCGAAGGATCCGTCGTACGGAGAAGGGACGCGATGAGCGAGTTCGACGACGCCGGCAGCTCGGGTAAGAAGGGATTCGTCCGCGACGTGATGCGACGCATCTCGGCGTCGGGGCCGCGCTCGGGCGGCGACGATCCCGAACGCGATCCCGTCTCGACGAGCGATCCCGTGGACGATCTACAGGACGCGCTCCGTTTCTTCGGAAGCGACTCGACGGAGTTCCGCCGTCGCCTCGAACGCGTGCTGGCCGAGTACGACGCAGCGCGTCGCCGCTATCACGTGCTGCGTCAGCAGCTCTCGGATGCCGAGCGGCAGAACGAGAAGCTGGTGCATACGCTCCAGGAAGCGAAGCAGCAGATCGAGCTCCTCAAGGAGGAGGTCGACAAGCTGTGCGCGCCGCCGAACAGCTACGGCGTCTTCACGCGCTCCAACAAGGACGGCACCGCGGAGATCGTCGTGGACGGACGCGCGATGCGCGTCAACGTGCATCCGAAGATCGACGCCAGCGGATTCGAAGAGGGCCAGCTCGTCGTCCTCAACGAGGCATTCAACGTGATCGAACCGTCCGGCTTCGTCAGCCGCGGCGAGATCGCTTCGGTGATCGAACTGCTCGGCGACGGCCGCGCGATCGTGCTCGGCCACACCGACGACGAGCGCGTCGTGACCCTGGCGGATCCGCTGCGGCGCGAGCCGCTCAAGGCGGGTGACCACGTCATGGTGGACCCGCGCACGCAGTACGCCTTCGAGAAGATGCCGAAATCGGCAGTCGAGGAGGTGATGCTCGAGGAGATCCCGGACATCACCTACGACCGCATCGGCGGTCTCGACGAGCAGATCGGCATCCTTCGCGACGCGGTGGAGCTGCCGTATCTCCACCAGGAGATCTTCCAGGAGCATCAGCTCAAGCCGCCGAAGGGCATCCTTCTCTACGGTCCGCCCGGCTGCGGCAAGACGCTGATCGCGAAGGCCGTCGCGAACAGTCTGGCCAAGAGCGTCGAGAAGCGAACCGGTCGCCAGACGACCGCGTACTTCCTCAACGTGAAGGGCCCCGAGCTCCTCAACAAGTACGTCGGCGAAACCGAGCACAAGATCCGCGAGGTCTTCCGCAAGGCGCGGGAGAAGGCGAGCGAGGACGTGCCGGTCGTGATCTTCTTCGACGAGATGGACTCGCTGTTCCGGATGCGTGGCTCGGGGATCTCCTCGGACATGGAGGCGACCGTCGTCGCGCAGTTCCTGTCCGAGATCGACGGCGTCGAGTCGCTGAAGAACGTGATCGTGATCGGCGCCAGCAACCGGCAGGACCTGATCGATCCCGCCGTGCTGCGCCCGGGCCGCTTGGATCTCAAGGTCAAGGTCAGCCGGCCGGACGCGCGTTCGGCGCACGAGATCTTCACGAAGTACCTGAAGCCGGAGCTGCCGTTCCACCGGATGGCGGAGCAGCGCTACGGCAGCGATCCGCAGAAGATCGTCGACGGCCTCGTGGCGGACACGATCGAGAACATGTACGCGACCACCGAGGAGAACAAGTTCCTCGAGGTCACCTACGCCAAGGGCGAGCGCGAGATCTTCTATTTCAAGGATTTCGCGAGCGGCGCCATGATCCAGAACATCGTGGACCGCGCCAAGAAGAAGGCCGTGAAGCGCCTGATCGAGGAGAACGAGCGCGGCATCCGGCTCGACGATCTCATCGACGCCGTGCGAGAGGAGTTCAAGGAGAACGAGGATCTCCCGAACACCACCAACCCCGACGACTGGGCCCGCATCTCCGGTCGAAAGGGCGAGCGCATCATCAACGTCCGCACGCTGATCACCGGGATCAACCGCAACGAGGGGCGGTCGATCGAAGACATCCGGTCCGGTCAGTATCTGTAGCGGAGACGAAGTGCGGACGAGGTCGAGATGGCCATTCCCAAGGTGATGGGAACGGAGATCGAGTATGGGATCACCGTCAAGAACGACCGTGACTTCGATCCCATCTCGAGCTGCGTGCTCCTGGTCAATTCGTACCGGGAGGATTCGACTGCGCAGATCCTCTGGGACTACGACCAGGAGAACCCGCTGGCCGACGCGCGCGGGTTCCAGGTCGAGGGGGAGAAGTACACCCCGAATCAGCAGGAGAACATCGCGCGCAACAAGACGCTCGCGAACGGCGCGCGTTACTACGTCGACCACGCGCACCCCGAGTATTCCTGCCCGGAGGTCACGAACGCCCGCGAGTTGGTGATCCACGAGAAGGCCGGCGAGCGCATCGTCGAGCAGAGCCGTCGCGACGCGAATCGGGTGCTGCCGCCCGGCACCCAGATGCTGCTCTACAAGAACAACAGCGACCGCAAGGGCAACTCGTACGGGAGCCACGAGAACTACTTGATGGACCGCCGGACGTCCTTCAAGCAGATCGTCGAGCACCTGATGCCGTTCTTCGTGACGCGTCAGGTGTATTCGGGCGCCGGAAAGGTCGGTTCCGAGAACCGCGGCCATCCCTGCGACTACCAGCTCTCGCAGCGCGCCGACTTCTTCGAGACCGAAGTCGCGCTCGACACGATGGTGAAGCGGCCGATCATCAACACCCGCGACGAGCCGCACGCCGACCGCGAGAAGTATCGCCGCCTGCACGTGATCGTGGGCGACGCGAACATGAGCGAGTTCACGATCTGGCTGCGCAACGGCGTGACGGCGCTCGTGCTCGCGATGATCGAGGACGGCGCCATCGACCGGGACGTCGCGATGCGCGACCCCGTTCGATCGATCAAGGACGTCTCGCACGACGCCTCCTGCCGCAAGGAGATCGAGATGGCGAGCGGCGGCCGCCGCACCGCCGTGCAGGTCCAGCAGGAGTACCTCGACATGGCGCACCGATACGTCACGGCGCGCGACGTCTCGCCCGAGGTGAAGGACCTCGTCGCGGAGTGGGAGCGCGTGCTGCTCTCTCTCGAGCGCGATCCCATGGAGCTTCGCACCGAGGTGGACTGGGTCATCAAGAAGGCGCTCATCGAGAGCTTCATGGATCGCAAGTCGCTGGACTGGGGCTCGCCGCAGGTCCAGCTGCTGGATCTGCAGTACCACGACCTGCGTCCCGACAAGGGCTTGTACTATGTTCTCGAACGTCAGGGGCGCGTGCGCCGCATCGTGACGGACGAGGAGATCGAGCGCGCCGTACATTTTCCGCCCGAGGACACGCGCGCGTACTTCCGGGGCGGATGTCTGAGGCGATACGGCGCCGAAGTGTTCGGAGTGAACTGGGATTCGATTTCGTTCGGCATCGGCGACGACCCCATCAAGCGGGTCTTGATGGCGGAGCCGCTCAAGGGATCCAAGCGACACGTCGACGATCTCTTCGCGTCTTCGCCGACGGCCGCCGACTTGGTTCGAAACCTGCGTACGTAGATCGCGACGGCGAGCGCGTCGCTCGCGGAGATGCCCCATGAAGATCCACACGAATCATCCTCGACAGTCTTCCGCCGAGCCGCTCCGTTGGGTCTCGGCTGCCGAGTCCCAGCAGCAGCAGAAGAAGGGTGGCGACGGCGGAGGCGAAGAAGGCGGCACCGGCGCGAAGCCGGGCCAGAAGCTCGCGAAGAAGGGCGAAGAGCTCAAAGAAGAGATGGACGCCCTGATCGACGAGATCGACGAGGTCCTCGAGGAGAACGCCGAGGAGTTCGTCAAGAACTACGTCCAGCGCGGCGGGCAGTAACGGGCCGCGCCGCTCGGAGGCATTTGGGGGGTGCTGTTCCGAGGCAAGTACCAGGGCGCGAGCTTCTTCGAGATGCTCGAGGTCGATCATCCGCATCTGCGGCCGACCGCGCTCGAACGCCCGGCGGCCGACGGGGGATTCATACCCGGCGTTCCGCACGGGACCACCGTGCTCGCGATGCGGTTCGCGGACGGGGTTCTCATGGCGGGCGACCGGCTCGCGACCGAGGGCCACCGCGTCGCGTCGCGCGACATGCAGAAGGTCTACCCGACCGACGGCCACTCACTCGTCGCGATCGCCGGCGCCGCGGGCCCCGCGGTCGAGATGGCGCGCATGCTGCGCATCGAGCTCGAGCACTACGAGAAGATCGAAGGCGAGCCCCTCGAGCTCGAGGGCAAGGCCAACAAGCTCTCGCAGATGGTGCGCGCGAACCTGCCGGCGGCGATGCAGGGGCTCGTCGTCGTGCCGATCTTCGCCGGCTACGACCGGCGGCGTCGTATCGGACGGCTCTGGAAGTACGACGTGACGGGCGGCCGCTACGAGGAGGCCGAGTTCGAGGCGTCGGGCAGTGGCAGCCTCTACGCGCGCGAGTCGCTGAAGAAGGCGTGGCATCCCGAGCTGACCCGCGCCGAAGCGCTCGTGCTCGCGCTCCAGGCGCTCACCGACGCGTCGGACGAGGACCGCGCGACGGGCGGCGTCGATCTCGTGCGCGGCATCTACCCGGTGATATTCCACTGCACGGCAGAGGGCGCGGTCGAGTTCTCTCGGGAAGAGATCGAGCAGACCTATCGCGAGCGCGTGGCGATCGCGCGCCGGCCGGTCGCCGCGGGGGCCTGATGTCGATCCCGTTCTACGTTTCGCCCGAACAGCTGATGCAGGACAAGGCGGAGTATGCCCGCAAGGGCATCTCGCGCGGTCGCTCCATCGTCGCCCTCGAATACGAGAAGGGCATCCTGCTCGTCGCGGAGAACCCGTCGAGCCTGTCGAAGATCGGCGAGATCTACGACCGCATCGCGTTCGCGGGGGTCGGAAAGTTCAGCGAGTTCGACCAGCTTCGGAAGATCGGCGTCCGCTTCTGCGACGTGCGCGGCTATCAGTACAGCCGCGAGGACGTGCGCGCGAAGGCCCTCGCCAACGCCTACTCGCAGGCGATCGGCGACGTCTTCACGCAGCAGATGAAGCCGCTCGAGGTGGAAGTGATCGTCGCCGAAGTCGGCGATCCGCGATTCATCGGTCACGAAGAGAACGCGATGTATCGCGTGCAATACGACGGAACGATCTCCGATCATCGCGGCTACTGCGGGATCGGGGGCACGGTGGAACGCATCGAGGGATATCTGAAGGAGCACTACCGCGAAGGCCTGCCCCTTGGGGATGCGGCGCGTCTCGGAGTGGCCGCGCTCGTCACGGCTTCGAACGGCGCCGCACGCATGGCCGCCGAACGGCTCGAAGTATGCACGTTGGATCGGGAACGCGGCGACCGCAAGTTCCGCCGCGCCACTGCCGAAGAGGTAAGGGCTATTCTCGGCTGACCGCAGGCCCTGGCCGAGGTTCCTCGTGCAGAAGCGCATCTACGGCGTCGAAACCGAGTACGGAATCATCTTCACGCCCGAGGGTCGCAAGACGCTCCCGGTGGAGAAGGCGATCCGCTTCCTGTTCGAGAAGCTGATCACCACCGAGCACTTCCTGAACGTCTTCCTCGAGAACGGCGCGCGCTTCTACCAGGACACCGGCTGCCATCCCGAGTACGCGACGCCCGAATGCGCGTCCCCGCGCCAGCTCATCGTCTACGACAAGGCGGGCGAACGGATCCTCGAGGAGCTCGAGGACTACGCGGAGGAGAAGATCCGCGAGGAGCGGATCGCCGGGAAGCTCTCGATCTTCAAGAACAACACCGACTTCGTCGGAAACAGCTACGGCTGCCACGAGAACTACCTCGTCGACCGCGACGTCGACTTCTACTACCTCGCGGAGCAGCTGATTCCGTTCCTCGTGACGCGCCAAATCTACACGGGCGCGGGCAAGGTCTTCCAGACGCAGGACGGCGTGCACTACTGCATCAGCCAGCGCGCACAGCACATCTACCAGAAGATCTCCGGCACCACGACGAACGACCGCTCGATCATCAACACCCGCGACGAGCCGCACGCGGACCGCGAGAAGTACCGCCGCCTCCACGTCATCGTGGGCGACTCGAACATGAGCGAGTACACGAACTTCGTGAAGATCGGCTCGTGCGCGGTCGTGCTGCAGATGATCGAGGACAACTTCATCAACAAGGACTTCACGCTTCGCAATCCGGTGAAGGCGATCAAGGACATCTCGTACGACACCACCTGCAAGCGCAAGCTCCGGCTCGACAACGGGCGCGAGTACTCGCCGATCGAGATCCAGCGCGAGTACTGCGAGATGGCCCAGCGCTACATCGAGCAGTATCCGGTTTCGGACGAGCTCAAGGACTCCGTCGTCAAGTGGCAGTACGTCCTCGACTGCCTCGACACCGAGCCGGACAAGCTGGGCCGCGAGGTCGACTGGATCATCAAGCGCCAGCTCATCGAATCGTTCCTCCAGCGCAAGGGCGCGAGCTGGAACGACCCGCGCGTTTTCATGCTCGACCTGCAGTACCACGACATCCGCGTGAACCGCGGCCTCTACTACCTGCTGGAGCGCAAGGGCGCCGTCGAGCGCATCCTGAACGACGACGAGATCCTGAAGGCGAAGACCGAGCCGCCGCCGGACACGCGCGCCAAGATGCGGGGCGAGTTCATCAAGCTCGCCCGCCAGAACTCGATTCAGTACGACCTCGACTGGTCGAACATCCGGCTGGGCAACCTTCTGAACGTGCGCGTGATCTGCAACAATCCTTTCGAGACCGACACCGAGAAGGTCGCGGAGCTGGTGCGCACCATCCAGAAGACCAACCTGCGCAAGACGAGCCTCTCGAAGCTCGTCATCCAGTCGTGACGACGTCCGAGCCGGGCGGGACGCCGCGGCTTGTCTACGACGCCGACGCGCCGAAGTCCGCCGAAGCACCCTCGGCGCCCGAAACCGCGCCGGACCGCAAGCGCTGGCGCAGCGCGCTTCGGGTTCTGGTCGCCGCGCTGCTCGTCGCCGTCGCGATCGTCGCGGTCGAGGAGTGGCGGCGGGCCGCGGCGCTCGAGGCGCGCGTCGAAGAGCTGACCGCATCGCTCGCGAGCGCGCAGCGCGAGATCGCCGCGCGCCGCGCGCAGATCGACACGATCCGCGGCTCCCTCGCCGACGTCCGCGAGCGCATCCACGCGCTCGAGTCCGTCGCCGCCGCGGACCCCGCCGCGCCTCCGGCGCAGGCTCCGTCGCAGACACCGGCTCACTGAGCCGCGTTCCCGTCGCAGCGCTGGCGCAACTGCGGGCCCAACCCGCGCGCGGCCTCAACTTCCGCCCAGTCCCGCCGATGAGACGGTGAGCGGCCCCCACGAACCCCGGGCCCCTCGAGCGGAGACCGCGATGTTCAAGAGCCTCGCCGCCCTCTTCTCCAACGACCTCGCCATCGACCTCGGCACCGCCAACACCCTCGTCTACGCGCGCAACAAGGGCCTCGTCTGCTCGGAGCCGAGCGTCGTGACCGTCGCCGCGGACCACGGCGGCCGTGGCGAGCGCGTGCTCGCGGTCGGCTCGGAAGCGAAGGCGATGCTGGGCCGCACGCCGAGCGGGATCCGCGCCGTGCGCCCGATCAAGGACGGCGTCATCGCCGACTTCGAAGTCACCGAGGCGATGCTCCGGTACTTCATCCAGAAGGCGCACAACCGCAGCAAGCTGGTGCGCCCGCGCATGGTCATCTGCGTGCCGCCCGAGATCACGAGCGTCGAGAAGCGCGCCGTGCGCGAGTCGGCGCTCTCCGCCGGCGCTCGCGAGGTCTACCTGGTCGAAGAGCCGATGGCCGCCGCGATCGGCGCCGGCCTCGACGTCACCGCGCCCACCGGCAACATGGTCGTGGACGTCGGCGGCGGCACCACCGACGTCGCGGTGATCTCGCTCTCCGGCATCGTCACGTCGTCGTCGATCCGCTGCGGCGGCGACAAGATGGACGAGGCGATCATCCAGTACGTGCGCCGCAAGTACAACGTGCTGATCGGCGAGCGCACCGCGGAAGAGGTGAAGATCGCCATCGGCACCGCGTCGCCGCACGGCAAGACGCAGACCATGGAGATCAAGGGCCGCGACCTCGTCGCCGGCATCCCGAAAACGGTGATGGCGACGAGCGAGGAGATCCACGAGGCGCTGGTCGAGCCGATCTCGGCGATCGTCGAGAGCGTGCACATCACGCTCGAGAAGACGCCGCCCGAGCTCGCGGCGGACATCGTCGACCGCGGCATCGTGCTGGTCGGCGGCGGCTCGCTGCTGCGCGACCTCGACGTGGTCCTCCGCGATCGCACGGGCCTCCCGATCATGCGCAGCGACGATCCCTACACCGCCGTCGTGTACGGCGCCGGCAAGGCGCTCGACGACCTCGATCTGCTCAAGCAGGTCAGCTTCGAGTAGCGGCGCAGCGCAGCGCGCGAGGGGCTCCTAGTCTCCGGGGCAGCGCTTCGGACGGGAGCCCGCATGCTGCAGCGCTTTCGCGCGAAGATCGAGGAGCGGTACGTCGCGCGGCTCGCTGCGGCGCTGCGCGGCCGTCGCATCGTCGTCACTGGCGCGTCGTCCGGCATCGGGCGCGCCTTCGCGCTGCAGGCGGCGCGCGCGGGCGCCGATCTCGTGATCGTCGCGCGGCGCCGCGACGAGCTCGAGCAGGTCGCCGCCGCGTGCGCGCAGCTCGGCGGCCGCGCGCAGGTCCGCGCCGCGGACCTCTCCGACGTCGACGCTAGCCGGGCACTCGCCGACGTCGTGCAGCGCGACGACGGGCCGGTCGACGTCCTCGTGAACAACGCCGGCCATTCGCTGCGCCGCGCTGCGCTCGAGCACGCACCGGAGGACCTCCGGCGCCTCGTCGAAGTGAACTACCTCGGGCCGATGGCGCTGACGCTCGGGCTGCTCCCCGGCATGCTGGCGCGCGGCGCCGGCCACATCGTGCAGGTCTCGACGATCGGCGTGCAGACGGGCGCTCCCAACTTCGCCGCGTACGCCGCCGCCAAGGCGGCCGCCGACGAGTTCGCGCGCACGCTGCGTCTGGAGCTGGGCGGCCGCGGCATCGACGTGACGACGATCCACATGCCGCTCGTGCGCACCGCCATGCTGGCCCCGACGCGCATCTACGACGCCTTTCCCGCGCTCGACGCGGAGCGCGCGGCGCGGCGCATCGGCTGGGCAATCGTGCAGCGGCCGGTGCGCGTCGCACCGCGTTGGACGACCGCGCTCGACGTCGCGCACGCGCTGGCGCCCGGCCTCGTGCAGTGGGTCTTCCGGCACGGACACGAGCCGTTCCATCGCGCGATGGCGCGCCGGCTCGAGCGCTCGAGCCGCCGTCGCTGAGCGGTCGCCGTCTCACGGCGACACCGTTCCAGCGTCGATCTCGCGCAGCAGCGCCGCAGCGCGCGGGTCGTCCGGCGCCGCGACGGCGAGCCGCTCGGCCCAGCGGCGCGCTTCCGCGAGCCGTCCGGCGTCGCGCGCGAGCGTCGCGAGTCCGACCAGCGGCTCGCGGGCGCCGGGCCGCTCGCCGTGCACGCGTGCGAGGAACGAGAGCGCGCGCTCCGCCTCGCCGGTCGACTGCAGCGCGACTGCGTACACGTACGCGTAGCGCGCGTTCGCGGGCGCCAGCTCCGCCGCGCGGCCCAGCGCGGCGAGCGCGTCCGGCATCTGGCGCCGGCGCACCAACAGCAGCCCGAGCGCGTGCTGCGCGTCGGCGGAGTCGGGCGCGATCTCGAGCGCGCGGCGCAGCAGCGGCTCCGCCTCGTCGTCGCGGCCCTCCTCGCGGAGCAGATCGGCGAGGTTCAGGTACGCCGGAACGAACCACGGCCCGAGCCGCAGCGCCGCCTCGTACTCGGCGTGCGCGGCGTCGCGCTCGCCGAGCTGCGCGTGCAGCGCGCCCAGGTTGACGCGCGCTTCCGGGCGATCGGCGTTCGCCATCTGCGCCGCGCGCCACTCGGCGAGCGCGGCGGCCAGTGCGGCGCGATCCGGCGGCGTCCATTCGGACGCAGGGGCGGACGCCAGCGCGTTCGCCGCCGCGATCCGCACCGCGCGCACCGGATCGCGCAGCAACGGTGCGATCGGGCCGACGCGCGCGGTCGGATCCACGCCCTGCAGCGCTTCGATCGCGCCGAGCCGCAGCAGCGGATCGCGGTCCGCCGCCGCGCGCTGCGCGATCGCGAAGGACGCTTCGCCGATCCAGCCGGCGAGCTCGGCGAGCGCCGTCGCCCGCGCGATCGCCGGCTGTCGCGCGTCCGCGGCCACCTCGGCGAGCGCGCCTTCGGCGCCGAGCGCTCCGCTGCGCGCCGCGTGCAGCGCCTCGCCGAAGTGCGGCTCGCGCCGCCGCGACTCCCCGTACCAGCGCGCGACCGCCGCCGCCGCCCACTCGGGCGCCCGATCGACGTGGCAGCTCGTGCAGGCGTCGCGCGTGCCGAGCTTCGCCGCGAGATCGGGACGGGGCACGCGCAGCGAGTGATCGTGCCGCGCATCGACCGTCATGTAGAGCCGCGTCGGCATGTGGCAGGAGACACAGCGCGAGGCCTCGCTGCCGGCCGTGTGACGATGATGCTCCGGGACGTCGAACGCCTCCGCGCGATGACACTGCGCACAGACCGCACTGCCTTCCGCGCGCAGCGCACCGCCGTGCGGCTCGTGGCAGTCGCTGCACGCGACGCCCGCCGCGTGCATGCGGCTCTGGAGGAACGACCCCCACTCGTAGACCTCGTCGAGGATCTGACCATCCGCGGTGTAGAGCTCCGCATCGAGGAGCGCGGGGCGGTGCGTGTCGAGCAGCGGCTTGCCGTACACGTACGGCTCGGTGATCCCCGAGCGGCGCGAGTGGCAGCGTCCGCACGCGTCCATCTCGGCGTGCGACGTGCGCGGCGCGCTGCGGCGTGCGATCGGCGCGCCGGGATCGAGAACCCACCGCGCGCCGTCGCTCGCCAGCGCCACCACGAGGCCGCGATCCGCGGCGTCGTCGCCCGCGCGCGATGGCTGCGCCGCCCACGCGACGTGACGCGAGCCCGGGCCATGGCACGCCTCGCAGCCGACCGAGACCTCCGACCACTTCGTCTCGTAACGGTCTTCCGTGGGGCGGTACCCCTTCTGCACGTCGGTCGAGTGGCACTCGGCGCACGACGCGTTCCAGTTCTGCGCGAGGTCGGTCCAGTGCAGCGGGTCGCCGGGCGGCACGCTCTCGTCGCCGTGCAGCGAGAACCAGCGCTGCCCGCCGGCGCTCGCGGGCCGCGCATCCCACGCGACGGTCGTCGCCTGCAGGCGTCCGCGATCGAGCGGAAGGAGGAGCTGCTGGAGGGGATCGACGCCGAACGTGTACGCCACCTCGTACTCGTGCGGCGCGCCGTCGGCGCCCTCCGTGCGGACGAAGGCGCGCCGGTCGCGTCGCACGAATCTCGTCACGACGCCGCCGGCGGCGAACGTGCGGTCGCCGAAGTCGCCGAGCAGCGTCTTCGCCTCGGCCACCTGCATCGCCTTCGCGTGGTGCGACGCGCGCCACGCGGCCGCCTCGCTCGGATGGCAGGCGCCGCAGCGCTCCGACCCGACGAAGTGTGGCGCTTCCGGCTGCGCGGCGACTTCTTCGGGAGGCGCGGGGGATCGCTCGCCGCGCTCGCAACCCGAAGCGGTCGCGACGAGCAGCACCGCGATCGCGACGCAGGATCCCGCCTTCATCGCGAAGACCGGTAGCGCGATCCGGCCGCGGCGCCGCACGAACGTCGCGCGCGGCCGCGGAACGCTGCGGCGCGGCGATCCCTCCGACGCTACGAAGCGCGCGCGAGCGCCTCGCGCCGCGCTGCGATCCCGTCGAGCAGCGAGCGCCACGACTTCACGAACGACGCCGCGCCGTCCCGCTGGAGCTGCGCGGCGAGCGCGTCGAGATCGACGCCCGCGTCGCGGAAGCGCGCGAGCACGGCCTCCGCGTCGCCGCCGTCGGGCGGGATGATCGCGCCGGCGCGGCCGTGGTCGGCGAGCGCGCGCAGCGTCGCCTCGGGCATCGTGTTGACGGTGAAAGGCGCCGCGAGGCTCTCGATGTAGATCACGTCGGAGGCGTCCGGGTCCTTGGTTCCGGTGCTGGCCCACAGCAGCCGCTGCGGGCGCGCGCCTTCGTTGAACGCGCGCTGCCAGCGCGGCGAGCCGAGCAGCCGGCGATAGGCGGCGTACGTCTGGCGCCCGATCGCGACGCCGAGCTGGTTGTGCAGCGCTTCGGGCACGCGCTTCGCGACGGCGGCGTCCCAACGGCTGATGAAGAGCGACGCGACCGACCCGACCTCCGGCTTCAGGCCCGCCTCGATGCGGCGCTCGATGCCGCGCAGGAACGCGTCGGCCGCGGCGAGATATTGCTCGCAGTCGAAGAGCAGCGTCACGTTCACGGGGACGCCCGCGAAGATCGCCTCCTCGATCGCGGGCAGACCCTCGCGCGTCCCAGGGATCTTGATCAGCAGGTTCGGCCGGCCGGCGCGCGCGTGCAGCGCCTTCGCCGCGGCGATCGTCGCGTCGGTGTCGTATGCGAACTCGGGCGACACCTCGAGCGAGACGTATCCGTCGACGCCGTCGGTGCGCTCGAAGATCGGGAGGAACAGCTCCGCCGCCCGCGCGAGATCCTCGATCGCGAGGTCGAAGAAGATTTCCTCGCTGGACTCTCCGCGCGCGAGTCCGGCGCGGATCGACTCGTCGTAGGCCGCGCTCTCGCGGATCGCCTTCTCGAAGATGGTGGGATTCGAGGTGAGTCCGGTGACCGACAGCTCGTTCACGTAGCGCTCGAGCGTTCCGCTCGTCAGCAGATCGCGCGTGATGTTGTCGAGCCACAGGCTCTGGCCGAGCTCGTGGAGCGCCTGCGTCGCCTTCACGGGGTCTCCTTGCCCGTCCCGCGGATGCCTTCCGCTCTCAGGGCTAGCGCGTCGGAGCGTGCGCGGCGACGTGCGCCGGTTGCGCGAGCGGCGCCGCCTCGACCCGAGGCGCCCCCGCGGTTAGCTTGCGACACGCAGAGGAGGCGAAATGCGAGCGGACGAAGCGTCGGTGACGCGGGCGTTGGCGCTCTTGGCGATGGCCGTGTGCGTGGCGGGCTGCGCGTCGACGACCGTCACCCAGACGCGGCGCGCCGGCGCTCTCGAGCGGCCCGATCGGATCTTGCTGCGAAACTTCGCGGTGACGATGTCCGAGGTCGAGCTCGATCGCGGCCTCGGACCGACGATCGCGCGCGACGCGCAGGGCGAGCTCGCGTCCGCACGGGCGCTCACCATCGGCCGCGCGGCGTCGAACGCGCTCGCCGAGGAGCTCGTCGCGAAGCTGCGCGACGCCGGCCTGCCGGCCGAGCGCTCGACCGGGCGGGTCGCGCTGACGCCGACGACGGCGGTCATCGCCGGCAAGTTCCTCACCGTCGACGAGGGCAACCAAACGATGCGCACGCTCGTCGGATTCGGCGCTGGTGCCAGCGAGGTCCGCACGCGCGTCCAGGTCTGGATGGACGGCCAGCTCATCGCCGAGGCCGAGACGGACGCGAAGAGCGGCAAGAAGCCGGGCGCCGCGGTGACGCTGGGAGCGGGCGCTGCGGCCGGTACCGCCGCGACGGCGGCAGGCGTCGCCGCGGGCACGACGGGCGTCTCGGAGATCTTCCTGACCAGTGTCGAGGCCGACGCGAAGCGCACCGCGCGCGAGATCGCCGACCGCATCCTGCGCGCCTACCTCGAACGCGGCTGGCTGGCGACCTGATCCCGCCACGGCGGGGGAGGGACCATGCAACGGATCGCTTCCCGCCTCGCCTCGATCGCCGCGCTCGCACTCGTCGTGAGCCCGGCGATCGCAGCCGATGAGAAGGCGGCCGCGCCGGCCGTCGATCCCGCCGTCGTGGAGCTCGTGCGCCGCGCCGGAGACCATCTGCGCGCCGCCGAGCGCTTCTCGTTCCAGGCGGACACCCGCTACGGCGTCGTCCAAGAGGACGCGTTCGAGCTGGAGTTCGGCGCCACGCGACACTATCTCGTGAAGCGGCCCGATCGCGTGCGCGTCGAGGTGCAGCCGCGCAGCGGGAACGACCGGCTGATCGTCTTCGACGGCGACCACCTGACCGTCGCCGAGCCGCGAGCGAAGCTCTACGCGCAGCTCCGCTTCGACCAGCACCGAGAGATCGACGAGGCGCTCGTGCTGCTGCGGGAAATGCTCGGCGTGCCGATTCCGCTCGGTGAGCTGCTGCGCAGCGATCCGCGCCCGGATCTCGTCGGCTCGCTCACGGAAGCGTTCCACGTCGGCACGGCGAAGCTGGCGGGAACGGAGTGCGACCACGTTGCGCTGCGCAATCCCGACGCCGATCTGCAGCTCTGGATCGCGCGCGGCGACGCGCCGCTCCTGCAGCGTGTGGTGATCACGTACCGGAACGAGGAGGGCGCGCCCTCGTTCGCGGCGGATTTCCGCGACTGGTCGCTCGATGCGAACGCTCCGGACGAGCAGTTCCGCTACGACCCGCCCGCCGACTTCGAGCGCATCCGCTTCTCGGTCCCGGCTCGGCCCGAGGACGCGGCCGGCAAGCCGGCGCCGGAGGCACCGTGACGAACCGAAGCCTGCTCCGCGCACTCTCGGTGTTCGGAATCTTCCTGATCTTCGTGTTCACGGCGGCCTCGGTGGACGCGCGCGGTCGCGGCGGCGGCGGTCGCGGCGGCGGCGGCCGCTCCATCTCGCGCAGCGGCCCGGCGAGCAGCGGCTCGTTCGGAGGCGCGAGCCGCGGTTCGTACGGAGGCAGTCGCGGCTCGTACGGCGGAAGCGCGAGCTCGCGCGCCGGACAGCGCCCGAGCGCGGGTCAGCGACCGAGTGCGGGCACGTTGCCCTCCGATCGCGGCGGCCGCGGCGCCGCGGGCGCCGGCGACCGCGCCGCCACCCGACCGGCGGGGCAGCCCGCCGGCGATCGCGCGGCCGGCGTGCAGCAGCGCGCGGGCAGCCGCGACGGGCAGCGCGCAGAGCAGCGGCCGTCGGATGGAGAGCGCCAGGCGAACCGCGACCAGGCCCGCGAGGACGCGCAGCAGAACCAGTCGCAGCGCCAGGAGGATCGCCAGCAGTTCGCCGACGAGGCGCGCGAAGACCGCCAGGACGCCTGGGACGACGCCCTCGACGACGTCGACGGCGTCTACTACGGCGGCTACGGACACGTCCACGTGTACGACGCCGACGACTGGCTCGCCGGCGCCGCGGTGATCGCGGTCGGCACGGCGCTCACCGTCACCGCCTTCGACATGATGGCGAGCGACAGCGGCTGCGCGATGTCGCAGACGACCGTGAACGGCGTCACGTACTACCGGTGCGGATCGAGCTGGTACACGCGCGTGATGGAGAGCGGCACCTCGAGCTACGTCGTCGTGCAGCCGCCGCCGGGGTACTGAGCGCGCCGGAGTCGCCGATCCTCCGTGGCCGGCAAGAAGGGTCTCCGTATGGTCATGGGCCGGCGACCCGAGGTGAAGAAGGCGACCGCTCCGGCGGCGGCCTTCGCCGTCGCGGGCCTCGCGGCGCAGCTCGCGACCGCGCTCGCTTCGGTCCCGTTCCGCAAGCCTTGGAACGGTCCGGCGGGGCTGCTCCACAACGTCGGCATGTCGGTCACGCGCACCGTGCTGCGCGCCTTCATCGGCTACACGACCTCGATCCCGATCGAGGAGTTCCGCTCGGTCGAGATCCTGATCGACGGCATCTGCCGGCGTGCGCTGCCGCCCTTCTTGAAGCCACTCGGCGTGACGGTGACGGAGACGGAGCTCGGCGGCGTGCCCGCGCTCGTGTACCGGCCGCGCGATGGCGCCGCCCCGGACACGATCCTGTACCTGCACGGCGGCGGCTTCATCGGCACCTCGCCGAGCATGTACGCGACGTTCACCGGCTGGATCGCGCACGAGACGGCGTGTCGTGTGGTCGTACCGGACTACCGCCTGGCGCCCGAGTTCCCGTATCCAGCGAGCCTGCTCGACGCGGTCGCCGCGTACGAGGCGATCCTGAACGAGGGCGTGCCGGCCGAGCGGCTCTTCGTGGCCGGCGACTCCGGCGGAGGCAACCTGGTCACGTCGTTGGTGGTCGAGGCGCGTCGGCGCGGAATGCCGGCTCCGACGGGGCTGTTGCTGTTCTCGCCCGAGCTCAGTCTCGCGCTCGACGAGCCCTCGATCCGCGAGAACACGCACCGCGACATCCTGCCGTGGAACATTCCAGTGCGCCCCTATCTGCGGGGCCTCGATCCGCACGACGCGCGCGTCTCGTCGGCCGACGCCGACCTGCGCGGCTTTCCGCCGACCTTCGTCGCCTACGGCGGCGACGAGATGTTCCGCGATCCGATTCGCCGCTTCGTCGAGCGACTCGAGAACGCGGGCGTCGACGCGACGGCCATCGAGGAGCCCGCCATGTTCCACGTGTTCCCGATCCTGATGCCGTGGCTGGACGCGAGCGGACGGGTGTATCGCGCCGTCGGCCGCTTCGTGCGCGCGCGGCTCGAGGCGAAGTCGCTCGCCGCGGAGCGAGAGCAACCGTGAAATTGCTGCTCGTCTTCGTTCCCGTCGCGATCGCGCTCGACCACTTCACGCCCGAGCGCGCATCGTGGATCTTCCTCGCCGCGGCGCTCGCGATCGTGCCGCTCGCGGGCCTCACGGGACGCGCGCGAGGCGCTCGCGGTGCGCACCGGCGAGGGCGTGGGCGGGCTCCTCACAGCGACGTTCGGGAACGCGGCCGGGCGGCCTGCGGCACGGAGCCACGGTCGCCATCGCGTGGATCAGCGAGATCCTGGTCGGGGCGATCGAGCCGGTCGGTCGATCGCTCGACCTGAACGACGCCTTCGTCGGCGTGTTCGTGCTGGCGCTGCTCAGCAATGCCGCGGAACAGTCGACGCGATCCGGGCCGCGCTCGAGAATCGGATGGAGCTCTCGCTCTCGATCGCGATGGGAGCGAGCGTCCACGTATCGCTCTTCGTGGCGCCCTTCTTGGTCTTGCCGAGCGATCTGATCGCCCCGGCACCGATGGATCTCGCGTTCAACGGCGGTCTCGTGCTGGCGGTCCTGCTGTCCGTCTTGATCCTCGGGCAGGTGGCGGGCGACGGCCGCTCCGACTGGTTGAAGGGCGTCCAGCTCCTCGCGGTGTACGTCATCCTCGGGCTCGCGTTCTTCTTCGCGCCGGCTCCTGCGTCGCGCTCGTCGAGCCGCTCTCGCACACGCTCGGCCTCGCCGGGCACGTCCTTCACGCTTGCCTGCTCGCGAGCTTGCTCGCGGCCGGGCTCGGCGGGCTCGGGCGCGGCGTCGCCATCGTCGTCCTCGTCGCGCTCGCTCGCGATCTGCGAGGCGGTGGGAGCACAGCTCTTCGTCGCGGTCTCGATCGCGCGGCTCGTGAGCTTGCAGGCGCGCACGCGCGACTGACGAGTCGTCCTGCCACGTTCCTCAATCCGGCGAGAGCACCGCGAGCGCGAGCTGCATCGCGCGCTGCATGTCGCCCTCGACCTGGATCTTGCCCGCGAGGAACGCCTCCTGCGGCTCGAGCTTGCCGGCGCGCAGCTCGCGGTACGCCTCGGTGTCGACGCGGATCGACGTGTCCGCGGGCTCGGAGGGCTCGCCGTCGCCGAGCCGCGCGAGCAGCTTGAAGCCGCCCGGGCCGGTCAGCTCGAAGAGCAGCGTGCCGCCGACGAGCGCGATCTGCTCGACGCGGAACTTGGTGAGCTTGATCGACGAGCCCATGCCCGAGATGCCGCCGAGGAAGCCGAGCACGTTGTCGCCAGCTTCGCGCCAGAGCGGCTCGTAGTGGGAGCGGTCGAGCGCGATGGTGAGGAAGGGCGGATGCGCGGGCGCGCTCGCGGCGGTGCAGCGGCCCTGCTCGACGTTCACGAAGAAGTCGCCGCCGGCGTCTCCGCGCACGAGGAAGCGGATCGTCGCCGAGACGGCGCGCATGCCCTCGAGCGCGCGCTGCGCCGCCGCCGCCGCCTGCTCCTGGTCGGCGAGCGCGCGGTTCATCTGCGCCGGAAAGCGCTGCGCGAAGAAGGTCTCGGGATCGGGAACCTCGCTCATCGGGATGATCGCCTCCGCTGGTACCGATTGACGTTCGCGTTGTGCTCCTCGAAGGAGCGCGCGAAGACGTGCGCGCCGTCGCCCTGCGCCACGAAGAACAGATAGTCGCTCTCGGCGGGATGCACGACCGCCGCGAGCGAAGCCTCGCCGGGATTCGCGATCGGCGACGGCGGCAGCCCCGCGATGCGATAGGTGTTGAAGGGATTGCTCGCGTCCTCGAGATGAGCGCGCGTCAGATTGCCGTCGAAGTCCGCGATGCCGTAGATGGTGGTCGGGTCCGACTCGAGGCGCATGCCGCGCCGCAGCCGGTTCCAGAACACGGACGCGACGAGCGGCCGCTCGCTCGCGACGCCCGTCTCCTTCTCGACGATCGAGGCCAGCGTCACCGTCTGCCGCATGCCGAAGCCGCGCTGCTGCGCGGCCGCTTCGAGCGGCCGCCAGCGCTCGAGGAACTCGTCGACCAGGATCTTCGCGACCTGCTGCGCCGAGAGTCCGTGCGGCATGCGGTACGTCTCGGGGAAGAGGTAGCCCTCGAGCCCCGGCCCCTCGACACCGAATCGCGACGCCGACGCGGGATCGCGCACCAGCGCGACGAACTCGTCGGGCCGCACCAGTCCCTGCTCGGCGAGGCGCGCGGCGATCTCGACCGCGGTGAGCCCTTCGGGCAGCACGACCTCGTAGGTGATGACCCGGCCGGACACCAGGTGCTCGAGCACGCGCGCCGTTCCCCACGACGCGGACACCGCGTACTCGCCCGCGCGCATTCCCGTGTCCACGCCGCGCCAGCGCGCGAGCCACACCATCGCGCGCGCGTCGCGCACGACGCCGTCCCGCTCGAGCGCGCGCGCGATCTTCCAGAGCGAGTCGCCGTGCAGCACGTCGAGACGCGTCGAGCCGGCGCTGCGATCGGCCGGCGCGAGCGCCCACGCGACCCACGCCGTCGCCGCGCCGGCGGCGAGCAGCACGGCGCCGGCGAGCGCCAGCACGACGCGTCGCCAGCGCGGCGCCCGGCCGCGCGCATCCTGCGCTGCTTCGCTCACGTCGGCTCCGTGCGCTGGATCCGCTCGAGGTAGGTCGAGAGGAGAAGCGTCGCCGCGACCTCGTCGACGACGCCCTTGCCGCGCCGCTCGACCGTGCGGCGGCGCCCCTCGGCGAGGCTGCGCTCGGCGGCCACCGAGGTCCAGCGCTCGTCGAGCGTGTCGACGGGAATGCCGGCGGCCTCGCCGAGCGCGCTCGCGAAGCGGCGCGCGGCTTCCGCCTCCGGACCGGCGCGCCCGCTCATGTGCAGCGGCAGGCCGACGACCGCGCGGCCGATCGCGCGCTCGCGCACCAGCGCGACGAGCGCGGCGAGATCGGTGCGCCGGTTCTTGCGGTCCAGCGAGCCGGCCGGGAACGCGATGCGCGCTTCCTCGTCGGACACCGCGAGCCCGATCCGCCGCTCGCCCAGGTCGATGCCGAGCACCCGCACACGCGCAACCTAGCCGACGGGTCGATCCTTCGGCGTGGCCGGCGCGTCCTTGGCGACGCGCGCGCGGCGCTTGCTCGCCAGTAGCGCCGTCTGGCGCAGCTGCGCATCCGAGCCGCGCGCGATCTTCGCCAGCGCCTGGTCCGCGGCCGAGCCCGGGATGTGCGCGAGCGCGGTGACCGCGGCGATCTTCACCTCGCGCAGCTTGCGGCGCTGGAAGAAGCCGCCTCGCTCCAGCAGCCCGACCAGCACGGGTCCCGCTTCGGGCCGGCCGAGCCGGCCGAGCGCGCGCACGAAGTCGCGCGCGATCGCCGCCTGTCCGGCCGCGAGCGCGCGATCGAGCGCGGCGGCGAGCGGCGCCACTGCGAGCACGCGGCCGGTGCCGCCGAGCGCGTGCGCGGCGCACGAGGCGATCACGCCGTTCGCGCTCTCGAGCGCCTCCGCGAGCGCGTCGAGCGCGGTGACGTCGCCGATCTTCACCAGCGCGGCCGCAGCCTCGCGGCTCACATCGTCGGGTCCGCCGAGCAGCGCGTCGCGCAGGCTGGGCACGAGACGCGGGTTCTGCGCTTCGCCCGCGAGCTGGAGCGCGAGGCGGCGATGGCGCGCATCGCCGCTCTGGATCGCGACCGCGAGCGCGGGCGTCGCCTCGTCGCCGATCGCCACCAGGATGCCGGCGAGCCGCTCGCGCCGTTCGGCGCTGCGCTGCTGGTCGAGCTCGTCGAGCAGGCGCGGCACCGCCTGCACGCCGAGCTCGCGCAGCACGGAGATCGCCGCGAGGCCGGCGTCGCCGTCGCATTCGCACGCGCGCCGCACCAGGTCGCCGAGCGCCGCGCCGCGCGCGAGCTGGAGCAGGCACTCGCGCGCCGACTCGCGCTGCGCGAACGAGCGCTTCGCGTCGTCGCCCGCCTGCTGCGCGAGCGCCAGCACGATGCGATGGCTCTCGTCGAGGCGGCCCTGCTCGACGAGCGACTGTGCGTCGAAGGCGAGCTGGCGGGCGGCTTCGCGGTAGCGCCCGTCGCTCTCGCACTCGGCGAGCTCTCGCAGCCGCTCGCCGATCTCGTCGATCGGCGCGGGCGGCGCGACGGGCTCGGGCTCGGGCTCGCGTTCGGGCTCGGGCGACGGCCCCAGCGCGGGAAGCGTCGGCGGCGCGCTCTCGCGCAGGGCGGCGCGGCGCACCGGCTCGGGATCGAGCTCGTCGAGCAGGTCGATGTCGGCCGGATCGTCGGGATCGGGCTCGCTGAGCGACGCGAAGTCCACGCCCGCCTGCTGCGAGACGGGCACCGACGGCAGCGTCTGCTCGAGCGCCGACTCGGACTCCGCGATCGGCAGGCGCGCGAGCTCCGCGCGCCAGTCGGCGTCGTTCACCGAGATGCCGCGGCGCCGGCCGGCATGGAAGTACGCCTCGAAGCCGCCCTCCGCGTTCACGCGGCCGGGCGCTTCGAGCAGGAGGTCGAGCAGTCGGGTCAGCGAGGCCGCCTCGACCTCGGCGTCGAACACGAGGCGTGCGACGCCGCGGTCGTCGGCGCGGCGCGCGAGGTCGTCGAGCCGGCCTGCGCCCACCGCGACCTCGGTGCCCGCCAGCCAGAACGCGCCACGGCGCAGCTCGACCGCGAGCGGTCCCGCGCGACCGGTCTCGCCGCGCAGCACGCGGAGCAGCCGGTCGAGCAGCTCGGCGCGGGCGGGGTTCGCGGCGTCGTAGAAGCTCCAGCCCTTCAGCGCGCGCCCGAGCTCGACGAGCACGGCGCAAGCGTCCTGCGCCGTGCGGCCGCCGCCATGCGCGTCCGCGCCTGCCGATCGGGTCATGGAGGTCGCCTCGCGCTGCGGCTCGGGCCCCTCCGTCCGCAGCGCCGAGGCGCTCTTCGACCCGCCGACGCGCCATCTTGAAAAGAGAAGGCGGCGTCGCGAGAACGCGCGGTCGCCTGCCGCCCTCGCGCGGCGCGCGCGCGTTGAGTCGCCCCCAGTCCGTGGCTACCCTGGCCGAGTCGCTGTCCTCCCCCCGACCAGCGATCCACTCTCCTCGGTCCCTGGTGGTCGCCCCATCCAGACCGAAGCCGCGTCTCCGCAGCCGGATCCCGCGCCCGCCGCGTCCCGCACCGGACCCGGCTGGGTGCGCGCGCTCGCGCTCTTCGTCGCGACCGGGGCCGGCTCGGGCTACTCGCCGGTCGCGTCGGGAACGGCCGGCGCCGCCGTCGGCGTGCTGCTCTTCTGGCCGTTCGCGGCGCTCTCGTTCCCGCTCTACGCGGTGACGATGGCCGGCGCGGTCGGGCTCGCGATCTGGTCGGCCGACGTCGCGACGCGTCACTGGGCCACCGACGACGACGGCCGCATCGTGTCCGACGAGATCGTCGGCCAGCTGATCACGCTGGCGCCGCTCGTCTTTCTGGGAAATCCGCACTCGCTCGGCTGGGTCGTGACCGGATTCGTCTTGTTCCGGGTGTACGACGTATGGAAGCCGGGCCCCGTGCGCTGGCTCGAGGAGAACCTGCCGGGCGGCTACGGCGTCGTGCTGGACGACGTGCTGGCCGGCGTGTTCGGCGCGATCACGCTCGGTGCGCTGATGCTGCTCGCGGGCGCATAGGAGAAGTTTGAAGGCGGAGATCCTCACGATCGGCGACGAGCTGCTGCGCGGCGAGATCATCGACTCGAACAGTTCGTTCCTCTCGCAGCGGCTGCTCACGCTCGACATCGAGACGCGCTGGCACGTCACCTGCGCCGACGACCGCGGCGACATGGCGGAGAGCTTCCGGCGCGCCGCCGCGCGCAGCGACGTCGTGCTGGTCTCGGGCGGGCTCGGCCCGACGCGCGACGACCTCACGATGGAGGTGCTCGCCGCCACCTTCGGCCGCAAGCTGGTGCTGCACGAGCCGTCGCTCGAGACGCTGCGCGCCTTCTTCGCGCGTTTCGGCCGCGAGATGGCCGCGATCAACGAGAAGCAGGCGTGGTTTCCGGAAGGCGCCGACGTGCTCGTGAACCCGGTCGGCACCGCGCCCGGCGCGATGCTCGAAGTGCAGAAGGAGAGCGGCGGCACGGTGCTCTTCTTCTGCATGCCCGGCGTGCCGCGCGAGCTGTACCAGATGATGGACGAGCAAGTGCTGCCGCGGATCGCGGCGCGCTGCCGCGTCGAGACCTGGCAGCGCGCGGCGCTGCTGCGCACGTTCGGCATCGGCGAGTCCAACCTCGACGAGATGCTGCGCGACGTCGCCCTGCCGCCCGGCGTCGAGCTCGGCTTTCGCACCCAGTTCCCCGACAACCACGTGCGGCCCGTCGCGCGCGCGCGCAGCGAGGCCGAGGCGCAGGCCAATCTCGAGACCGCCCTGCGCGCGCTGCGCGAGCGACTCGGCGCGCTGGTCTACGGCGAGGGCGAGGACACGCTCGAGACGGTGACGGGCCGGCTGCTCGCCGCGCGCGGCGCGACGGTCGCCGTCGCGGAGTCGTGCACCGGCGGCATGATCGGCGAGCTGCTGACGGCCGTGCCCGGCTCGTCGGCGTACTTCAAGGGAGGCGTCGTCGCGTACTGGAACGACGCCAAGGCGCAGCTCCTCGGCGTGCCCGAAGCGGTGCTCGCCGAGCACGGCGCGGTGTCGGAGCCGACCGTGCGCGCGATGGCCGAAGGCGTGCGCGCGCGCTTCGCCACCGACCTCGGCATTGCGACGACCGGCATCGCGGGCCCGACCGGCGGCAGCGCCGACAAGCCGGTCGGCCTGGTCTACGTCGCGCTCGCCACCGCGCAGGGCTCGCAGGTGCGCGAGCTGCGGCTCGCCTTCGACCGCGAGCGCAACCGCCGCCTCACCGCGCAGATCGCGATCGACTGGCTGCGCCGCCACCTGCTCGGCGCGCCGCTCGACCTGCCCCGCCTCGGCAAAGTGGAGAAGCGATGACGTGGGAAGCGACGTCCTGCGCACGTTCTTCGCGGTCGAGATCGGCGACGCCGCGCGCCGCGAGGCGCGCGCGGTCGCGGAGCGGCTCGCCGCGGAGCCGGGCGGCGACGCGGTGCGCTGGTCGCGGCCGGAGGCGTATCACGTGACGCTGCGCTTCCTCGGCGCGACCCCGCACGCGCGCGTCGCCGACGTGGCGGCCGCGGTGCGCGCCGCCGTGCGCGACGTCGCGCCGTTCTCGCTCCGGCTCGGCGCGCTGCACGGCTTCCCGACGCCGCGCCGCCCGCGCGTCGTCGTGCTCGATCTCGAGCCGCCGGACGCGATCGTCGCAGTGGCGGCGCGCGTCGAGAGCGCCGTCGTCGAGGCCGGCTTCGCGCCCGAGGCGCGCGGGTTCCATCCGCACGTGACGCTCGGACGTGTCAAGGAGCGCGCGCGCCGCGCCCCGCGGCTCCACGCGACGCTCGGGCCGGCGGATCCCGCGCCGTTCCGCGTCGAGCAGGTCGTCTTCTTTCGGAGCGAGCTGGCGCCCGCCGGCTCGCGTTACACGCCGCTCCAGCGAATTCCGCTGGGCGGCGCCGATTCCTGATTCACCCCGCATCGAGGAGAGCAGCATGGCAAGCGATTCCAAGAAGAGCCCGGCGTCGGCGCCGGTGCGCGAGAGCGAGCGGCGCAAGGCGATCGACCTCGCCGTCAGCACGATCGAGAAGCAGTTCGGCAAGGGATCGATCCTCACCATGACCGAGGACGCCGTCGATCGCGAGATCGACGTGATCCCGACCGGCTCGCCCAGCCTCGACATCGCGCTCGGCATCGGCGGCTATCCGCGCGGCCGGGTGGTCGAGATCTACGGGCCGGAGTCGAGCGGCAAGACGACGCTCGCCTTGCACGCAGTCGCCGAGATCCAGAAGCAGGGCAGCGTCGCCGCCTTCATCGACGCCGAGCACGCGCTCGACGTCAACTACGCCCGCCGCCTCGGCGTGAAGGTCGAGGAGCTGCTCGTGTCGCAGCCCGACACCGGCGAGCAGGCGCTCGAGATCGCGGACGTGCTGCTGCGCTCGGGCGCGGTGGACCTGGTCGTGGTGGACTCGGTCGCGGCGCTGGTGCCGAAGGCCGAGATCGAGGGCGAGATGGGCGACCAGCACGTCGGCCTGCAGGCGCGGCTCATGAGCCAGGCGCTGCGCAAGCTGACGGGCACCGTCTCGAAGTCGAACGCCACGGTGATCTTCATCAACCAGATCCGCATGAAGATCGGGGTGATGTTCGGCAATCCCGAGACGACGACCGGCGGCAACGCGCTCAAGTTCTACGCGTCGGTGCGGCTCGACGTGCGCCGCATCGCCGCGATCAAGGAGCGCGAGGAGGTGGTCGGCAACCGCACGCGCGTCAAGGTCGTCAAGAACAAGTGCGCGCCGCCGTTCCGCCAGGCCGAGTTCGACATCCTCTACAACGAGGGCGTGTCGGTCGAGGGCGACTTGCTCGACCTCGCCTCCGAGGCCGGCATCGTCGAGAAGGCGGGCTCCTGGTACTCCTACGCGGGCGAGCGCATCGGCCAGGGCCGCGAGGCCGCGCGCAACTTCCTCAAGGAGAACTCCGACACGCTCGCGCGCATCGCCGAGGCGGTCTACGCGGCGAAGGGCGTGAAGAAGAAGGTGCCCGCGGGCGAAGCCGCGAAGACCGGGGCAGCGAAGCCCGCCGCGGAGGCCGACGAGGCCTGATCGCTCGGCGCCGGCGGGCTCGCGCGAGCAGCGCCAGCCCGCCGGCCAGCAGCGTCCTGCTCTCCCCGATCCGCCGACCATGCTACTACCGGGCCGGCTCGAGCCGAGCCGACTTTCGAGGGGGAGGGGAGAGCGTGAACGATCTCGCTGGCAAGGTCGCGATCATCACCGGCGGCGCGTCGGGAATCGGAGAAGCAACTGCGCGCGTGTTCGCCGAAGCGGGCGCGAAGATCGTGATCGGCGACGTGCAGGACGGCGCGCGCGTCGCGAAGGAAACCGGCGCGCTCTTCCGGCACACCGACGTGCGCGACTCCGAAGCGGTCCACGCGCTCGTGGACTTCGCGGTGTCGGAGTTCGGGCGCCTCGACGTCCTCTTCAACAACGCCGGCGTCGAGTCGCACGCGCCGCTCGCCGGCATGGACGACGCGGCGCACCGCAGCGTCGTCGACGTGAACCTGAACGGCGTCTTCTACGGGCTCAAGTGGGGGCTGCAGGCGATGGCGCGCAATCCCGGGCCGGTGCGCGGCAGCATCGTCAACACCGCCAGCGTCGCGGGGCTCGTCGGAACGCCGGGCCTCGGCTCGTACGCGGCGACCAAGCACGCCGTGGTCGGCATGACGCGCACCGCCGCGCTCGAGATGGGTCCTTTCGGCATCCGCGTGAACGCGGTCTGCCCCGGCGTGATCCGCACGCCGATGGTGGGCGGCTTCGCCGAGATGGCGAACCTGCTCGACGCGATCGCGAAGCAGCACGCGCTGCGGCGCATCGGCGAGCCGATCGAGGTCGCCAAGCTCGTCTGCTTCCTCGCGAGCGACGACGCGAGCTTCGTCACCGGCCAGGCGATCGCGGTGGACGGCGGCATGGTCGCGGGGCTGCAGGCGCCGGCGGCCTGACTAGTTCGCGAGCCGCGCGCGCGGGATCCAGAGCGACGCGTCGGGCCACGCGATCACGATCGCGAGCGCGACCAGCGTCGCCACGAAGAACGGCAGCGCGCCGCGCACGACGTCGCCGATGCCGACGTCCGGCCCGGCGATGCCCTTCACGACGTAGAGGTTCATGCCCATCGGCGGCGTCACCAGGCCGACCTGGCTGGCGAGGATCAGCACCACGCCGAGCCACACGAGATCGACGCCGATCGCGCGCGACACCGGCAGCAGCAGCGGCACCGTGACGACCAGCATCGCCAGCGAGTCGATGAAGCAGCCGAGCACGACGTAGAGCGCGGCGGCGCCGATCGCGAGCGCGAGCGCCGAGGGCGCGGCGCCGATCGCGGCGTCGATCATCCCCTCGGAGATGCCCGAGAGCACCATCAGCCGTGCGAAGAGCTGCGCCGCGCCGAAGATCGCGAAGATCACGGCGCTGAGCTTCGCGGTCTCCATGCCGATCGCGACGAGCCGCGCGCGGCCGCGGCGGCCGAGCCCCGCGCGCAGCGCGAACAGCGCGAGGAACACGAAGTTGCCGACCGCCGCGGCCTCGGTCGCGGTGAAGACGCCGCTGTAGATGCCGCCGATCACGATGCCCGCGACGAGCGCGGGCGACCCGAGGTAGCGGAGCGAGGAGAGCTTCTCGCGCCACGTCGCGCGCGCGGCGTGCGCGGGCACGAGCGACGGGCGCAGCAGCGCGAGTCCGACCACCGTCGCGCCGAGGCAGGCGGCGAGGATCAAGCCGGGACCGAGGCCGGCGAGCAGCACCGCGCCGACGGGCACCTCGGCCAGTGCGGCGTACACGATCGCGAGGATGCTCGGCGGGATCATCATGCCGATCGCGCCCGACGACGCGACGAGGCCGTACGCGGTGCGCCGGTCGTAGCCGTGGCGGATCATCTCGGGCGCGCTGATGCGCGCGAACACCGCGGCGGTGGCGATCGACGAGCCCGTCACCGCGCCGAACAGCGTGCAGCCGCCGATCGTCGCGAGCCCGAGCGCGCCGGGAATGCGCCCGATCCACGCGACCAGCGCGTCGTAGACGCGCGAGCCGGCGTCGATGTCGCTCGCCAGCAGTCCCATCGAGATGAAGAGCGGCACCACCGAGAGCGTGTAGCCGGAGCCGTAGGCGGCGAAGGTCGACCCGACCAGGTGCAGCGCCGGCTCGACGCCGACGATCGCGGCCAGCCCGCACGCCGAGGCGAGGACCAGCGCGAGCGCGACGTGGAGCCCGCCCGCCAGAAGGACGAGCAGCAGCACGATGCTCGCGGCCCCGATCAGCGCCGGATCCATGCCACCGTCCGGCGCAGCGGCCGCGCCGCGAGCTCGACCGCGAGGCCCGCGAAGCCGACCGCGACGCCGAGCCGCGCGATCCACGCGGGCAGCGCGATCGGCGCGATCAGCGTGTCGCCGCCGCGCCAGGCGTCGAGCGTGTGGAGCGCCGCTGCGACCGCGACGCCCCCCGCGACGCAGGCGGCCAGCACCGCGACCGCGCAGTCGCGCCGCGCGCGACCGCGCGCGCCGAGCCACGGGTCGAGCACCGCGAGCCGCACGTGTCCGCCCGCGCGCTCCGCCTCCGCGAGCCCGAGGAACGCGACCCACACGAGCAGGATGCGCGTCACCTCGACCTGGCCGAGCAGCGGGCGGCCCAGCGCGAAGCGGCCCACCACGTCGGCGGTGCCGAGCAGCGTCATCGCGACGACGCCGAGGCCGGCGAGCGCGGCGGCGGCGCGCCTCACGGCGTCGCTCCCGAGAGCGCGACGTAGGCGTCCACGACCGCGCTGCCCGGCAGGCCGCGCGCGTCCATCGCGGCCGCCCACTCGCGCGCGAAGGGAGGCAGCCGGCTCGCCCACGCGCGGATCGAGGCGTCGCTCGGCCGGCTCACCGACACGCCGGCCGCGAGGAGCGCCGCGCGCGCGCGCCGCACCTCCTGCTCGAGCAGGTCGAGGTAGCGCGCCTCGGCGGCGCGGCCCGCGTCCGCGAAGCGCGCGCGCTCGTCCGGCGCGAGCGCGTTCCAGTAGTCGAGGTTCACCCAGACGCTTCCCGGTGTCGGCGTGTTGAGCGCCAGGTCGAGCAGGTGCGGCGCCAGCTCGTGCAGCCGGAACAGGTACAAGATCTCGACGGAGACGAGCACGGCGTCCACGACGCCGAGGCCGAGCCGCTCGTAGAACTCCGACGCCGGCGAGAGCACCGGCACGGCGCCCAGCGAGCGGAACAGCGGCACGTACTCGACGGGCGTGAAGCCGACGCGCTTGCCGCGCACCTCGTCGAGGCTGCGGATCGGCTCGCGCGAGAGCAGCAGGTACGGCGAGAGCGGCGCGAACACGAGCGGCGGCGCGACGTTCGCCGCGGCGAGCTCTGCGCCGAGCGCCGGGATCGTCTCGAACATCCGCCGCTTCACCGCCGCCTGCGCGCGCACGTCGGGATCGTTCAGCACGAAGCGGTACTCGAAGCCGCCGAGCGGCAGGCGTCCCGGCGCGTAGATCCAGAACCCCGTGCCCGCGTCGGCGACGCCGCGCCCGATCGCCGCGAGCTGCTCTTCGGGCGTCACCAGCGCGCCGCCGTAGAACGCGCGGATGCGCAGCCGCTCGCCGAAGCGCCGCGCGAGCTCCTCCTCGACGAAGCGCGTCGGCGCGGCCAGGATCGACTGGCGCGGGAACTGGCTGACGAGCCGCAGCTCGAGCGGGTCGCCCGCGGCGCGCGACGCCGCGTCGGGGCCGCACGCCGCGAGCGCGAGCGCCGCGGCGGCGAGCGCCAGCGTGATCGCGCCGCGCGAGCTCATGCCCGCAGCGCCGCGCGCAGCCGCGCGGCGGCCAGCGTCGTGAAGGCGCGCAGCTTCGGACGCGGTGCGCCGCCTTCGGCGTGGAGCACGTGGACCGGTAGGGCGGGCGGCTCGAAGCGTTCGAGGATCGCGACGAGACGGCCGGCCGCGAGCTCCGCGGCGGCCTGGTACGAGAGCACGCGCGTCACGCCGAGCCCCGCGACGGCCGCGTCGATCGCCGCTTCGGCGGTCGTGACGGTGAGCCGCGCGCGCACGGCGACCGTGCGCGTTCCGCGCCGCGCGGGATACGGCCAGCCGTCGCCGGACGTGAGCATCGCGAACGCGATGCCGTCGTGCGCGGCGAGATCCTCGGGCGCCGCCGGCGTGCCGCGCTCGCGCAGATACGCGGGGCTCGCGCAGGTGATGCGCCGCACGCTGCCGACGCGCTGCGCGACGATCGACGAGTCGGGCAGCGCGCCGATGCGGACCGCGACGTCGATGCCCGCCTCGATCATCTCGACGTTGCGATCCGCGAGCAGGAGCTGGAGATCCACCCGCGGATGCGCGCGCAGGAACTCGGTGACGATCGGGAGCACGTGCAGGCGACCGAAGACCAGCGGCGCGGTCACCGCGAGCGGACCGCGCAGCTCGCGCGCGTCGGCCGCGACGCGGCGGTCGGCCTCCTCGACGGCCGCCAGCACGCGCCGGACGGCGTCGAGGTAGCGGCGTCCCGCTTCGGTGAGCGCCATGCGGCGCGTCGTGCGCGCGAGCAGCCGCGCGTCCGTGTGCGCCTCGAGCGCGGCGAGCTTGCGGCTCACGCTCGCCACGGGAACGCCGAGCGCACGCGCCGCCGCCGAGAGACTGCCGCGGTCGGCGACCGCCGCGAAGACGCGCATCGCCTCGAGCTGATCCAACGCGCCCCCGCACGCCGCGTCCTTTGCGGTTCCGGCAAAGGTGATTCGCGCGCGTGCCCAGTGTCCCCGGCCCGCTCGCTGCGTCAAACCTGTGCCGACGCAGGAGGACTCGACATGGACGCCCGACCCACCACGGACGTCGCCTTCACGAAGAGCGTCAAGGCGCTCCAGACCCGCGCGGGATCTCGCGACGCCTACGCGCGGCTCGAGGCGACGGGAGGCTGGCAGGACCGCGTCACGCCGAAGCTCGCCGAGATGCTGGCGGGGCTCGACAGCTTCTTCCTCGCGACCGCGAGCGCTGCGGGCCGGCCGTACGTGCAGCACCGCGGCGGGCCGCCCGGCTTCCTGCGCGTGCTCGACGCGCGCACGCTCGCGTTCGCCGACTTCAGCGGCAACCGGCAGTACATCAGCGCCGGCAACCTCGCCGAGAACGACCAGGCGTTCCTGTTCCTGATGGACTGGTCGGCGCGCCGACGCATCAAGGTGTGGGGCCGGGCGCGCGTGGTGGACGACGATCCCGTCCTGCTCGCGCGCCTCTCCGACCCGAGCTACGACGCGGAGCCCGAGCGCGCGATCGTGTTCACGATCGAGGCGTGGGACACCAACTGCCGGCAGCACATCCCGCGGCTGGTCCGCGCCGCCGGCTGACGCTCCGCTACTTGCGCAGATAGCCGAGCGCCTCGAGCTTCTCGCGCGTCGCGGCGTCGCTCCCGGAAGCCATGGCGCGCGCGGCGCCGAGCGGCGCGCCGTACGCGGCGACGCGCGGCGACTCGCGCGGCTCGGTGAACGCCTCGCGGAGCGGGCGCCCGACGAGCTCCGCCGAGAGCGGCAGACCGAGTCGCTCCAGCAGCGTCGGCGCGACGTCGTAGATGCTCGGCGCGCGCAGCGGCGGGCAGTCGCCGCCGCACACGCCCGCGCCGGCCAGGATCAGGATCCCGGGCGGCGCGTCGTTGTGGTTGTAGCGGCCCGACGCCTCGCGCTCCCAGCCGTGGTCCGACACGACCGCGATCAGCGTGTCGCCGCCCGCGAGCGCCGCGCCGACCAGCGGCGCGAGGGCGCGGTCGATCCACGCGTAGGCGTTGTCGACGACGTCGCCGTAGCGGCGCACGTCGTCGGCGCTCCAGCCCAGCGCGGACGCTTCGGCAACGCCCGCCTCGTAGAAGAAGTGCGACAGCTCGTCCGCGGAGCGCAGGTAGAGGACGAGGAGATCGGGCTTCGCGTCGCTCCAGAGCGCGAACGCGGCGCGCGCGTAGAAGTCGTCGTTCAGGTGGCTCGAGCGGAACGCGGAGATCGGTACGCTCTTCGAGAACGCGCGCGTCGCCTCGAACTCGCGCCAGAGCGCGTCGTCCACGCGCACGAAGCGCGCGAGCTCGTCGCGCGACACGCTCTCCGGCGCGCGCTGGAGCGGCGCGAGGCGCTGCGCCAGCTCCGGGGGCCACGTCGTCACCTCGCTCTCGGCGCTCGCCTTGCCGCGATCGAGCCACTCCTGCTGGCGCGCGGCGCTCGCGTGGTCGGAGACGACGACGCCGCTGCGCAGCGGCTCGGGCGGCCACGTCGCCCACAGGCCCACCACGGCGCTCCGCAGCTCCGCTTCGTCGGCGAGGTTCCAGAGCGCCTTGCTGCGCCGCAGGCTGCTCGTGACGGGCGTCAGCGCCAGCTCGCCGCTGCGCTCGAGCAGCCAGCGCATCACGCCGAAGCTGCGGCGCAGCTGGAGATTCTCGACGCCGAGGCGCGGGAGCTGGAGCAGGTAGAAGTCCTCGATGCCGTGCCGCTGCGGCGCGACGCCGGTCACCACCGACGTCCAGATCGACGGCGAGTAGGTCGGCACGACGGACGCGAGCGGCGCGGAGACGCCGCGCGCGCGCAGCGCCTCGAAGGTCGGGAGTCGGCCGGCCGCGATGCCGCGTTCGATGCGATCCCACGACGCGCCGTCGACGCCGATCAGCAGCGCGCGCGGCCGGCCCGGCGCGCGTGCAGAGGCGAGCGCTTCGGGCGGCTCCGGCGCGAAGCGCGGCGCGAACGCGATCACGTCGGCGCTGCCCGAGCCGCCGCCGGCGCCCGGAAACGGACGCGCGGCGTAGAGCGCGGCGCCGAGCGCGGCCGGGACCGCGAGCGCTGCGAACGCCGTCTCGAGCCGGCGCAGCGCGTGCGGCGTTCGCGCGGGGCGGAGCAGGGCGTGCGCGACCGCTGCGACCGCCGCGATCCCGATCGCGGCGCGCGCGGCGTGGCGGTGCGCGTCGATCCAGTCGACGTGACGTGCGGATTCGTTCAGCGCCGCGAACGCCGCGGCCAGCAGCGCGAGCGGCCAGAGCGCGCGCGCACCGCCGATCCGCGGCAACGGCGCGAGGACCGCACCGAGCGCGACGCCGAGCGCGCCGTACGCGCACACGAAGAGCGAGGCCAGCTCGAACGCGGGCAGCCACGCGGGCGGGCCCGCATGCAGCGCCGGCGTGCTGCGGATCGTCTCGGCGGCCGCCGCGGCGCCGAGCAGGGCGCCGACCGCGAGGCCGCGCCGCACGACTTCGAGCCCCATGCGCGGCCCAGCATAAGGACCGGGGCCGCGGGCCGCCCGCGTGCGCTGCGACTAGGGAACCTCTGAAAAAGCCGCCCGGCATGGTAGAAGAGAGCCGGGGGGGATGACGTGGCTCATCAGAGGACGTTTGCGTCGGAGGCTTGGCGG
>QEVM01000420.1 GCA_003576805.1 Pseudomonadota bacterium | reverse complement strand
CGCCGCGCCGGCCGGCGGCCGTGCTGGCCGCCGCGCTGCTGCTCGCCGCGCCGTTCCACGCCCTGCTCTTCCCGCGCACGCCCGCGCCCGCGGCGCGGCCCGCGCCGCCGCCCGGAACGCCCGACGTCTTCGTGCTCGTGCTCGACACGATGCGCGGCGACTACTTCGGGCGCGTGGTCGACGGCGCGAGCGTGACCCCGCGACTCGACGCGCTCGCCGCCGACGCCGTGCACTTCCCACACGCCTTCGCGCCGTCCAACTGGACGCGCGGCTCGATGCCCGGGACGCTCGCGTCGCTGCCGTACGCGGTCGTCGGCAACTCGCCCGGCCCGTCGGTGCCGACGCTCGCGAGCGAGCTGCAGCGCGCCGGCTTCCGAACCGCCGGCGTGTCGGCGAACCCGCTCGTCAGCCATCGACTCGGCTGGGCGCACGGCTACGACGAGTTCATCGACCCGCACGCCATGGGCGACCTGCTCGTCACGCACCTGCTGCAGCTCGTCGGCGCCGCGGCGACGGGGCCGGCGTACCGCGTCGGCGCCGTCACCAACGCGGTCTACTTCCGCGACGCGGCGGAGATGCGGCGCCGCGCGCTGGACCTCGTCGACCGCGCGCCGCGCCCCGCGTTCGTGCACGTGCAGACGATGGACACGCACGGCCCGTACCTGCCGCCGCACGACGCGCTGCCGGCGGACTTCGACTTCGGCGCGGTCAGCTCGTACTACCGCTTCATGCAGCTCCGCGAGAAGGGCGTGATCGGAACGGAGGCGTTCCGGCCGCAGCTCGAGAACTTCCTGCAGCGCTACGCGGCGTCGGTGCGCCATCTCGACGCCGAGATGGGCGCGTTCCTCGACGCGCTGCGCGCGCGCGGCCGCTACGACGAGGCGCTGATCTGGGTCGTCGCCGACCACGGCGAAGCCTTCGGCGAGCACGACGTCGCCGGCCACACCGGCCTCGCGCTCGGCAACGAGCTGATCCGCGTGCCGTTCCTGGTGAAGACGCCGAAGTCGTGGGGGATCGCGCCGCGCGTCGAGCCGGCCGCCGTGTCGGTCTACTCGCTGCTGCCGACCACGCTGTCGCTGCTCGGGCTGCCGCCCGTCGGCGATCTCTTCGGAGAGGACCTCGCCGCGCTCGTGCGCGGCGACGCCGGCGCGGCGCCCGAGGTCGTGTTCGCGGACGCGGACAAGGGCGACGAGCAGATCCACGCCGCGATCCGCTGGCCGTGGAAGCTGGTCGCGCACGCCGGCGCCGACGGCGCGCTCGAGGTGCGCGGCCTCTACGACCTCGCGCAGGGCTTCGACGACCAGCGCTCGCTCGCGGACGAGCGGCCCGACGAGGTGGCGCGGCTGCTGGCCGACATCGAGCGCTTCCGCGCGCGCGTCGCGGATCGCGCCGCGCGGCGCACGCCGGGCGAGATCGACGCCGTGACCGAAGAGCAGCTGCGCCGTCTCGGCTACATCGAGTGATGGCGGCGCGCGCGCCGACGACGCGGCTGCGCCGCGCGCGCGAGCTGGGTCTCGCGGGCATCGCGCGGCGCG
>QEVM01000163.1 GCA_003576805.1 Pseudomonadota bacterium | reverse complement strand
CGGCGCGCGGCCTGGAGCGGCAGCGCGCGCAGCCACGCGGCGAGTCCGCTGCCGCGCAGCGGCGGCTCGACCCACGCGTGCGAGAGGTGCACGACGACGGGTCCCGGAAGCGGGCGGCCGTCCGCGCCGAGCCGCACGACCGCGCTGTGGTCGCGCAGCGCCGCGAGCGCGCCGCCGCGCCGCAGCACCAGCAGCTCGTACGCGAGCGCCGCGCCGGCGACGGGCCGTGCGGGATCCCAGCCGAGCCGCGCCTCGATCACCTCGCGCCGCTCCATCTCGCCCGCGGCGCCGAACGCGCGCCACAGCCGCTCGTACGCGAGCGCGAAGTCCGGGTCCGCCGGCTGCGCGACGCGGTGGACGCGCACGTCGGACCAGTCGCGCGCGGCGGCCGGCCGATCGCCGGGCGCGAGATCGTCGGCGACGAGGACGGGCTCCACGCCGGCCTTCTAGCAGCGCCGCTGCGCGCGCGCCGCCGCGCCGCGCGATCGGGTGGCGGGTGTCGGAGCGCCGTGCTGTAGTGCCCACATGAGCGCCTTCGACCTCGCGACGCTGCGCCGGCTCGACCAGGCGCACCACCTGCACCCCTTCACGGATCACCGCGCGATGCACCAGGACGGCACGCACGTCGTCCGCCGCGCCAAGGGCTGCACGCTCTACGACGAGGACGGCCGCGAGCTGCTCGACGGCCTCGCGGGCTTGTGGTGCGTGAACGTCGGCTACGGCCGCGACGAGATCGCCGAGGCGGTCGCCGCGCAGATGCGCGAGGTCGCGTACTACCCGTCGTTCTTCGACACGACGACCGAGCCCGCGATCCGCCTCGCCGCGCGCCTCGCGAGCCGCGCGCCCGCGCACCTCCAGCACACGATCTTCAGCAACTCGGGCTCCGAGGCGAACGAGACCGCGCTGAAGCTGATCCGCGCCTACTGGAAGCTGCGCGGGCGCAGCGCCAAGTCGAAGCTGCTCTCGCGCAGCTTCGCCTATCACGGCGTCGGCATCGCGACGACGAGCCTGACGGGCCTCCCGACGTGCACCGATCCCTTCGATCTCCCGCTGCCCGGCTTCGTGCACGTGCCCGGCCCGCACGCGTACGGCTCGGGCAAGAGCGCGGAGGAGTACGCCGCCTGGTGTCTCGCCGAGACCGAGCAGGCGATCGCGCGCGAGGGTGCGGACACGATCGCGGCGATGTTCGTCGAGCCCGTGCAGGGCGCCGGCGGCGTGATCGTGCCGCCACCCGGCCACCTCGCCGCGCTGCGCGCGCTGTGCCGCCGCCACGAGATCCTGTTCGTCGCCGACGAGGTGATCACCGGCTTCGGGCGCCTCGGCGCGTGGTTCGCGTCGGTGCTCTGGGAGCTCGAGCCCGACCTGCTGACGACCGCGAAGGGCATCACCAGCGGCTACCTGCCGCTCGGCGCGACGCTGGTGAGCGACGAGATCGCCGCCGCGCTCGAGGCGGGCGGCTATCTCGCGCACGGCTTCACCTACACCGGCCATCCCGCGACGTGCGCCGCCGCGCTCGCCAACCTCGACATCCTCGAGCGCGAGAAGCTCGTCGAGCGCGTGCGCGACGACGTCGGACCGCGCTTCCAGGCCGCGCTGCGCAAGATGGCCGAGCACCCGCTCGTCGCCGAGGCGCGCGGCTTCGGCTTGATCGGCGCGCTCGAGCTGCGGCGTCCGCCGCGCGGCCCCCGCGCGGACGCCCCGCCCAACGCGCTCGGCCTCGCCGCGCACGTGCTCGCGCGCGAGGAGGGCGTCATCGTGCGCGGCATCCGCGACGCCGTCGCGCTCTCGCCCCCGCTCGTCGTCACGCACGACGAGATGGACCGCATGTTCGCGGCCCTCACCCGAGCGCTCGACCGGCTCTAGATCAGCGGAGCTGCGCGCGCTTGCGCGGCGAGCGTCCGGTGATGCGCGTGTAGGCCTGGTAGCCGAGCCAGCGCAGCGGCTCGGGCGGCAGCGGCGGCAGCCGCTTCTGGTAGAAGGGCAGATCGCGCCACGGCTCGTGGTGGTCGTCGTAGAGGTCGGCCAGCACGCGGCCCGCGAGCAGCGCGAGCGCGACGCCGTGCCCGCTGTAGCCGAGCGCGTGATAGACGTTGCGGTGCGGCCCGCCGACGCCCATCGAGCAGACGCGGTCGAGCGTGATCGCGAGCGCGCCCGCCCAGCGGTGCTCGGCCCGCGTCGCGGCGAGCGCCGGGAAGTAGCGCGCCAGCGCGCCGCGCAGGAAGCGCTCGGCGCCGTCGCCCGCGCGCACCGCGATCTCGGTCGCGCCGCCGAAGCGGTAGTCGTAGGCGGCGTTGCCGCCGCCGCCGAAGAGCAGGCGTCCGCCCGGCGTGCGGCACGCGAACGCGATGCGGTCGAGGTCGTCGCTGAAGCCGTCCCAGTCGTCCCAGCCGATGCGCTTCCAGTCGTCGTCCGCGAGCGGCGCGGTCGCGAGCACGTGCGAGTGCAGCGGCAGGATGCCGTTCGCGAAGAAGCCGAGCGACGGCGTGTACGCGTTGGTCGCGAGCACCAGCGAGCGCGCGCGCAGCTCGCCCTGCGGCGTCTCGATCGCGATCTCCGCGCCGGTGCGGATGCGCAGCGCCGGCGTGCGCTCGAAGAGCGCGACGCCCGACTCGACCAGCACCGGCCGCATCGCCTGGAGCAGCCCGTAGCCGTCGAGGCGGCCCGCCAGCGGATCGAGGATCGCGCCGCACGCGCCCTGCACGCGCAGCGACGTCGCGGGCACGAACTCCGCCGGGATGCCGGCCGCGCGCAGCGCCTCGGCGCGCGCGTGCGCCGCTTCGGCGCGTCGCGCGCTCGTGTAGATCTCGAGGCAGCCGCGCCGCCGGAACGTGCCGGGCCGCGCGTAGCGGGCGGCGAGCTGCTCGGCGAGGTCGATGCCGAGCTGCGTCGCGGCGTGGACGCGACGCGCGGCGTCGGGCGTGGCCGGCTCGTGGCCGTTCACCCCGTGCAGCACCTGTCCGCCGTTGCGGCCGCTCGCGCCGTGGCCGAGGACGCGCGCTTCGACCAGCGCGATGCCGAGCTCCGGATGCCGCTGCCGCAGGTGCCACGCCGTCGAGACGCCCGTGAAGCCGCCGCCGACCACCGCGATGTCCGCCGCATGGCGTCCCGCTAAGCTCGCGGCGGGTCGCAGCGGCTCGCCCGCGGCGGCCCGATCCTCGAAGACCCAGACGGACCGGTTCTCGGAACGGGGGTCGGAACGGTGTTCCTGATCCTTCACGTCGCCGGCCGCTCCGGTGCTCGCCGCTCGCTCGCGGAGAGGAGGTCATGACCCTCGGTACGCGCGTTCGCCTCTGCCTGAAGGACCTCTACGCGCAGGACGTCGTCGAGATGATCGAGCGCGAGACGCGCAAGTACGAGGTGGAGTCGATCGAGCATCCCGATCATCCCGACTTCGGGCAAGCGTACGAGATCCTGTGGAAGGCGTTCGGCGCGGCGGGCGAGATGGAGACCGAGCCGGTCATCCGCAAGATGCTGCAGGACGACTCGCTGGCGCCGGTCCGCTCCGGCACCTACGCGCGCTACTTCCTGCTCGTCGCGCGCGACCGCGCCACCGGCGCGATCCGCGGCGTCCGCGACGGCCGCGTGCTCGTGAACCCGGCCTACAGCCCAGACCTGTGCGTCGTGTACCTCTCGCACATCTACATGCTGCCCGAGGCGCGCGGCACGGTGCTCACCTACTGGCTGCGCATCGCCCCGCTCGACCTCGCGGTCACCTATCTCCACGCGCTGCACCAGCGCGGCGCGATCGCGCTGCCCGATCCGGCCGCGCCCGGCCGCTACTTCGGCATGCGCGTCGACCTCGCCGCCGAGGTCGAGTTCTTCAGTCCCGACGACAAGCTCTCGCTGCAGCGCATCCTCTTCTACGGGCGGGGCGGCTTCGACGCGATCGACCCGCGCCACTTCCCGTACCGGCAGCCGGACTTCCGCGAGCCGGAGATCATCGCGCGCGAGGGCGACCGGCCGGTCCCGTTCATGCTGCTCTTGCGCCGCGTCGGGCGCGAGCGCGAGGCGCGGCTCCCGATCGACGAGGCGAAGGCGGTGATCCAGCTCCTGTACGACGACTTCGCCGAGTACTGCGAGCCGAAGCACCTCGCCACCAGCCTCGACGTCGTGCTGACCCGGCTCGAGGAGCGGCGCGCGCGCGGCAAGAACGACGTCGCGCTGCTGCCGCTGCCGACCGGCGCGAACGACCTGAAGCGGCTGCGCCCGCTGTTCCGCTACGACGTCTACCGGCGCCACTACGGCCCCTCGCTCGCCACCGACGCGTACCTGAAGAGCGGCATCGCCGACACGATCGCGCAGCGCCCGCACTGGCTCGACGAGCGGCTCGCGGAGATCGCGGCCGAGCTCGCGAAGACGTCGCGCTGGGTGTACGCGAGCCGCGACAAGGGCTTCGACCCCGAGGCGCCGCCCGCGACGCCCGAGGAGGGGCGCGCTTGAACGCAGGCGCGCAGGGCGACGCCGTCGTCGCGCTCGAGAAGGTCGGCAAGCGCTACGGCGACGTCGTCGCGGTGCACGAGGCGAGCTTCGAGATCCGGCGCGGCGAGTTCTTCTCGCTGCTCGGGCCGTCCGGCTGCGGCAAGACGACGCTGCTGCGCCTGATCGCCGGCTTCGAGGACGCGACGCACGGCGTGCTGCGCGTCGGCGGCCGCGACATGGCGGGCGTTCCGCCCTACCGGCGCCCGGTCAACACCGTGTTCCAGAGCTACGCGCTCTTCCCACACCTCTCGGTGTTCGACAACGTCGCGTTCGGGCCGCGCGTGCGCGGCGGCCGGGCGGCCGACGTCGAGCGCCGCGTGCGCGCGATGCTGGCCGTCGTGCGGCTCGGCGAGCTCGCCGCGCGCAAGCCGAGCCAGCTTTCGGGCGGCCAGCGCCAGCGCGTCGCGCTCGCCCGCGCGCTCGTCAACGACCCGAGCGCGCTGCTGCTCGACGAGCCGCTCTCCGCGCTCGACCTCGCGCTGCGCCGCGAGATGCAGCTCGAGCTCAAGCGCATCCAGCGCGACGTCGGCGTCAGCTTCGTGTTCGTGACGCACGACCAGGAGGAGGCGCTCACGCTCTCGGACCGGCTCGCGGTGATGCGCGCGGGCCGGCTCGAGCAGATCGGGACGCCGGAGGAGGTCTACCAGTCGCCGGCGTCCGCCTTCGTCGCGCGCTTCCTCGGCGACGCCAACCTGATCCCGGTCACGGTGGAGCGCAGCGCGAGCGGGCGCGCGGCGTGCGTCTTGCCGAGCGGCGCGCGCGGCGACGTCGCGACGCACGGCCGCCGCTTCGAGCCCGGCGCGCCCGCGCTGCTGATGGTCCGCCCCGAGCGCCTCGCGCTCGCGGCGCACGCGCCCGCGCCCGGCCGGATCGGAGTTCCGGTCACCGTCACGGACGTCGTCTTCCAGGGCGCGCTGCGGCGCTGCGCGCTGCGCGACGCCGACGGCGGCGAGTGGATTCACTACCTCGACGCCGCGCGCGAGGCGCCGGAGGTCGTGGCCGGCGCGAAGCTCTGGGTGAGCTGGGAGCCCGACGCCGCGCGCCTGCTGCACCCCGATCCGCAGACCTAGACTCCCGGGGCGCGGCCGGGCGCAGGCGCGCGCCGCTGCGGCGCGACGCCACAGCGCACGGCGCGTGCGCTCCGCTGCGGCGGGCCGGCGGCGGTACGCGCGTTGCACTTCAAGACTTCGGATGTCGGACTCCGGACGTGCGAAGTCGAGGAGGAATGCTCCGATGCAGGCACATGCCGTGAAGGCGTTCATGAGCGGCGATCCGGTGTGGGTGTCGCCCGACGCGTCCGCGCTCGAGGCCTTCGAGCAGATGATCGACCGCGGCATCCGGCACCTGCCGGTGCTCGACCGCGAGCGGCGCGTCGTCGGCGTGCTCTCGATCGACGACCTGCGCGCGGCGCTTCCCTTCTCGATGACGCTGCGCCAGCCGCTCTCGCCCGGCGAGCGCGAGACCGCGCGCGAGTGGCGCGTCGGCGAGATCATGAGCCACGACCCCGAGACGCTCGGGCCGGAGGCGTCGATCTCGGAAGCCGCCGAGCGCATGGCGGAGCGACGCATCGGCTGCCTCCCGATCGTCGACGAGGAGCGCCGGCTCGCGGGCCTGCTGTCCGAGACCGACGTGCTGTGGGCGATCGCGACCGCCGGACGCCTGCCGCGCGACTCCGCCGAGACCGCGCGCAAGCGCGAGCTCGAGTCGCTCGTGCGCGAGCTCGAGCGCGAGCGCGAACGCATCCGCACCCGCCTCGCCCAGCGCCAGCGCGCCGAGGCGTCGCTCGAAGCGGTCATGCGCGACGAGCCGATGGACCAGGCCGAGCGCGGCGCCGACACCACCATCGTGCAGGAAGCCGTCGCGCTCGACGAGCTCGCCGTGCGCCGCCTCGCCGCCCTCGACGCCGCCCTCGACCGCGCCGCCCAGGGCCACCTCGGCGAGTGCACGAGCTGCGGCGCCAGCATCCCCGTCGCCCGCCTCCGCGCCATGCCCGGCACCACCGTCTGCGTCGCCTGCGCCCGCACCGCCCGGAGGTGAACGCAGTCGTACACGCGAGCGCGTTGCCGCGACGGCAGCCAAAGCGCCCGTTTCCCGCGTAGCGAGCCGCAGGCGAGCGGCGAGCCCCATGAGGCTCGCGGTCGTCAACGCGAGCTCGCTGCCCCGACCGCAGCCAACACGCCCGTTTCCCGCGTAGCGAGCCGAAGGCGAGCGGCGAGATCAAAAGGCTCGCGGTCGTAAACGCGAGCTCAATGCCCCGACCGCAGCCAACACGCCCGTTTCCCGCGTAGCGAGCCGAAGGCGAGCGGCGAGCCCCACAAGGCTCGCGGTCGCACCGGCTATGCGCCTGCCTTCGCCGCCCCCAACCCCGCCGCGTCGCGCGCCGCCTCGAGCACCGGCCGCGCGATCTCCCGCGCCCGCCGCGCGCCGTCGCGCAGCACGTCCTCGACGTCGTGACCGCGCTGCTCCCACTGCGCGCGCCGCTCGCGCAGCGGCGCGAAGTGCGCGGTGATGCGCGCGAGCAGGTCCTTCTTCACCTCGCCGTAGCCGAGCCCGCCGGCCTTCGCGCGCGCGAAGAGCGCCGCGCGCTCGGACTCCGTCGCGAACAGCGCCCAGAGCTGGAAGAGCGACGCCGACACGTCCTTCGGCTGATCGACGGGCGTCGAGTCGGTGACGATTCCCATCACCGCCTTCTTGATCTCGCCCTGCGGCGCGAACATGCGGATCGTGTTGCCGTAGCTCTTGCTCATCTTGCGCCCGTCGGTGCCCGGCACGACCGCGACGTGCTCGAGGATCATCGGGTCGGGCAGCTTGAACACCTCGCGCCCGTAGGCGTGGTTGAACGCGCCCGCGATGTCGCGCGTCATCTCGAGGTGCTGCTTCTGGTCCTGCCCGACCGGCACGATGTCGGCGTTGTAGATGAGGATGTCGGCGGCCATCAGCACCGGATATGCGAACAGGCCGTGATTCACGGCGAGCCCCTGCGCGACCTTGTCCTTGAACGAGTGCGCGCGCTCGAGCAGACCCATCGGCGTCACGGTGGTGAGGATCCACGCCAGCTCACACACCTCGGGGAGGTCGGACTGGCGGTAGAGAATCGCGCGCTCGGGATCGAGGCCGAGCGCGAGGTAGTCGAGCGCCAGCTCACGCGTGTAGCGGCGGCGCTCGCCGGCGTCGCGGATCGACGTCATCGAGTGGTAGTCGGCGAGGAAGTAGATGGCCTCGCCCTTCGCCATCAGCTCGACGTGCTGCCGCATCGCCCCGAAGTAGTTGCCGAGGTGCGGCTCGCCGCTGGGCTGGATGCCGGAGAGGATGCGCATGACGGCGGGCACGGTAGCGACCCGCTCCGGGGGCAACGAGTCCCCGCTTCAACCCACCTGGATCTTCAGGGGCTCTCGAATGACGTCCGCTTCTCCGGCTTGCTCGCGGATCAGCGACCGGTTCGCATCCAGGATCAGCTCGACGGCTTCGCGGAGTTTCTCGCGTGCTTCCGACAGCGTCCCGCCCTGCGTATTCGCGCCCGGCAGCTCCTCCACGAACGCGATCCATCCGCTCGGGACCTTCTTGAACACGGCGGTGAAGGCGATTTCCATGAAGCCTCCGTGCGACGTCTAGCTCGGTCCGGCGGGCGCTGCAGTGCCGTGAATGCCAGTCTACTCGTTCGGGCTACGGCGACGACGCGAGCGCGCAGTTACGACCAGCGCCGCGACGGCGCCAACCGCCAGCGTCGCGGCGGGCGGCTCGGGGACGTGGACGGTCAGCTCGTTCGTCGCGCCGTCGAAGCGAAACGTCACGGGCTCGAAGTCCTCCGCGACGGCGAACGCGATCTGCGGTCCGTTCAGAACGCCGCCTGCGCCGTAGTTCTCGTCCCAGGACTCGCCGACCGCCGCCTTCGTCTCGTATGCGCCCGCCGGCAGCGCGGTCGTCGTGCGCTCGTAGACGCCGTCGCCGTCGGGATCCTGGAGCCACGCGCGCAGGCAGTCGGGCTGCCAGTCGCCGGGGCAGCCGAGCTCGCTCTGGTGGCTGCCGGGCGCGGTGACGATGCGGCTGCCGAGCGAGTCCGTGATCCAGTGCATCGCGTCGTCGTAGTAGAACTTCACCGTGCGCGGCGCGGCGACGTCGAGCGCGAGGTTCGCGCCGTTCTGCTGCGCGAATGCGCCGTAGTGGAGGTCCCAGCTTCCGTTCAGCGCGGCCTTGTACTCGAAGGCGCCGGCCGGAAGGGAAAAGCTTCCCTGCCACACCTCGTCGCTCGCGTCATAGGCGAGGTTCGTCACGGCGCAGGAGGGATCCCAGTCGCCGGGGCAGCCGAGCTCGCTCTGCAGCGAGCCGGCGATCGTGACCGACGCAGGCTGCGCGTGCACCGGCGGCGCGACGATCGCGCAGAGCGCGCTCGCGACCGCGCACGCCGCGATCTGCACCGACTCTACGCGCACGTGCGTCGCTACTTCGCTTCGACCGGCGTCAGCCAGTGCGCGAAGTCGGGCTCCTGCCCCGCGACGACGCGATCGAAGAGCGCCTTCAGGCGCGCCGTGATCGGGCCCGGCGTCTCGACCAGGAACGGGCGCTTGTCCACCGACGCGACGGGCCACACGCCGACGCTCGTCGACGCGAGGAACGCCTCGCTCGCGCTCTCCAGCTCCTCGGGCTCGACGACGCCCTCGTACACCGCAACGCCCGCGTGCTTCGCGAGCTCGACCACCGACATGCGCGTGACGCCCGGCAGCACCGCGTCGAGCGCCGGCGTGCGCAGCGTGCCCTGCGCGTCGACGAGGAACACGTTCGACGTCGGCGCCTCCGAGAGATGGCCGTGCTCGTCGAGCATCACCACCTCGTCGTAGCCCTCCTTGCGCGCCTGCCACTTCGCCATCATCGGGCCGAGGTAGTTGGCGGCGGCCTTCGCGTGCGTCGGCAGGTGCGACTCGATGCGGCGCCGCACGCGCTCGATCTTGAGGTGGATCAGCGGCGAGAAGCGGCGCGGCGCGGCCTTCTTCAGGATCACGTCGGCGACCGGGTCGTACGCCGCCATCGCCACCGCGACGCGGTCGTCCATCGGCACCACGTCCACCTCTTCGCTGGGCAGGTACGCCATCACCTTGAGCGCCGTCGCGCCCGGGTTGGCGCGCACCACCTCGCAGGCGCCCGCGAAGAGCTCGTCGTACGACTGCCGCATCGGCAGCCCGACGATCGACACCGAACGCTGGAAACGCTGCAGATGCTCGGCGAGCCGGAACACCGCCGGCCCGCGCGGCGTCGCGTGCACCGAGAGGTAGTCGAACACCAGCGACCCCCGCGCCAGCGAGTGCGACAGCACGTGCACCGTCGCCGCCGCCCACGGCACCAGCGCGCCGTCGATCCAGATGCGCCGCTCCGGCGCCGGCGCGGCCGGAGAAGTCGATGCGGACGAATGGGATCGCGTCATGGGGCGGGAAGATAACGGGCGCCCTGCGACCGGCGGGAGGGCGGCGCGCGGCACGCCGGCGGGAAACCGCCAGGGAACCTGCCACCGACCTGCGCCTCGCGGCTACTCACCTAGAGGTAGGGAGGATGCACCCGTGCGCACGATCACCCGGAAGCTGACCGAGACCGCGACGACCGCCGCCCAGCTCTATTGGGAGCTGTGCCGCTCCGCGCTGCGCCTGCTCGCGCCGCGCCGCTCCGCCGAGTAGCGCGCCGCGCGCCGGTCGGAGCGCCGCTCCGCGCGGCTCGCCCCTCGTGCGCGCCTGCGCCGGCAGATCGCTAGAAGCCCGACGCGCTCCGCCGCGACTCCGGTTCCTCGCCGCCGAGGCGCGGCCGCCCGAAGCTCGGCTGCTCGCTCTCGTCGTAGCCCGCCTCGAGCAGGCGCGCGCGGCGCCGCCGCGCCAGCAGCTCCGGCTCGTGCGCCTTCACCCACGTGCGCGCCGCGAGCGAGAGCGCGAAGAGCAGACACACGCCCGCGACGAGGATGAAGTCGCTCGGGTGCAACCCGAACAGCGTCGGCCGGAAGCTCGTCGTCATGTACACGAGCTTCAACACGAACCCACCGAACAAGCTCGTCCAGCCCAATAAGATGAGCGCGTCGATGATCGGCAACACGGGCATCGCGAGGACTCCTCCGGTCGGGCGCAGCTTCGGACTTCGGCGTCCACGACCGGGCCCGGCGGCCCGCCCCCTCCCCCACACCCGAGGTCGGAGGCACGGCGACCCTGCCCGTCGCTATGCACCCGCCGCCATCCTAAACCGCGCCCCGAAGGGGGGTCAATTCGGAAGAGCGGAGAAGTTGAGGAGGAGTCGCGGTGAAGGGAAGACGAGCGCGCTGGTGCGGGTGTGGATGCCGGATTTGGAGGGAGGAGCGGGGATGAACTGGGATGGAGATGAAGGAGATAGGGAACCGGTTGCGCGGCGGGAGTGAAGTTGGAGCCGGTGCTGGAGGATAAGCACGGAGGGACGCGCGATTCGCGCTGGGTCGATCGCCCTGGGCTGATCGTGCGCGCGGCGTCGACGGAGCGCCGCCGCGGAAGCGAGTAGGCAGGTCGCGCGCATCGCGGAGCGTCTCGGCAACGCGGTAGCTGCTGCCGCTGCGCGTGTCGCGTCAGGTGCGGGCGCGCAAAGACGGTCACGCCTGTGCGCCGGGCGTGGTCGAGACGAGGCGGGTGGCGAGATCCGGGAGCGAAGAACGATAGGAACCATGCGCGCAACAGAGCCAGGCGCGTAGGCGAGACGCATCAACGGAGAGTACCGAGGGACCCGGGGACGGGACGCAGAGCAGGAGAGCAAGAGGGATAGGAGCACCAGAAGGAATTGGCAGGTGGCAGTTCGCCGGTGTCAAGCGACATCCGAATTTGACCCCTTGGCGTCACGAAAACTGACCCCCTTCCATGGTCAGCTGCTTTGGCTCTTTCCGGTCTTGCCCGCCGTTTC